>CAYWDR010000101.1:0-12146 GCA_964457075.1 uncultured Solibacteraceae bacterium
CCGCCGCCCTGGCCTCGGGCCTCAAGTTCGACCACCTCGTCACCGTCTTCGCCGGCATGGAAAAGGAAGCCACCCAGGCCGCCCGCGAATACTTCGAAGGCGCCATGCCCAGCTCCCCCCAGGCCGCCATCCTCAAGGACGGGCACCTCGTGCACCTCATGCAGCGCACGGACTTCCTGGGCCGCGAGCCCGGAATGATCGCCGAGGAGCTGAAGGCCGCGGCGGGGAAGCTGGCGGGGGTCTAGCCTCCTGCCGTCATAGAAAAATCGACAAGGGATTCATTTCCCCTTCGTCCCGGGCCCGTTCAAGCCACCCCATCCGCACCGGCACCTCCGTGAGCCGGCGGTGCCCCAGCCGCCGCCAGAAGTGGCAGAGGCCGGGGATGACGACGCGGACGACGTGGAGGTCCAGGCCGGGGCGGGTCTGATCAAGCACGAGGAGTTCCAGGCCGTGGGAGGCGAGAAGGGCCGTGAGTTCCTCGATGTCCTCCGCCAGGTCGTCGTGGTCCCACCGCGGATCGGGCAAGGCGGCTCGGCCCGCGGGTTCCAGATAGGCGGGGCGATCCCGATCCAGGGCGGCCCACCAGGCCTGGGCTTCGGGAGACTCCTGGCGGAGCTTTTCCCCGCCGCCCGGGGCCACTTCGAAGAACTGGTGGCGCACCTCCGTGAGTTCGGTCAGGGCGCGCACCAAGGCCACATGGGGGTCCACGTGGGCCCCGAAGCCCGCGAGGAGGCTCCCGTTCCCCTCGCCCACGCGCCGGCTGAGCGCGGCGTAGACGGGAATGCCCAGATCACTGGTCACATCGAGCACCCATAGGGACCGCCCTTCGGCCTTGAATCGATCTCGAAGGGTCTGGGCCAGGGAATCCGCCACGCCGTCCAGATCCACGGCGGGCCTGGAAAGACGGTTGTACCACCACAGGGCCACGCCATCCCGCTCCACCAGCTCCAGGGCCCCTTGAAGGATCGCCTCCGGGAGGCTCCCCCCGGAAGCGCAGCCATTGGAATCCGCCAGGCACATGGCTTCATCCAGTCCCTGCGGATAGCCGTAGTAGCAAAGGGCCGTGGGCAGCCAACGCCAGCGGCGGCGCGTGAGGGACCACAGGGCGCTCCACTCCAAGGAGGCTTCCGGATCGAAGGGCCGAGGCACGAAGTGGACGAGGCTGCGGCCGGGATCCCAAGTCCCGCGCGCGGCGTACTGGGCCTCGCTGAAGCCCATGACGGCGTTGGGGTGGAGGCCTCCTTCCCCCAGGCCCTCCAGGGAGGCCGTTTGGCGGGGCTCGTAGCCCTGGAAGATCCCGCTGAAGCGCTCCAGGCACTCCCCCATCGCGCTGGCCTTCGCCAGGGCCTCATTGATCCCCTTTCCGCCCGCCGAGGATCTCAAGCTGCGCCAGGGCAGGCGGGGCGCATCACTCCGGGAGTAGATCGTCCGGGGGAAGGGGTGGCTGGCGGCGAACACATGCACGGGGGCACCCTCCTCCGGGGTCAGCCGATGGAGGCTGGAGATCACTCCGGTCTGGGGGCTCAGATGGCGGGAGAGCCTCGCCACGGCCTCTTCCGGAGGCGAGCCGCGGTGGCCGCCGCCCGCGCGGAGGCGCTTGGGGGAAGGTTCTAATCGAAGGGGCTCGACGCGACGGCCCAGATTCCCATCCCCGCAGATGGGGCATTGAGGCAATCGGATCACGGGGTGGAGGCTGACCCTCCCTTCGGCGTAACGCCAGAGCCGATCCGCGAGGACGGAGGCTTCGCCCCGGCGCAGCCGGAGAACCTCCATGGCCAGGAGGTTCCACATCAGATCCAAAGGGGCCTCTCCCACCTCCGGCGGGGGGGGGCCGCTGGCCCGGTTCAGCTCCAGGCGAACCTTTAGGCAGTGCCAGCAGGGACCACCCGCCCCTTTGAACAGAGGGCCCGCCTGAAGGGCGCTGGAACCCACTTCCACGAGCAACCACGCCCTCCCAGCCCGCCGGGCCTGCACCTCCCCCAGGGCCGGATCCAAGGCGGTGGCCGCCAACACCACCTCCAGTTCTGGCCCTTCGCCCTTCAGCCAGGGGCCGAGGCGCGCCTCAAGGGGGCCCTCGGGAGGTCCCAGGCTGTGCAAACTCAGGCGACCGAAGGCCGGCCTTGCTTCCCCCTCTCCTTCCTCCAACAGTCCCAAGCCCTGTAATTGGGCCAGGGCGAAGTAACCCGTGGCCTCCTCCCAAGGCGCGGGCAGGCCCTCCACCACCGAATCGGCGGCGCGGCCATCCAGGGATTCGAGTAGGGGGCCCCAGTGGGCCCCCGGTAATTGCCACACGCCCTCCGGCCCCAAAAGACGGAGGCCGGAGGGTTGTGCATGCCAGGCCAGGCCCGACCGAAGGCGGGGGCCTTCAGGCCAGGGTCGTGACATCAATGGAGGCCGGCGCGGACAGGGTGCAAACGACGCAGTAAAGCGGCGCGTTCGTCTCCGGGTTCACTCCGTTTTCCGCGATGGCGGACAGCACCTGGGGGCTGAAGTCCTTCGTGGAGGGTTTGGGCGGGAGGCCCAAGTGCCACTCCGTTTCCGTGCAGGTGTGGAGAATGAGCTTGGCCTCCTTGGGAAGCCTGTAGCCATGCTCCCGAAGCACCTCCGCCGGGTGGGCGCGGAAGACTTCGTCGAAGGCGGCATCCGTCCAGCTTTTCGCCAGCACCTTGCTCAGCGCCTTCATGTTTTCCTGGGAATAATTCATGACGCTCCTCCCATCCACCGGGGATCGCCCCGGGAAGTCCTCTTATCGACCGCTGGATGAAAGACTTTTGTTAATAATCCATTCCATGTCCGTTTGTTCGAGGATCCGCTTGAACCGGGCCTCCCCTCGCAGGGGTTCCCAGATGAGGTCGGAAATTCCGACGATCAAGGATACCGACCGTTCCGCGGCGGCCTTTTCAAGCCAAGTCAAAGCGCCCTCGCGGTCCCCCAGCCCCAAATACAGCATGGCCTGCCAATAGCTGATCAGCTGGCCCTTCCGCTCCAGGGCCTTCAACCGGGTCTGGGTCACCTCCCAGCGATCCCGCTGCCCCATGCGGCCCTGGCAATAGCCCAATAGCCCGAGTGAAAAGGCGTCATCCACCACGCCCATGGACACCTCTTCCATCTCGGCGGCCTCTTGATAGCGATTTTGGAGGAGCAGGGCCAGGCCCAGGTACTTGTAGGCTCGAATAGCCTCCGGATGCCGCTTCAAGAGGGCCCTCATCCGGATTTCCGCCACCTTGAGGCGCTGTTCCTGAAGGTCGGGGATCACGCTATCGCATTGGATGCCCATGGATTCCGGCTCCAGGCGCAGGGCCTTGGCGAATTCAGACCGGGCCTCGGGGAAGCGTCCCGCGGCCCCGAGCATCAGCGCGTACCAGTGGTGGGCCGTCGCGTTGCCCGGATCCGAGGCCAGGGCCTTCTTGAATTCCTCTTCCGACCTCCCCGGGTTCCAATCGTGGAGCAGGGCCACGAGCCCGAGCACCGCATGGGCGTCCCCCAGTTTCGGGTCCAGCTCCAGGGCCCGCCGGGCCTCTTCCTTGGCCTTGGGCCCGTTATCCAGGAGGAGGTGCAATTCCCCGAGGGAGGACCAGGCCCCGGAGAAGGTGGGGTCCCTTTCCAGGGATTCTTCGTAGTGCCGCTGGGCCTTGAGGAGTCCTTCCGGCGTCCGTTTGCTCCACTCCAACCGGCCCTTGAGGAAGGCCTCGTAGGCTTTGGAATTCCGCGTTCCCCTCCGCTCGATGGCTTGGAGTTCTTCGCCGCCGAGCTTCTCGCGCAGCTTCTTCGCGATCTCACGGGAGATCTGATCTTGAAGCCCGAGGAAATCCGAGGCCTCCCGGAGGTACTGTTCCCCCCAGATCTGGCTTCCATCCCGGGCCTTCGTCAGTTCGGCCTTCAACAGGATCTTATCCCCCACCCGCTGAACGCGCCCCGTGAGGACGGCTCCCACGCCCAATTCCCGGGCCGTGCCAGCAGGATCCGCCGAATGGTTCTTGAATCCCAGGGTCGTGGCGCTTCCCAAAACCCGGAGGTCCGGCAGGCGGGAGAGGTTGCCCCGAACCTGCTCCGCCACCCCCTTCGCCAGATAATCCAGATCCCGCGAATCATCGCCGACGACCAGGGGCAGCACCGCGAGCGAATCCACGGGCGCGCGCAGCTGGCGGACCCATACGGCGCCCCCAAGCCCCACTCCCAGGAAGAGGAGGCCGGCCATGCCCCACGCCATGCGACGCAGGAGGGGGCGGCGGTCCAACCGGCGCTTGAGGGCTTCAAGCTCCTCCAACAGTTCCCGGGCGCTGGGATGGCGGAGGTCCCGATCCTTCGCCATCGCCCGCCGGAGCGTCTCCCGCAAATCCTTGGGCAGGTCTGGATCCTCCAGGGCCTCCGGAGTCTTGGTGAGGAGGGCGTCGATGATCGCGAGGCGGTGGACCCCAGGAAAGGGGTGGACGCCTGAGAGGGTCTCCAGGAGCAGGGTGCCAAAGGAGAAGACGTCGGAACGGGCATCGAGGGCGCGCCCCAGGCACTGCTCCGGCGACATGTAATCGAGCGTGCCGAGGATGAAGTCGACCTCCGTGGAGACGGGCGGCAGGGTGGGCCTCCCGCGGCTCGACGTCGACCTCGCCGGCCCGGAGGAACCCCGCCCCGAGCCTTGGGTCCGCCCATCCCGCCTGGTGGAAGGGAGTGCCGGTGGGCCTGGAACCAGGGGGGTGAGGTCTTCGATGGCCAGCCGAGCCAATCCGAAGTCGAGGAGCTTGGCCTCCCCCTGCTCCGTGAGGAAGATGTTCGCCGGCTTCAGATCCCGATGGATGACGCCCCGTTCATGGGCGGCCGCGAGCCCTTCGGCCAGCTGGATTCCCATGGCGAGGGCCTCTTCCAGGGGGAGGGGCCCCCGCTTCAGCCTTTGTTCAAGGGTCTCCCCTTCCAGGAGCTCTGTGACGATGGCCTGCATCCCCTCCTCGTGCAGGAAGTCATGCACCGTGAGGATGGCGGGATGCTGCAGGGCGGCGAGAAGCTTGGCTTCCCGTTCGAATCGCATCAGGGATTCCGGATCCTTCTCCAGGGCCCAGGAGATCACCTTGATCGCGACCTCCCGTTCCAGCCGGAGATCCATGGCCCGGAAGACCTGACCCATCCCCCCTTCCGCGATGGGCCCGAGGATGCGGTAGCGGTGTCCTAATTCCTGACCTGGAGATAATGGATTCGGGTTCACGGGGGGATGGATTCCGTTCCTTAAGGGAGTGGACCTTGGCCACCCGGGATTGAGCCTCGTACCTCCATCGACCAGACCCCATCCCAAGTGGAATATTCGCCACACCTTTCACCCCTGAGCCCCATGCGACCCGACTCCGCGATCCTTGCCCTGGCCTCCACCCTTTCCCTGGCCGCCCAAACGCCCCCCGCCTCGCCCGTTCTGCAGGCCGTGACGGTGGGGGAACTCTCCACCTTGGCCCTGCCCATGCGGGTGGATCTGGCCGCCTTCCTGCCCCAGGTGGAAGCGATGACGCCCCGCACGCCCCCCGTGGTGGAGCAATGGGCGGAAATCCCGGGCAAACCCCGCACCTACTTCCGCTGCAACCTCTATCGCGAGCCCCTCGCGTTCCGCTTCAACAACCAGCGGGTCGCGGTGACGGCGGTGGTGAATTTCGGCATGGACGTGGGCGTGCGCACCTTGGGCGAGCACTACACCACCGTGGGTTCCTGCGGCCGCGCGCCCGAATCGCCGCGCCGGGCCATGATCGAGGTCGATACCCAATGGGCCCTGCGCCCCGATTGGCGCCTGGAGCTGCGGGATCCCATCACCACCGCCACGGCCCTGAACACCTGCCAAGTCACCTTCCTCGGCATCGATATCACGGAGGACGTCACGAAGGGCATGCAGGGCCAGGTCAGGACGGCCGTGGCCCAGCTGGACGAGCTGATCCGGCGGACGGATCTCATGCGTCAGCGGGCCCAGGAGGCCTGGGCCATGGCCACCCAGCCCTTCGAGCTGCGCAAGGATGCCTGGCTCGTGCTGCGCCCCGAAAAACTGCGCATGGGCCCCATCCACACCGAGGGCCAGACCCTCTTCGTCACCCCCGAGCTGCAGGCCCGCCCCCTCATCGTCGTGGGGCCGCGCCCCACGGCCGAACCGCGCCCCCTCCCCGACCTCGACGTGGCCGCGGACATCGTTCCCGGCTTTCACGTCCGCGCCGAAGCGGAGCTGGACTACACCTCGGCGACGATGCAGCTCACCGAAGCCATGGGGGGCAGGACCTTCGAGACGGAGCGGGGCCCCCTCACCGTCAATCGGGCCGCCCTAAGCGGCTTCCAGGGCAAGGCCCTCCTGGAGCTGGACGTGAAGGGTCCCATCACCGGAACCATCACCCTCCAAGGCCGCCCCGCCATCACGGCTGAAGGCCTCGTGAAGCTGGAGGATCTCGACTTCACCTTGGCCAGCACCGGCTGGATCACCAAGACCGGCGCCTGGCTATTCAAATCCAAGATCCTCCGCCTGATCCAGGAGAAGAGCACCGTCCTCATCGGCCAGCAGTTCAAGGATCTCATGGCCCTCGCCGACCAGCAGCTGAACCGCACCCTCACGCCCAACCTGGAGTTGAAGGGCCAGCTCAAGGAAGTGCGGCTGGAGAGCATCCTCGCAGGCCCCACGGCGTTCCGCATCGTCGCGAGGATCGAGGGGCAAGCGGAGGTGGTGGCGCGCTAAGGCTACAATCAGTAATGGACTTCGAATGGGAGCTCGAGAAGGCCACAGCGACTCCGCGTGAGAGGAGACAATATGAATCAGGAACCTAAGAACCCAGACCAGAATGATGAAATGCGTTCCGAGTACGATTTCTCAGCCGGAGTGCGCGGCAAGCACCAGGACCAGTACAAGATGGGCACAAACGTAGTCCTTCTTGATCCGGATATTGCTGAGGTATTCCACGACTCCACGGCTGTGAACGAGGCCCTGCGAATGCTTGTCCGAATTGCCAAAGAGCAAGCCCACGTACCCAGGTCGGCCTAGGGAGCCGCGGAGGTCCCGAATGCCCCTCAGCTCTGCGCCCGATCAGTGGCACGCACGCCAGAAGGAAGGGCTCGGACTGCTCAGGGCCTACGTGGAGGGCCTGGAGGATCAGGCGGACCGGATGGTTCAGGCCTTCAACGCCGCCCCGGGGTTCGCGGATCAACTCCCCAATCTGCAACGCAAGAGCGGCCTCATGACGATCTACGCCGTGTTCGAGTCCGAATTGGAGTCGCTCTGCGATTCCCTCCAGCGGCACAAACGCCTCCCCCTCGGCGTCGGAGACCTGCGTTCCCGGGGGATGGAGCGATCGGCCCTGTACCTCGAAAAGGTGGCCGGAGTGGCCGCGGCCAGGGAAGGCCAGGCCTGGGTTGAACTCGGGCGGATCCGGGAGATCCGAAACCTCATCATCCATGCCGATGGCCGGGTGCCCGGCCATAAACCGGATTTGATCACGTACCTCTCCAGCGGCGGCTACTTCCTCGGCGAGCCATCCATCCAGGGCAGGGACTTCATCCGGCTCCGTCGAGGCTTCCTCCAGCACGTGCTTGACGTCTGGGAAGCGTACGCCCGGGGCCTTGGCTTGGATGAAATCAGGGCTGTTCGACCTGAATGACGTGGAGCCCCTCATCGATATCGCTGCCCAGCACCAGCTTCCCGTCGGGAAAGGGGTACACCCCCCAACAACCATCCAAGGCGATGGAGTTGAATCGGGGGCTGGTGTCGTATTGGGCGACGCGAAGGGGACGGGCCGGGTCCGAGGCGTCCACCACCACGACCCCTTCGGCGTAGTGGCTGAAGAAGATCCGGTTTTCCTGCCAAATGGCGTTGTGAGGCGTGCCGTTGCCCTGGCGGAAGGCGGAAAGCTCGGTGGGCGCCGAGGCTCCCTCAAGCCGCCAAATGCGCGCCGGTAGGCCCTCCGGGATTTCCTCCGTGGTCACGACGAAGCGCCCATCGGGGCTGGGCCAGATGTTGTGGGCGAAATGGCCGGCCGCCACGTTCCAGCGCACCACCAACACGGGGTGGGCCGCATCCCGAACGTCCCAGATGGAGTAGCTGTTGTGGGTGCCCTCGGCCACGTAGCAGTAGCCGCCCCGGGCGGTCATATCGTGGACATAGACGTTCTGGTTGAAGGTGGTGAGGTAGGCGGGGTTTTCGGGATCGGCGAGGGAGTAGATATCCACGGAGCCCTCCGAGGGGCTGCCGCCGTGGCTGTCTCCCGGGTCCCGGGAGCCCTGCGCCAGGGGGGGAGCGGCGAGCGAGGTATACCGCTGCACGAACATCAGCCCCCGGTCCGGATCGATGTCCACGGTGTGGGCGTTGAGCCGGCCATCCCGGGGGGTGACGCTTTTGACGTAGCGAACGGAATCCGGAAGGCCCGAAAGATCCAGGATCATGATCCCGGCCCTGAAATCCTTCTGCTCCGACACGATGTAGGCGTAGTGGCCCCAGGTCCGCATCTCCCGCCAGTAGATGCCGGGAAGGGGCGTGGCGATGGGCCCGTCGATCTCATCCACCACCCGGGGGGCGCTGGGGTTCCGCAGATCCACGACGAGGATGCCCTTGGCCGTGCCCATGAGGCCATAACGGTCCCCGTTGGCCGCCGTGTACCCCCAGCATCCGGCCACCCCCGTGCGGGCCACGCGCCCCGCGAGGGTGGCATGATAGGCCGCCGTTCCCCCAGGGGTTCCGCCGGGGGTTCCGGTGGAAGGAGAGATGCCGCCGCCACCGCAACCCACCGCGAACAGGGCCGAGGCAAGGACGAGGAACCGGAAGGAAAGAGGGGGAACCATCGGCCGATCCTATCGGACCGGACGTCGGTCACCTAGCCTTAATCCGCCTCAGAACGCGAGCGTCTTTCGCGCCGCCGCCAGCACCTTGTCCGTGTTGGGCAACGTGGCCCGTTCGAGGATGCGGTTGAAGCCCACGGGGGTGAACTCGGAGCCCACGCGCTCCACGGGGGCATCCAGCCAGGCGAAGGCCTTGGAGGCGACGATGGCGGCGAGCTCGCCGCCGAAGCCGCCGAAGACCTTGTCCTCGTGGGCGATGAGGCAGCGGTGGGTCTTCTTCACGGAGGCGAGGATGGTCTCCTCGTCGAGGGGGCTCAGAGAACGGAGGTCGACGACTTCCACGGACTTGCCCTCGGCCTCCAGCTTGGCGGCGGCCTCCAGGGCGAAGTGGACGGGGGTGCCAAACGCCAGGATGGTGAGGTCGGTGCCCTGTCGGCGCACGCGGGCCTTGCCGAAGGGCACGGCGAACTCGGCGGGCACGTGGCTCTTGGCCATGGCGGCGTTGTAGAGGAACTTGGGTTCCAGATAGAGCGTGGTGCCCCGGCTGCGCATGGCCGTGCGCAGGAGGCCCGCGGCGTCGTCCGCGAAGGCGGGAGCCACGACGCGGATGCCGGGCAGGGTCGTGAGCCAGCCTTCGACGTTTTGCGAGTGGTAGAGGCCGCCGCCGATGTAGCCGCCGGAGGCGATGCGGATGGTGATGTTGGGGGAGAACTTGCCGTTGCTGCGCCAATAGTCGTGGCTCGTCTCCACGATCTGCTCGGCGGCAGGCCAGATGTAATCGGCGAACTCGGCGCCCTCCACGACGATGCGGAGCTTGTCGTCGAAGCGGCTCATGCCATTGGCGGTGCCGACGATGTAGTCCTCGGCGATGGGGGCGTTGAACACGCGCCCGGGGCCGAACTCCGGCTGCATGCCCTTCGTCACGTTGAAAATGCCGCCCTTCTCCTTATTGGCCATGTCCTGGCCCCAGATGAAGGTGTCGGGGTTGGCGCGGAACTCCTCCTTGAGGGTGGTGTTCAGGGCGGCGAGCAGCGTGATGGCGTCGCCCTTCTCCTCGTGAAGGCCTTCCGGGAATTTCGCGCTCGTCCAGGCTTCGGGAATCACGAAGTCGTAGATGCTCTCCGGCGCGGGATTGGGCGCGGCCATGGCGGCGTCGTGGGCCGAGAGGTAGCGCTGCTGGTTCTCGTGCTCAATGCTCGTGAGCTCGTCCTCCTTCAGTCCGCGGGCGAGGCAGAACTTGCGGAAGCGGGGCAGCGGATCCGCGGCCTTGGCGGCGGCCAGTTCATCCTCGTCGCGGTACCAATCGTGGCGGTCGGAATTGGAGTGGGCGCCGATGCGCACGCAGGTGGCGTACACCATGGCGGGGCCCTGGCCGCTGGCGGCGTGGGCGATGGCTTCGCTCATGGCGGCGCGGCTGGCGAGGATATCGAGGCCGTCGCACTTGATGATCTTGAGGTTGGGCAGGCCCGCGAAGTTATCGCAGAGGAAGAAGTTGGCGGCCTGATCCTTCTTGGGCACGGAGATGCCGTAGCCGTTGTCCTGCACGACGAAGACGACGGGGAGCTTCTCCTTGTCGGCGCCCACGATGGCCTCGTAGCAGTAGCCTTCGGAGAGGCTGCTCTCGCCCTGGCTGCAGTACACGATGGCGTCGCTCTTGTAGTACTTCACGGCGCGGCCCAGGCCCGAGGCGTGCTGGGTGTGGTTGCCCGTGAGGCTCGACACGTTCTGGATGCCGATCTCGGGCTTCCCGAAGTGGTTGCTCATGTGGCGGCCGGCGCTTGAGGGGTCCGTGGCCTTGGAGATGCCGTTGAGGATGATCTCCTCGGGCGTGAGGCCGCCGGCGAGGCAGGTCATAAGGTCGCGGTAATAGGGGAAGAGGTAATCCTTGCCAGGGCGGAAGGCGAGGCCCAGGGCCAGCTGGATGCCCTCGTGGCCCGCGCAGGGGGCGTGATAGGACCAGCCGATGGCCTGCTTGAGGTAGTTCGGCGCCTTATCGTCGAGCAGCCGGCCCATGTGCATGAGGCCATACCACTTCAGCAGCTCCTCGTGGGAGACCTCCGCTTCGGGAGCCGTCCCCGCATTGAGCGCTTGCAAGGCGGCCTTCACCAGGGTCGGCGTATCCACGAATCCTCCACAGCGCCCCGTACCTGGGGTCAGACGAACGTTCATCATCCCATGAGGGAGGGGATGGGGCCAGGGCTCGTAAGGCGGGAGGCTCCGCCTCAGGATCTCCAAGCCACCGTCTTCGGCAGTGAGTGCGCCTCCGTCATGGCCGCCTCCAGCCTCAGCCGGACGCTCGTGAGCTGGAGATCGTCCTGCTCCGGCTCCCATAGGGTTGCGGCCATGGGGAGGTCGCCCAGCTTCTGCCGGAGGCGGCGGATGAGAACCTGGGCGCCGCCCTTGGGGGTGCGGGGGAGCAATAGGAGGCAGCGGCCCGAGCCTTCGCAGATGAGCAGGTCCTCGCCCCGCAGGCCCTCGGCCACGGGGCGGAGGAGGCGCAGCTCCTTCGGGGGCTGAGTCCAGCGAACGACGGTCATGGGCTCGGCCCGGCGGCGGGCCAGGTAGAGATTGGCCTTGAGCCAGATGTCCAGGTAGCGGCGGTTGGGCAGGCCCGAGGGGCCGTCCTGCAAGGCGCTGTCCTCCACCACCGCCTCCGTGAGCGCCAGGGCCTCCTGCAGGCGGTGCAGATCCACCTTGAGGGCCTCCACTTCGAGCGCCTTTCCGAGGAGGCCCGACACGGCATGGAGGAGGGCCAGTTCGGGCCGGGTGAAGGGGCGGGGCTGCGCGGAAAGGGCGATCAGGGCGCCACCCGGGGCGCCCCCTTCCCATATGCTCACGGCGGCCATGGCCCCCACGCCCTTGAGATCGGGATGCCCGGCCCAACGGCCGTCCAGCCGGGCGTCGCGCACGACGAGGGTACGGCCTGGGTAGTCCATCACCCAGCGGCTGGGCGCGGCGGGGGGGTGGCGGTTTTCCTCCGGGAATTGCCAGGGCGCGGCCCAACCCTCCCCCGCGGGCCGGGCCAGCAGCACCGCATCCACACGCAAATGCTTGCGAAGGTGTTCGAGGCTATGGGCGAAGAGACCCGGGGCCGCCTCCGCGGCCCGGCGCAAGAGCTGATCGTAGGCGCGAAGGTGGCCCTCAAGCACGGCCTGGGATCGCGTTCGCACGGCCACCCGCCTGGGCAGCCTCAACTTGCGCGTCTGGACCGGGCGCGGCATCGCGTTCAAGGGACCCCCATCTTGACTCTTTCGGGTGGGGGTGCGGGCAACTCCAATGTGGGTTAAGACCCAAGATCCAAAGATCAGTAGCTGATCACCTGAATATCCGGATCCACCTTGTCCTGGATTAGGCCCTCGATGAAGCGGAGG
>CAYWDR010000102.1:0-12135 GCA_964457075.1 uncultured Solibacteraceae bacterium
CCGGGGTGGGTCGTGCCCCCTTGGTGCCCTTGGTGTCTTGGTGGTTCGCAGTAATTCTCCCGTTGGGAGCGACGTTCATGACAGCAAGGGATGGCTAGGGCCACCATGGTCATTGCCTCTGCGCCTCTGCACCTCTGCGTTTTTCAGTTCAAACCGGACCCCAAGATGGCCCTGAAGAGCAGGGTCAGGCGTCCAGCCTCAAGCTCAGATCCGCCGCAGGCGCGCTGTGGGTGAGGGCACCCACGCTGATGAAGTCGATGCCCGTCTCCGCCACGGAGCGCACGCGCTCCAGGCTCATGTTGCCGCTGGCTTCCAGGAAGAGGTGGCGGCCCGAGGCGGCCCGCAGGGCCACGGCCTCCCGCGTCATCTCGTTGGACATGTTGTCCAGCAGCACGCCATCCACGCCGGCGCAGGCGAGTCAGGCCTGGAGCTGTTCCAGCGCCGCCACCTCCACCTCCACGCGGATGAGGTTGGGCGCCACGGCCCGGGCGGCGGCCACGGCGCCTTCGATGCCCCCGTGGGCGGCGAGGTGGTTCTCCTTCAGGAGGACGCCATCGCCCAGGTTCAGCCGGTGGTTGAATCCGCCGCCGCAACGCACTGCGTACTTCTCCAGCAGCTTGAGGCCCGGCGTCGTCTTGCGGGTGTCCAAGATCCGGGCCTGGGTGCCGGCCACGGCGTCCACAAAGGCCCGCGTCAGGGTGGCCGTGCCGCTCATGCGCTGTAGCAAATTCAGCATCACCCGTTCGCCCATGAGGAGGGCGTGCGCCCGGCCCGTGAGGCGCAGCACCTCGGCGCCCTTTTCGACCCGGTCTCCATCCTGAGCCACGGCGAAGATCTCCACGGCGGGATCCACCAATTTCAGCACCTCCACCGCCACCGGCAGGCCCGCGACCACGAGATCGGCCTTGGCCATCACCCGGCCCCGCATGGGGCGATCCGGCACGGCCGCCGTGGACCAATCCTGCGTGCCCCAGTCTTCCCGGAGGAAGCTTCGGAGGGTGTCGCGGTAGCTTTCGGGGTGGGGCGGGTTGAACATGGTTCCAGTCTAAGAGAACTTCGGGATCTCCACGGATTTGCCGCGGTTGATATTCATTGGTTTTTCAACTCATCGAACCGTGGACCCCCCAGATCGGAGCCGCCATGCACCCCATCCGAAACGAGTGGATCGAATTGAGCGTGGAGGACGGCAGCACCCTCCGGGTCTGGGCCGCCCGCCCCGTGGGTGTGGCGAACCCTCCCGGGCTTCTCGTCATGCAGGAGGTCTTCGGGGTGAACGCCCATATGCGGGATATCACGGAGCGCTGGGCCCGGGAAGGGTTCCTGGCCATCTGTCCCGAGCTCTTCCATCGCACGGCCCCCCACTTCGACGCCCCCTACTCGGATCTGGCCGCCGCCCGGGCCGAAGCCGTCAAGCTGGCCCTGGAGGGCCTGGACGCCGACTTCCGAGCCTGCGCCGCCTGGCTGACGGCCCAGGGCGCCGACCGCCAGGCCGCCGTGGGCTACTGCATGGGGGGCCGCATGGCCTTCCTCGCCAATACCGCCCTGCCCCTCCGGGCCGCCATCAGCTGCTACGGCGGCGCGATCCCTCAGCACCTGGACCGCCTGCCGAGCCTTTCGGGCCCCCACCTCTTCCTCTGGGGCGGGAAGGACCAGGTCATTACCTGGGAGCAACGCCCGCTGGTGGAAAAGGCCTGCTTGGACGGAGGCAAACCCTTCGCCAGCCTCGTCTACAGCGAGGCCCCCCACGGCTTTTTTTGCGACGCCCGCCCCGAGCACTATCACCCGGAGAGTGCGAGGCAGGGCTGGGCGGCGAGCCTGGCGTTCCTGCGGGAGCACCTGGAATGAACCGAATAACCGCGAATGGCGCGAATTTTCGCGAATGTGATTCGCGCCCATTCGCGCCATTCGCGGTTAACCGTGCTTTTGTCCAATAATCAATCTTTCATCTGGAGGCACCATGTCCCTCGTTCTCGTCGAAAAGCAGGACCGCATCGCCTGGGTGACGCTGAATCGCCCCGAGAAGATGAACGCCCTCAACAACGCCCTGCTGGCGGAGCTGGAAGGGGTCATCGCGGGCCTGGAGCACGATGCCGAGGTGGGCGTGGTGGTGCTCACCGGAGCCGGCGAGAAGGCCTTCGTGGCGGGCGCCGATATCAGCGAACTGAAGGACTTGGATAGCGGCTCCGCCCGGGAGCAGGCCCTCAAGGGCCAGGCCGTGTTCAACCGCATCGCCGCGCTGCCCAAGCCCGTCATCGCCGCCGTGAACGGCTTCGCCTTGGGCGGCGGCTGCGAGCTGGCGCTGTCGGCCCACATCCGCGTGGCCTCCGAGAACGCCCGCTTCGGCCTGCCCGAAGTCTCCCTGGGCATCATCCCGGGCTACGGCGGCACCCAGCGCCTGCCCCGCCTCGTGGGCACGGGCATCGGACTCGACATGATCCTCAGCGGCGATATGGTGCCCGCCGCCGACGCCCTACGCATGGGGCTCGTGAGCCGCGTCTTCCCCCTGGCCGACCTCCGCGCCGGGGTGGAGAAGCTCGCGAAGACCATCCTCTCCCGCGGCCCCCTCGCTCTCACCCGGGCCCTAGCCGCCGTGCAGCAGGGCGTGGAAATGCCGCTGGAGCAGGGGCTCCAGTTCGAAGCCGCCCTGTTCGGCCTCCTCGCCGCCAGCCAAGACATGAAGGAGGGCATGGGCGCCTTCCTCGAAAAACGTACAGCCAATTTCAAGGGGTGCTGATCCATGTCCATGTTCTCTGGCCGCAAATCCCTCTTCATCAAGGAAGAAGTGGCGATCTTGAAGCTCACCGACACTTACAACCTCCTGGATCCCGATACGCAGGCCGTCTTGGGGCAGGCCAAGGATGAGCCCTCCTGGAAGTGGCTGCGCCTGCTGGTGAAGAAGCACCTTCTTCCCACGGACGTCCGCGTCTACGGCCCGGGCCAGATGGCGCCGCACCTCACCGTCCACAAGCACGTGGGTTTCTTCCGCACGCGCCTCACCGTGCATGGGCCCAGCGGCGAGCTATTGGCCCAGCTGCGCTCGAAGATCTGGACCCTCGGCGGCGCCTTCGACGTGCAGGATGCCCAGGGCCTGCCCATGGGCGAGCTGAAGGGCGACTGGAAGGGCTGGGACTTCACCTTCACCGTCAATGGCCAGGTCTTTGGCCGCATCACGAAGAAGTGGGCCGGCCTCGTGAAGGAGATGTTCACCAACGCCGACCAGTACCTCGTCACCCTCGATCCCGCCGGCGAGCGCCACCCCCACGGCCTCGCGCTGCTCACGGGCCTCGCCCTGGCCGTGGATCGGGTCTACAAGGAACAGCAGGGCTGAACCACGCGGCATGGCTTCACCCGCTATTTGCGGCTGGCCAGGCCCACGACCACGCTGCCGCTCTGCTCGTTGAGCTGCAGATCCGTGACGCGCACGACCACGCGGTCGCCCCGCAGGAGCTCCCGGGGGATCAGCACGTCGAAGCGCTCGTCAACCTGATCGAACACGCGATCCTCGGGCGCCACCTGGATCCAATGCTCGCCGTCGGCGCTGAGGGCCGCTTCCTTGAGGATGCTCGTCTCGTCGCGAGCGAGGAATCGCACCCGGAGGCCCTCCCCTTCGGGCACGGCCGTGAACTCGTGAATGGAGGGAGGCGTGTGGTCCACCACGAAGGCGGGCGTGCGCCAGGTGGAGCCCAGGGCGAGGTTGAAGGGCTGGGTGGGGTGGTCGGAGGCGGTGACCTCCATCCGGTACCGGCCATCGGGCACGGGCAGCGTGTCCATGCTGAAGAAGCGCTCCCGCCAGGCCTTTTCCATGAGGACCGGCGCCCCCTTCTCGGGGATGAGGCGGAGCTGGAATTGCAGGGTGTCGTTATTGGGATCGGATACGCGGAAGGTGAAGCTCTGGGCGGCGCGCCGGAAGCTGCGCTTTTCACTGCCCAGAAAGGCCAGGGCGGGGATGAGCTTTTGCGTTTCCAAAGGCACCCGCTCGATGCCGATATCGTCGGGCGGCGCGTTGCGGGTGATGACGAGGCCCGGCGGCAGGAGGTCCACGCCTTCCCACACCGGGGCAAGATTGCGGGAAGCCGAGTGCACCGTCACCGATTCCACGGTGGGGGTGCTGCCCCCGCGGGTGGAGGAGAGCTTCAACCGGAACTGCGCGAAGCGGCTGGGGGCCACCACGGGGCGTTCGCCGCTGCGGAGGGGAGGCGTCCAGGGCCCCCAGGTGCCATCCGGCACCTCCGTGCTGCCCGTGCGGAACTGCAGCTCCACGCCGGTGCCCTGGGGGATCTCCGCGGCCACGTAGGCGCGGCCCCAATCCGCGACGGGAGCCCCCTTGAGCACGCGGCTCTCCAGGGTACCCTCCGTGGCCTGGGCCTCGGAAAGGAGATGCAGCTCGCCGGGGTTGGAACCCACCACCATCAGCTCCGAACCCGAAGGCACGAAGGCCGTGGCCTGGGCCGTGCCCAGTTCCTGCGCCACGGCAAAGGGTTCCTGGCCCTTGGCCATGGGGAGGGCGAAGAGGCGGCTGCGGTTGCCCGTGCCCACCAGGAGCTGCCCCTTCCAACTGGCCAGCGAGAAGACCTGGCTCTGGGCGCTCTGCCACAGCAGCTCGGGCACCCGGTCCTTGCCCAGCCGGAAGACGCCGCAGCGGGCGGTCGACGTGGCCTCCGCCTGCAGGAAACCTTCCCGGCGCTCCAGCTGGCCGGAGAGCATCTGGCGGGCGAGGCCGTTGTTGGCGCCGACGAAGAGCTGGCCATCCTGAAGCGTGAGCGCCCGCACTTCCTCGAAGGGGGTATCCATGAGGATCTCCACCTTGTCGCCGCCCCGGTAGCGGCCCACGAGGCCCCGGCCGTGGGTGCCCAGGTACCAGCCACCCTCGCCATCCTGCAGCAGCGTGGTGAAGGCCGGTTCCTCGGGAAGCTCGACGAGGCGGCGGCTCTGGCCGCCGAGGGTCTTGATGAGCAGGGCCCCCCGCTCGCCCGCTCCGGCGACGGTGACCTCGCCCTCCCCCGCCTTCATGGCCCACACCACCTTGGCGTCGATGTCCGCGAAGGGCTTCACGTCTCCGTTGGGGAGGATGCGCAAGAGCTTGCCTTCCCCGCTGGGAGCCACGATGAGATCCTGCCCCAGGCGATCCATGGCGAAGACGATGCCGCCCTTCACCTGGGCCAGCGGCCGCACCTGCCCGTTTTGGTAGCGGAAGAGCTTGCCCTCGGTGCCGGCGCTGATGAACAAGCCGCCCTGGCCGTCGGACACGGCCGACCAGATCACGCCCTCGGGCACCTGCGCCACCCGCCGCAGGCCGGGGGAGAGCCGGAGCCGCCCGTCGGCGCCGATGCGCACGCCCTTGGCCTCGCTGCCGATCCAATCGTTGAAGGCGGAAAAGGCCGTGGTCGCCGTGGGCGAGGGGGCCTGGCCAAAGCTCCCGGCCTGCGCGAGGGCGGGCACGGAGGCGAGCAGGGCCGGCAGGGCGAGTAAGTGCAGGGGTGTGCGCATGCGTGGGAATCCTTGGCTACTCGATCTCGACTTCAACCTGGGTGAGCCCCTTCACCTCGCGCTCCAGGGGCAGATAAGCGCGGCCGATGATCTGCCGCTGCAGGCGCGGGGCGCTGGAGGGGCCTTCCAGCCCCGCCAACGTGGCGACCCCGGGCGGCACGCCCTCGATGCGCGAACCCCGGAAGCCGATGCCCGCCTGGGACTGCGTGAGCAGGGCGTACACGTGGTTGTTGCGCATGGCGCCGTTGAGGCGGCGCACCAAGTCCCCGAGGCTCGCCACCTCCACCGACCGCTCGTCGGGGTCCGTGGCCATGAGGCTCAGCCCATCACCCACCATCAGCGTGGCCTTGCCGCGCTCCGCGGACATGGGCACCTGCACGTTGAACGTGGCCGTTTCCCGCACGCCCTGGATGTTCTGGAGCGTGACCAGCACGGGCAGCACCTCGCCCCGCTTGGCCCGGGCCTTGAGGATGCGCACGCCCGCCACGGTGGTGAGATCCAGGCGTTCCTCGGCCTTCACGGTGAGGGAGATGCCCTCAATGACGGGGCGCTCGAAGGGGTTGAAGGTGATCCCCTGGAGCATGGCCCCGAGGAACTGGGAGAGCCGCGCGGGATTGAGGTCGGCCACCACGTTTTCGATGAGGATGGGCGGGTGGCCGGCCACCTTGATGTTCCCTTGCAGGGAGAGGCTTTGGAAGCCGAGGCCCCGGCCATGGGTGTCCAGCGTCTGGGCCAGCACGGTGGCGGCGAGGATCGGCGTGATCGCCGGGTGGTCCATGATCTCGAAACGGAAGTTGAGGTTCCGCTTGCCGCCCAGGTTGAGGCCCAGGCGCAGGGGCACCATGCGGGCCTCGGCCCCCAGCACGCCCACGATGCCGCTGCTGCGATCCAGGCGGAGCGCGCCCACGGGCGCCACCGGCGTGCTCAGCTTGAAGGACATGGCGTAGCTGGGCATGACCGTGGCCACGGTGGCGCTCCAAAGGGGCAGATCCACGCCGCCCAGATTGAACATCGGGTGGCCGAAGCAGAGCACCCGCTTCTTATCCACGTAGGTGATGGTGCCGCTGGCCGACATATCCAGATCCCCCTGGACGAGGTTGATGGCCACCATGCCCCCGGGCTCCATGGGACTGGCCTCCCCTCCTGAGGTGCCCGATGTGCCGGCGGTCACGAAGCGGACGCCCGATTCCTTCCAAAAGGCCTGGGCCGTCTCTCCCAGGGCCGAGCCTCCGAGCACCAGCGGCAGGGCCTGGGGATCGAAGTCCCCCATGGCGGACAAGGGCAGCATCTGGCCCGAAAGGGCGGATTTGAGCACCTTGGGAGGCTCGAGCTTGGGCAGGATCAGGGGCGTGCGCTGGGCGGAAACGTCCGGCAGATCCTTCAGCTGATCGAGCATCTCCAGGATCGGGGTGATGCCCCCAATGGGCTCCTTCTGGCTCCCGAAGCCGAAGGAGAGGGCCCCCACGAGCTTGCCGTCGATGTAGCAGGGGCTGCCGCTCATGCCCTGGATGATGCCCGAACCGGCGAGGGGTCCTCCGCTGGCCTTCACGAGGATCCGCGTGCGGCCCGGCGCCGAGTTCCTCATGATTCCAATCACCTCGAATTGGAATGAATCGATCTTGCCGCCTTGCCAGACGGTGCGCCCGACTCCCTTCATCCCCGGGTGGACCTCGGAGGCGGGCATCACCGGAACGGAAGGACCCGCCTGCGCGGCAGGGGCGGATAAGGGGCTCCCGGCCTGGGCCGGGGCTTGGAGCGCGGGAGGGTATATGGGCATGGGCATCTGCTGTTCGGGGTGTCTCAGGCTATCAGATGGTTCCGCCCGCAGCCGCCAAGTGGGGCCAATCTAACCCCGGGTAGGGTGTGTTACGGAATCGTTCCTACCCTTCACCCCGGGGCGAATGGGATACTCTCGGTTCTCAAATCACCGGGAACCATCCCATCCATTGGAGACACAATGCGAAGTCGGAACCTCCGCATCCTCACCGCTCTGTCGCTCGCCGTCGCGGCGCACGCGCAAAGCAGCGACACTTCGGGCGCCTTCCGCGGCCGGGTGAATCTCGCCAAGGGCGGTGCGCCGGCGAGCGCCAACCTGTACCTGCGCAATGTCGACACCGGCCTCACCCGCTCCGCCAAGACCGGCGCCGATGGCAGCTTCTCCATCGGCCTCCTGCCCGTCGGCACTTATAAGGTGACGGTCAAGGCGCTTGGAATGAAGACGATCGAGGATCAGATCCGCGTGAGCCTCGGCGACGCGGCCTCCCGCGCCTACCGCATGGACGAGGAGATGGCCGCCGCCACCGTCGAGATCGTGGCCACCGCCCAGACCCTCGATGCCACCCAGGTGAACTCCGTGTCCACCGTGGACGAAAAGCTCGTCCAGAGCATCCCCCTCGTCAGCCGCAACTTCATGGACCTCGTCCGCCTCACCCCCGGTGCCGTCGCCGGCCCCGGTAACCCGCCCCGCCTCATGGTGGGCGGCGCCCGCCAGATCATGAACAACCTCCAGATCGACGGCGCCACCAACAACTCCAGCTTCTTCGGCGAGCAGCGCGGCGGCGCCATCATCCCCTTCGTCTTCGGCGCGGACACCATCCGCGAGCTGCAGGTCATCACGAATGGCTTCGACGTGCAGTACGGCAACGCCGCCGGCGCCACCATCAACGCCATCACGAAGAGCGGCACCAACGACTTCGGCGGCAGCGTCCTGCACCTGGTGCGAAACGATAGCTGGATGGCCAAGGCCAAGGCGACCCCCTTCACGCCCGCCGGCTCCCTGCAAAACACCCCCGCCCAGCTCACCCGAAGTGGCAACAGCAGCAACACGAACCTCACGGTGGGCGGTCCCATCATGAAGGACAAGCTCTTCTACTTCGTGGGCATCGAGACCTTCAAAACGGAACTTGGCGCCAAGCCCGCCTGGAACACGGTTGGCGCGACGGCTCAGGACCTTTCCGACTTCGCAGGTTCCGGATTCCTCGACATCTTCACCCGGCCGGGCGCGACCCTCGGACAGGAAGTCGGAAACCCCGCCACGGGAGCGGTCCGCGCTCCCTACACCCAGCACACGACGAACCCCAGCTACCTGGCCCGTCTCGACTACAACTTCAACGACAGCCACCGCTTCGCCCTGCGCGTCAACTACAACAAGTTTGAAGACACCATCGGTGGCGGCAACTTCATCGGAACGCCTCCCAGCAACCTCCTGCTGAACACAACCAACGCCATCTCTTGGGTCTTGGAAGCCAACAGCATCTGGACACCTGAGCTCTTCAGCGAAACGCGGCTCCAGGTTTCCAATGAGCGCCGCCCCTTCGCCGGCAATGGCATCTCCCCCGCCCTTGCACTGCCCTCCTTCAGCGCCGGGACCAAGACCAGCACGCCCCGGCAGATGAACGAGATCATGACGGAGCTCATCCACAACACCACGTGGGTCCGCGGGGATTGGACGGTGAAGGGCGGCTTCGACTTCCAGACCATCTCCATCGGCAATCAGTTCTTCAACAACGGCAACGGCGCCTTCAACTTCGGATCGAGCAGCTCCGCCTACGGGACGGCGTACCGCTGGATCACGGGCACCCTTGGCGACACGGCCGCCCACCTCACCACCGACGCCGCGAATATCTCCTACAGCGGTGCCACCAGCGTCAATGGCGGCCGAGTCGATATCGATCAGAAACTGAATTCCTTCTATGCACAAGGTTCCTACAACGGGCTATTCTCCAAGCGACTGACCCTCACGGCGGGCCTTCGCTTCAGCCAGCAGAAACTCTCGGATAACCCGCTCCCGAACCCCAATTTCAAGGGCCTGGATAGCGCGGCTGACAGCAGCCGGATCGACCCCCGCTTCGCCTTCGCCCTCGATCTCGATGGCAAGGGCAAGACGGTGCTGCGCGGCGGCTACGGCTGGTTCAGCACCCCCACCCCCTTGCTCCTGGTGGCCAACACCATGACGGGTAATGGCCAGAACATCACCAACTACTCCTTCAGGATCAATACCTCGACTTCGCATCCTGCGTTTCCGCCAAATACGCTGGCGGCCTCCAATTCGGGCGCCCTCAGCGCGGCTCAACGGCTCGCCGGCCAAAACCTCAGCCGGGTTCCGGATGCAGACCTCGCCTCCACCCTGGCGATCCTGGGATTCTCTTCCAGCGCCAGCGCCACCCAAGTGTGGGACCCCGAAACCAAGATGAGCCGCGCCAAGAAAGTCCACCTCGCCCTGGAGCACGACCTCGGCAACGGGCTCACGGTCGCTACGAAGATGACTTACACCAGGTTTGAAGGTTTGCAGTACCTCCAGAACATCAATCTCAATCAGGGCAATGTCGCCGCACCCGGTACCCCCGTCATGTACAACGACGGATATGCCAACCCCAACTTGAACGTCTTCGGCCTCGTTAACCGTCCCGGCCAAGCCATCGTACGCGGCCGCCTATTGGATTTCCGGGGCTCGGCCTCTGCCCCAGGAAATCCCACTTCCGGCTTCGGTGACGTTTATCTGGTCAAGGGTGATGGCTACGGCCGCTATCGCGGTCTCACCTTTGAGGTTGCCAAGCGCTGGAGCGAGGACGCTGGCCTCAACGCCAATATCACCTTCTCCAAGTCCGAAGACACCAACAGCAACGAGCGCGGCACCTTCACCTCCACGGGCGGTGTGCTTTCCGAACTCGCGCTGGCTTCAACGTCTAACCCCGCAAACCCCTCCTCGGATTTCGGCCCCGGCTACGCCGACCGTTTCATGGTGTTCAACCTGGCGGGATACTTCCCCATCGCCTACGGTGTGAAGGGCAGTTTCCGCCTGAATTTCGCGACGGGCCTTCCCTACACGGCCTTGGCCGGCAATGACACGAACGGGGACGGCATCCGGAACAACCCCTTCTCCGGCGGCCGTAACGGCGAGCGCCAGCCCGACACGAAGGCCATGGACATGCGCATTTCGCGCGAGTTCAAAATCTTCAGGACCGTCAGCGTCGAGGGCTCCATCGACGTGTTCAACGTCTTCAATTGGGCCAACCAGGATGTCCGCGACACCGAGCAGCAGGTGACCGGCAGCACGGGCGCCGTCAATCCCAACTATCAGAAGATCGCTGGGCGCGATTTCCGGACCCGCGAAGTCCAGTTCGGTTTCCGCGTGAAGTTCTAATCTGTTCATTGCAGCAAAACGGGCCCTCCATGAGGGCCCGTTTTGCTGTAGTTCAGAGACATCCCAAGGCCATGCGATAGTTTAACAATGAAGATCCTGATCCTCGGCGACATCGTGGGCGAACCGGGCCGGCGCCTGTTGGAGGCCCACTTGCCAGAGTTGATGCGCACCTTCGCCATCGACTTCGTGGTGGTGAACGGCGAGAACGCGGCCCACGGGCACGGGATCACGGAGCGCATCGCCAAGGAGTGGTTCGACACGCTGGGGGTGCACGTGATCACCACGGGCAACCACGCCTTCGATCAGAAGGGGGTGGAGGCCTATTTCAAGGTGGAACCGCGGTTGCTGCGGCCCTTGAACCATCCTCCCTCGACGCCGGGGCAGGGTTTCGTGAAGCTCCATACCAAGGAGGGGCTGGAGGTGATGGTGGTGAACCTCATGGGGCGGGTGCACATGCCGCCCTGCGACGATCCCTTCCGGGCCGTGGACATGCTCCTCATGAAGGAGCGGGCGGATCTCGTGATCGTGGACATGCACGCGGAAGCCACGAGCGAGGCGCAGGCCATGGGCCACTTCCTCAACGGGCGGGTGGCGGCCGTGGTGGGCAGCCATACCCACGTGCCGACGCTGGATGCCAAGGTGCTCCCCGGCGGCACGGCCTACGTCACGGACATCGGCATGACTGGGCCCTACGAGGGCGTGATCGGCATGAAGAAGGAGGCGAGCCTGAGCCGCTTCCTGGGGCCGCTGAAGGCCAAGTTCGAGGTGGCGGAGGGGGATCTGCAGCTGCACGCCGTGGTGGTCACCACGGAAGGCAAACGGGCCATCAACATCGTGCGCGTGGAGCGGCGGCTGGGGTGAGCCGGGAAATCAAAAAAGCAAAAGAAACCGGTGATAAACAGTGATGAAAGCGTGATGAACAGTGATGGGGTATGCGATCCTCCATCACTGTTCATCACTGTTCATCACTGTTCATCACTGGTTTTCTTTTCTTTCTTCAGACCCGGCGAACCCGTCTCGGCATGGCCCCCCACCCTCCTCCCAGCTCGGCTAAACCAGACTCCCCAGGCCCCGGCCTCGCGGCCCGGCTCGGCTGGGTGTCCTTTTTCAACGACGCCAGCGGCGAGGCCATCTCCCGCATCCTCCCCCTCTACCTGGCGACCCTCGGCGGCCCCGGCCTCGTGGGCCTCGTCGAAGGCCTCTCCGAAGCCGCCGCCCTCACCCTCAAGGCCGTCTCCGGCTGGATTTCCGATCACATGTCCAGCCGCAAGCCCCTCGTCGCCGGGGGCTACGCACTCTCCGGTCTCGCCAAGGCCCTCATGCTCCTCGCAGGCGGACCCGCATTCCTCGGCGCGGCACGGGTGCTGGATCGCACCGGCAAAGGCCTCCGCGGCGCCCCCCGGGACGCCATGGTGGCCGACGCGGCGAAGCAGGGCAGCCTGGGCCGGGATTTTGGCCTCACGCGTTTCCTGGACACCCTGGGCGCCGTGGCGGGGCTCCTCATC
>CAYWDR010000103.1:0-12092 GCA_964457075.1 uncultured Solibacteraceae bacterium
CCGCATCGCGCCGCGCGGCTCTCCTTGCTGGATGGCGCGAATAGGGGCCAACAAATGGCAAGGTTATTCATTCACAGGCCCTTAGGTCGGTAAAGAAGCACGGCCGCGTGGCCCAGCTCCTTCCGCGGAGTTCTTGCGAGGGCCTCGCCCACGGAATCCCCGCACAACGCCCGCAGGATGCGCTCCGCCTCTTGCGAGGAGGGGAAGGCCAGTTGAATGGGAACCGATTCCACCAACTGGAAGCCAAATTCGTCCATGAGGCGGCGGGTGCCGGGCTCAAAGGCTTGGAAGCCGCGCAGGGCCTGGAACTCGCCGGAGCCAGCGTTTTCGATGGCCCAGATGCCGGCACCGGAGCCCGATTCCAACACGCGATCCACCTCGGCGAGGATCTCCGCCACCGTGCTCCGCCCCAGGTAGCCGAGCACCCAGGCGGCCACGACACGCTGCACGGAGTGTGTCTTGAGGGGGAGGCGTTGGCCAAGGGCCTGCAGGCGGGAAGGTCCATGCATCATTCGGCTGAGCAAGGCCCGCTCCGGCTCCAGGGCGATCCAGGCTGCGCACGCGGTGCTGAGCCGCCGGGCCAGCTTGCCCGTACCTGCGCCGATCTCCAAAACGGTTCGGCCATCCAGGGTGGCAGCGAGCCTCAATGCACCGGCCACGCGGCCCTCGGGATCCTCCGCCCGGGCGAAGGCCTCGAAGATCCCGGGAGCCTCCCAGTAAACGCGCCGCCAGTGTTCCGCCATGCCCTATCGTGCCCGACTTCGCTAAGCTGCTCCGATGACGCGCACCACCTACGGCCTGGGAAAGAGCGGCTGGGTGACCTGCACCTTTGAGGCGAAGGAGCCCGTGCCCCTGCCCATGATGTTGGACTGGCTGGACGAGAGCTTCCGGGCCGTGGCCCCGAAGAAGCTATCCGCCGAGGTGCCCACGCGGAGGCGATAATGGCGTCATGCGAGCCGAATCCCTGCTGGAAGAGATCATCGACGGTTGCCGTCGCCTGCATGACCAGGGCCTGCTGGCCGCCGCGGACGGCAACGTGTCCGCCCGCCTGCCCGACGGCCGCATCGCCATCACGCCCCGGGGCGTGCCCAAGGCGGAGCTGCGCATCCAGGACTTCGCCTTCCTCGATCTGGAGGGCCACGTACTTCAGGGCGATCCCAGCAGCGAGCGGGCCATGCATCTGGAGGTGTACCGCCGCGCGCCGGAAGCGCGCGCCGTCGTCCACGCCCATCCCGCGACGGCCATCGCCTGGAGCCTTGCGCGGCCCGAGCTGCAGGAGCTCCCGAGCGACGCCCTGCCCGAGGTGATCCTCGCCACGGGCCGCATTCCCATCGTGCCCATGGCCGTGCCGGGCACGGAGGCCATGGGCACGAACCTCCGCCCCTTCCTTCCTGAGAATCGGGTTCTGATCCTGGCCCGCCATGGCGGCCTGTGCTGGGGGGAAAGCCTGCGCGAAGCCCTGGGCGGGCTCGAACGGCTGGAGCAAGTGGCGAAGATCCTCATGGCCGCGGGACAGTTGGGCGGCGCGAAGCCGCTGGAGGACGCGGAGCTGGCCGAGCTGAAGGCCCTCCGGGCCAAGCTGGGGCCTCGGGTGATCTGAAATCAGCTGGCGTTCCACCTTTGAAACACGATCGCTTGCCGGCGCCGATGAAACGCTCAAGCCTTCCAGTTCAGGCTGTACCGGTGCCGCCAGGCCGGTTCGTCCGCCCGCGGAGCCACGTACTCGACGTGGATGCCCTCCGCGCCCAGGCGGCGGAGGGCCTCCGCCGCGAAGGCGGGAACAATCTTGGCGACGAAGGTGGCCGTCGGGAAATCCGCCCAGAGGCTGAGGGAGGCTTCGTGCTCCCCGAGGTGGTCCAGGCTGAGCAGGCCACCTCGATTGTAGTGGCCCCAGACGTGGGGAAGGATCCGTAGGAAGACCCGTGGCCCCATCCATCCGAGGAGGAGCCCCTCCAGGCGGCCGTCCATCAGCCGCTGGGCCAACAACACGCCGTGGGCGGCGAAGGGGTCGAGGATGCTGATGCCCTGAAAGGCCCGCTCCGCTTCCACGATGATCTCGATCGCCACCCAGGTGGACTCCGGGGCGGGCGCGATCATGAAGGCCAGGGCTTCTGGGGAAAGCCTCGCCTCGAAAAGGCTCTGTTGGGTCGGGGTGAGCGTGCCCATCAAGGCGGCCCTCAGGAGGGGCATGCCCGGACCCCGGACGTGGGTCACCCTCGCATGGTCTCGGTCGATGAACGGCATCAATCAAGGTAGCGGGTTAGTCTAGATCGATGCACGCCTTCACTTCCCTCGCGCTCCGCTTCGACGGCGGCCGTCTCTGGGTGCTGGATCAGACCGCCCTGCCCCACCGCGAAGACTGGCTGGAAGGCGGCGATCCCGTGGCCATGGTGGGTCATATCCAACGCCTCGCCGTGCGCGGCGCGCCGCTCATCGGGGTGGCCGCCGCCTGCAGCCTGGCCTGCCTGGCGATGTCGGGCGCCGGGGAAGCGGATCTTGAGCGCGCCTGGGGCGCCCTTCGAGCCGCCCGGCCCACGGCCGTGAACCTCATGTGGGCCATGGACCGGCTCAAGCCCCTGCTGTCCTCGCCCGAAGCCCTGATCGCGGAGGCGCAGGCCATCTTCGACGAGGACGTGCGCCTTTGCGAGGGCATGGCCGGACAGGGCGCGGCGCTCATCCAGGAAGGCGAAGGGCTCGTCACCCACTGCAACACGGGTGGCCTCGCCACGGCGGGCATCGGCACGGCCCTGGGCGTGATCCGCCGCGCCCACGAGCAGGGCAAGCGGATCCATGTATTCGTGGACGAGACCCGCCCCCTGCTG
The DNA here is from genome assembly GCA_964457075.1 of uncultured Solibacteraceae bacterium. Classification (GTDB taxonomy): domain Bacteria; phylum Acidobacteriota; class Holophagae; order Holophagales; family Holophagaceae; genus JAFDVN01. The sequence continues at coordinate 2,823 of CAYWDR010000103.1, forward strand.
CAGGGCGGGCGCCTCACGGCCTGGGAGCTGCGGCGCCTAGGGATCCCCTGCACCCTCATCACGGATAGCATGGCCGCCCTCGTGCTGCGCGATGGCCGGGCCCAGCGGGTGCTCGTGGGCGCCGACCGCATCGCCGCCAACGGAGACTTCGCCAACAAGGTGGGCACCTACGGGCTGGCCGTGCAGGCTCGTCATCACGGGGTGGCCTTCCACCCCGTGGCGCCCTTCAGCACCGTGGATCTGGCCTGCCCCAGCGGGGCTGGAATCCCCATCGAGGAGCGCGCTCCAGAGGAAGTGCGCGGCGCCCTGGGCCGCGCCTGGGCACCCGACATCCCCGTCTGGAATCCCTCCTTCGATGTAACGCCCGTCCAATGCGTGACGAGCCTCATCCTCGACCGGGCGGTCCTGACCTGTCAGGAGCTCCAGAATGGAAACTTGGCTACGCTGCTCGGTTGACCGAAAGGAAGAAGGAGCGGAATCGCCCGCCAGGCACGACGGCCCTCTCGTTATGATGGATCCATGGATCGGTTGAAGCTCCAACAGCAAGCGGATCAACTGGTTGCCCAGGGCCAGCTGTATCAGGCCCTCGTGGAATACCAGAAGCTCCGGCGGGCCTTCCCGGAGGATCAGGGCATCATGAACCGGCTTGGGGATCTCCTCGTGCAAGCGGGTGCCCATAAGGAAGCCCTTTCCATCTTCAAGGTGCTGGCCCTGAACCTCCAGCGGGACGGCTACGACAAGAAGGCCATCGCCCTGTTGCGAAAGGCCCTGCGCCTCGCGCCCGAGGATCCCGAGGCCGTGGGCCAACTCAGCGAGCTCCTCATGGCCTCCGGCCTCAACAAGGAGGCGGCCAAGCTGCAGATCGAACTGGCCCACACCTTCGAGCGCCTAGGCAGGCCTCAGGATGCGCTCGGCGCGCTCATCCGCGCGACCAGCGCCGATCCTTTCGACGCGGATCTCCGCTTCCGGCTTGCCCAGGCCTATGTGGCCGCCGGTCAAAAGGAGCGCGCCGCGGGCCTCTACGCGGAGGCCGCCGAGGAGTTGATGACCGCCGGTCGCCAGGAGGAAGCTCAAGAGGCCCTCCTGATCGCCATGGATCTGATTCAGAGCGCCAAGCTCTATCTCCTCCAATCCAAGCTATTCCACCATACGGGGCAGCAGTCGCGGGCGGTCCACACCCTCAAGGAGGCCCTCAAGGCCTTTCCCGGCAACCCCATCCTCCAGGAGGCCCTCGCCGCGGCCCAGATGGAGGCCGGCCACGCCCGCCAATGCCTTGAGGCCCTCGCCCAATTGCGGCAGATCCATAGCCGGGTGTTGCCTCTGTGCGAGCGGGCCCTTGAACCCCTCATCCGTGGACGCCATCTGCCCACGGCGCTGAGCCTATACCGCCCCATCGCCGAGGCCCTCGCCGCCAAAGGCGGTTCCACCGAGGTTTGCCAGACCCTCCTGCGTGCCGCCAACGGCTTCGAGCACCCCACCATCCTCATTTTCATCGGCGAAATCCAAAGCCAGGGCGAACGCAAGGAGGCGGCCATCGACGCCCTCAATCAGGCCCTTGAATTGGCCTCCCAGCAAAAGACGAGCACCCTGCGGAACAAGATCCGCCATCTCATTGATGCGCTGGTGCAGGCGGGTTAGAAAAGCTGCTCGCGGAGGAAAACCGGCCCATCGTCAGCGCCGTACTCCGCGTCCATTTGTTTCACCCCAGTCCGCACCCCAACCGTCCTACTTAGCCCAAGCCTGCAGCGCCACGCCGCAGATGATGATCGCCAGGGCCAGCCAGCGGAGCGGGGGAATGGCCTCGCCCAGGAAGCCGCGAGCCAGCAGCGCGTTGGCGAGGAAGCCCAGGGCGAGGAAGGGGTAGGCGTAGCTGGCGTCCACGAGGGACAGGGCCTTCATCCACACGAGCACGCTCACGGCGTAGCAGGCGAGGCCCGCGAGGATCCAAGGCGTGAACATGAGGCGGAGGAGGGCGGCGGTGTCCCAGCTCATGCCATTCACGAGGCCCTTCTTCAGGCAGATCTGGGCGAAGGCGTTGAGCAGCACGCCGGCGATGATGAGGGGGATGGCTTTGAGCTGGGGCGTCATGGTTTGTTGTGGCTCAGGAGGTACCGGGCCCAGGCGCGATAGGCCTTGGTCAGGTGAGTCATGGAACGGGTGGTGGCGGGATCCGAGGATGAGAGATCCTGGCCCGAAGGATCCTTCAGATCGTAGAGCCCGAGGCGATCCCCGGGACCGATGATCAGGTAGCGGTCGCCCTGGATGAGACCCACCACGGGAGGCGTGACGAAGGGGCTGAAGGTGAAGGCCGCGCCCTGGCCCTTGAAGGCGGGATCCAGCATGTCCCGGCCCAGGGTGCGATTCTCGACGCGCTTGCCGAGCAGGCCCATGACGGTGGGGATCACGTCCACCTGGGAGAGCGTCTCGGCGACGACGCCCGGGCGGATCGTGCCCGGGGCCAGGATCAGCAGGGGCACGTGGTGGCTGGCCATGGGCACTTCGCCAAAGCGGCCATCGTGGCGCCCGCGCGGCACGCCATGATCGCCATAGATCACCCAAAGCGTCCGGCTGAACCAGGGCTGGGCACGCATGGTTTCGAAGAACTTCCCGAGGCTCCAATCCATGAGCCCGAGGGAGTGGAACTCGTCGGCGTTCACGAAGCCGCCGGCCGCTAACGCCTCCTCCGAGGGGGAGGCCCGCTGGTAGCCCAGGCCCGGAGGCACGGTGAAGGGGGGATGATTGCCGGCCGTCTGAAGCAGCGCGAAGAAGGGCTCGCGCACGGTGCCCAGGTGCCTGCCCGCCTCCTGGAGCATGTCGTGGTCGGACACCCCCCAAACGTCCACCGCCTTCGCCTGGAAGAAGGCGCCCTCATGCGCTTCAAGCCCGTGGACGTTGTTCTTGAGCGTGGCCCGGATCTGGGCCCAGTCGCCGCTGCCCCCCAGGTAGTAGTGCTTGGCGTACCCATCCAGGGCGTTCACGAGGGAATACTGGTCCACGAGCAGGGGATTGCGGGTGGCGGTGTTCCGGCTGCCGGGGCTGAGATCCAGCTGGCCGAACAGCACGGAGTACATCGCCCGGGCCGTGTTCTCCGCGGGGGCGTAAAAGCGTTCGAAGAGCAGGCCCTCCTCGCAAAGCCGGTCGAAGGCGGGCGTGGGGCTGAGCCGGTTCCCGAAGCGCCCGGCCTTGTGGGCGGCGAAGCTTTCCAAGTGCAGGAACACCACGTTGGGCGTGAACCCCTTCCTCCATGCGCCCATGGCCGCCCGGCTCCGGGAAAGGCCATGCGCGTTCATGGGCGCGGCGGAATCCGCCCCCAGATGGCGGGCCATCACCTCGCGGGTGCCCCGCACCTCCGCGAGATCCACCCGGTCGCTGGGATCCTTCACCGTCTCCAGGAAGAACAGCACGGGGTTGAGGGCCGCATGGGCGGCGAAAGTGTTGCCGAAGGAATAGGCATCGCCCCAGCGAAGGGGATAGCCGCCGGCGCGGCCCCAGATCAGGAAGAGGACGGCGAAGGTCGCCCCCACGCCCTGGATCACGCGGACGCCACGGCGTTCGGGCCCCGGCTCCAGCACGGCGCGCCCCGCCCAGCGGAGCACCCACGCGAACCCGCCGAGCAGGAGGCCTAGGCCCAGAAGGCCCCGGACGACCGGATAGGATTCCCACACCATGCGAAGGCCCAGCCCGGCGTTGGAGAGGAGGCCCAACAGCCCGCCGCTGAGCCGGGAATGAACGTAGGAATAGGCGCCGATATCCACGCCGTAGCTCAACCCCACGGCGCCCATCACGACGAGGCCATAGCCCATCCAAACGCGCCGCGGCCCGGACGAGCCCAAGCCCCAGGCTCCGAAAAGCCGCCAGTCGGCGACCGCGGAAAGGAGGAAGGCCAGGGCCCACGGCTTCGCCGCCCGGTCATCGATGTTGGCGGCGACGATCAGGATGCTCACCAATGTGAGATTGAGCCCGAGGGAGAGGGGCGCCGCCCAGCCCTTCCAAGCCCGGCCGTCCCCGCCGCCCGGACGAAGCAGCGCCAGGGCGGGGAACAGCATGAGGGCGGCCAGGCGGGCGTCCATGCGCAGGCCCAGCCAGAGCGTCTGACCGAGGAAGCCGGACGCGGTGAAACCCTGGGGCGCGAAGATGACCATGAAGGCGATCCGGGCCGCGAACAGCAGCGCGAGAAGCACTGGAAATAATCGAACGATGGCCCGAAGGCGGGGCGCGAGGGCCTTCATTTAGTCCGCGCCATCACGAGCCAGCGATCCGCCCCCTGGGGCTGCACGAGCACGGGTTCGAAGGCCGACATGGCCGCCGCGTCGAGGCCCTGATACCCCGGCACCCACCGGCTCGCGATCACCACGATCCGATCCTCGTCCTTAACTTTCCCGAGATCCGCCGAAAGGCGGATCTCGGGCATAAGGGTATCCATGTACACCATGCCGCCGCTGCGGATCTCGCCCCAGAACCAGGCCTTCCGCCCTTCGAGAACCGGCGCCGCGGCGGAGGTCCACGCATGGTAGCCCTTCCGGCCATCGAGGATCCGGTAGCCCCAGGTGCCGCCCGCGAAGTAGATCAGGCCCAGCGTCAACGCCGTCTCAGGAATCAAGTGGCGGCCCTGTCCCGAGAGGCTCCGGCCCACCAGGGACAGGCCGCCCAACGCGGCGAGCCCTCCGAGCACCCACACCAGTCCGCGGAGGGGCGCGACGCCGGTTTGAATCTTCGGCCCCCCCGCGCCCGCAGCCACCGCCAGAAGCGCAAGGCCTATGAGTCCCAGCGCCGCGGCAAGCCCCAGGCCGATCCGCCGGATGCGGGCGGCGCTCACGCCCTCCACGGCCAGGGGCTGCAACATGCCCGCCATCAGCAAGGCCAGGAAGGGGTAGCTGGGCAGCAGGTACTTGCCCTGCTTGCTTTGGGCCCAGGAGAGGAAGAGGAAGGGCACGATGAAGGCGACGGTGAGAAAGCGAGCGCTGGCGCTCCGCAGGGCCCCGCTGCCCCGGAGGAAGAAGCCCAGGGCCGGCAACAGGAACACCCAAGGGAAGAAGTCCGCGAGGATGTACTCGAAGTAGCGCCACCAGGGCTGGATATGGTCCCAGGCCTTCGTGGCCCGCTCGAAGTTCTGGTGGATGATCAGGGCGTAGGCGTATTCCTTCCCGCCCACGAGGGAGGCCACCACGTACCAGGGCGCCACCACGAGCAGGAAGAGGCCCAATCCCTTCCCCGGCTTCATCTCCCGGAGGATGCCCCCATCCCGCTGCCAGGCGAGGAAGGCAATGAGCACGAGGAGGCTGAGCACCGCCGCCAGGGGGCCCTTGGCGAGGAAGGCGAGGCCCAGGAAGACGTAGCCCTTCAGGAACCAGCGGCCCGCCTCGCCGGCCTTCAGCTCCGGCTTGATGCCCCGGGCCAGCAGGTAGCCCCCAAGCCAGCAGAGCCAGGCCCAGGCGAGGAGCACGGAAAAGAACAGATCGATTTGGATGAACTGGCTTTGCCAAAACCAGAGCGGCGACACGGCCAGGATCATCACCGCCAGCCGCGCCACGCCCGCCTGCAGGAAGCGCGTCCCCCAGCGCTGGAAGGCGAGGAGGAAGGCCACGCTGCCGAGGGCCGAAGGAAGGCGCAGGGCCCAGGCGGAGACGCCGTGGTTGAACCCGAGGCCGCCCGTCAGCCAATCCAGGCCCTGGTTGGACGCCTTCATGGCCCAATAGTAGAGGATGGGCTTTTCCGTGTAGACCTGCCCATTGAGCCAGGGCAGAAGCCAGGTGCCCCGCTGCTGCATCTCCTTCACGCATTGGGCGAAGTCCGGTTCGTCCGGCGACCAGAGATCCCGCATGGGGATCACGCAAAGCATCAAGAAGGCGAAGAGCAGCACCGGGAAGTATTCGCGGGCCCAGCGGCCCGCCCGTTCTCCGGGCAGGGGCTCGCCGGTTTGGAGGTCCTGGGAAGCTTCGTCGTTCATGCCTTAACTATCGCATCCCTGCAGCCTGGTCCCCCCTGTTCCACCGGTCTGGTTCGCCTAAAATGGCAGAGGAGTTCCCATGCGCCGCATCCTGCCCATCCTCCTGGTCTCCGCCGTCCTGGCGGCTGGGAGTGATATCAAGCAGGACCTCAAGGACGCAGGGAAGCAGATCGGCCAGGGCTTCAAAAAAGGCGGCAAGGCCATCGGCAAGACCGCGAAGGAAGGCGGCAAAGCGGTGGGCAAGGGGGCCAAGGAAGGCGGCAAGGCCGTGGGCAAGGGCGCCAAGACCGCCGGCAAGGGCATCGCCGCCGGGGCCAAGGTTGCCGGCAAGGGGATCAAGAAGGCCTTCAAGGGATAGGGGTAAACTTCGGGATCCCTCCCCTGGAGCGCCCATGCGGTTCCTCGCCTGCCTCGCCCTGCCCTGCCTGCTCTCCGCCCCGCTGCCGGGCCAATCGGATCCGGCCCTCGCGAGGGCGCGGGCCCTCCTGGCCCGGGTGCCCCTCGTGGACGGCCACAATGATCTGCCCTGGGAGATCCGGGAAGATCCCAAGCACCCCATGGACCTGGAAGCCTACGATCTCCGGAAGCGCACCCCCGGCGAAACGGATCTGGCCCGGCTCAAGGAGGGGAGGCTAGCCGCTCAGTTTTGGAGCGTGTACGTCCCCGGGGAACTCAAGGAGGGCTGGGCCCGCACCCAGCTGGAACAGATCGATCTGGCGAAGCGGCTCATCGCGAAATATCCCGAAGGCCTGACCTTCGCCACGAAGAGCGGCGACGTGCTCGAGGCCCAGAAGGCCGGGAAGGTCGCCAGTTTCCTGGGCATGGAAGGCGGGCACGTGCTGGAGAACAGCCTGGGCGCGCTTAGGGCCTACTACGACCTCGGGGCCCGCTACATGACCCTCACCCACAACGTGACCCTCGACTGGGCCGACGCGGCCTTGGGGGAGCGCAAGCACGGCGGCCTCACCCCCTTCGGGCGGGAGGTGGTGCGGGAGATGAACCGCCTGGGCATGCTCGTGGACCTCAGCCACGTCAGCCCCGAGGTGATGCGCGACGCCCTCGACACCAGCGAGGCTCCCGTCATCTTCAGCCACAGCAGCGCCCGGGCCCTGGTGGATCATCCCCGCAACGTGCCCGACGAGATCCTCGCCCGCATGCCGAAGAACGGTGGGGTCGTCATGGTCACGTTCATCCCCGGCTTCATCTCCCGGGATGCGAAGGCGTGGAGCGAGGGGCTGGATGCGAGGACCAAGGGCATGGCCTTCGACGCGCCCTACAAGGCCGCCGAGGCCGCCTATATCCAGGAAAAGGGCCCCTGCCCCAAGGCCACCTTGGCCCAAGTGGCGGACCACATCGAGCACGTGGCCCGCATCGCGGGCTTCGATCACGTGGGCATCGCCTCCGATTTTTGGGGAGGAACGACCCCCGTGGGCCTCGAAGACGTCTCCACCTATCCCGCCCTCTTCGCCGAACTGATCCGCCGCGGATGGAGCGACTCAAACCTCGCCAAACTGGCGGGTGGCAACGTCCTTCGCGCCTTCGCTCAGGCGGAGAAGGTGGCGGAAAGGTTGCAGAAGCTTAGGGCCCCAAGCCTTGCAAAAGTCGAAAAGAATTGAAACCGCGAATGACGCGAATGCACGCGAATAAAGGCAGGTTGAGGCATTCATTCGCGCCCATTCGCGTCATTCGCGGTTAACTCTTAGAACCCACCCCGCCTACTTCGTGCGATCCAGCAGGATCGTGGGGATGCCCATGAGCAGCTTCTTCGTGGAGGCATCGCCCTCCACTTTGGCTAGCGCGGCCATGGCGCGGTCGGAGGCGCCCTGGGCGAGGTCGCGGGTTTCCTGGAGGGCCTGGTGCCGGTCGATGAGGGCGCGCAAGGCCTTTTCCTCGTCCTCGGGGATGGGCACTTCCTCGCCCCGGTCCCAGATGCGGCGGATGAGGGGGTAGACCTCGTCGTGGGCCTTCTCCAGAAGCGTGAGCATGGGCAGGGTGAGCTTGCCTTCCCGGAGGTCGCTGAAGGCGGGCTTCCCCAGCTGCTCGCTGGTGGCGGTGTAATCCAGCAGGTCGTCCACGAGCTGGAAGGCCCGGCCGATCTCCAGGCCGTAGGCCCGCATGGCGGCGCAATCCTCGGGGCTGCGGCCCGTGAGGACGGCGCCCGTCTCCGTGCATCCGCCGAAGAGGAGGGCCGTCTTCCGCTCCTGGATATCGAAGTAGTCCTTGCGGCTCGTATCCAGCTTGAAGAGCACGTCGTTTTGGATGAGCTCGCCCTCGGTCATGCGGCGCGTCACTTCCGCGAGGATTTCCATCATGCGCCAGCTGCGGCCCTGGATGGCCTCGTCCATGGCCACGAGGTAGAGCAGATCGCCGAAGAGCACCGTCAGCGTGTTGCCCCAGAGGCGGTTCAGCGTGGGCTTGCCCCGGCGCAGCTGGGCGTGGTCGATGACGTCATCGTGCACGAGGGTGGCCGTGTGGATCAGCTCGAACACCGCGCCGAAGCGCACGTCCTCCTGGCCCTTATGCCCCGCGAACTTGGCCCCGAGGAGCACGAGGGCCGGTCGCAGCCGCTTGCCCTGCCCGCCCCGCACGTGGGCCGCCAGCTTATCCACCACCGGCACTTCCGACCGCAGGATGCGCTGCAGCTCCTCCTCCACGTCGGACAGCTTGCCCTGGATGGGGAGGAAGTAGCGCAGCAGGTCCAAACGGCTCATCGGTTCCTACCCGCGATAGTTCGTGAACTGGAGCTCAATCGCGAGCTTCTCCTGTTCCTTCTTGAACAGGGCCATGGCTTCCTGCAGGTCGTCCTTGCTCTTTCCGGTGATGCGGAGCTGATCGCCTTGGATGGCGCCCTGCACCTTGAGCTTGGCCGTCTTGATGACGGCCACGAGGGCCTTGGCCTTCTCACCGGGGATCCCCTGATTGATCTTCACTTCCTGGCGCACGCTGCCCTTGGAACCCGCTTCGAGCTTGCCGAACTCCATGGCGCGGATGCTCACGCCCCGCTTGTGAAGCTTGCTCTGGAGCACGTCCACGACGGCCTTGAGCTTGATCTCGTCATCGCTCGTGAGGATGAGGGCCGTGCCCTCCTTGATCTCGATCTTCGAGATGGAACCCTTGAAGTCGTAGCGCTGGCCGATCTCCTTCATGGCCTGATCCACCGCATTGCGGACCTCGGACATGTCGACCTTGGACACCACGTCGAAACTGCACTCGCTGGCCATGGGCTTGCCTCCAACTCTATTAATGTAGCGCGGATGGGCCTGGGAGGTGGGCTTCGGGCTTCGGGCTTCGGGCTTCGGGCTTCGGGCTTCGGGCTTCGGGCT
>CAYWDR010000104.1:0-12085 GCA_964457075.1 uncultured Solibacteraceae bacterium
GGCAGGGCCCGGCGGGCCTTGCGGGTGACCTGGAAGCGGATGTCGCGGAGCTCGGGATCGCGCTCCCGGAGCTGGCGGTAGTAGCTGGAGGCGTGATCCAGCTCCTCGGTGTCCTGGCGGGCGAGGATCCATTCCTGGCGCAGGGGGGCGAGGCCCCGGGTGACGTCCAGCCCGGCGCCGGGGTCCGTGTAGGGGCCGGAGGTGTCGTAGACGAGCAGGGGCTCATTGGGCACCAGCGTGTCGTCCATGCGCCGCGTGGGATTCAGGCGGATGCGGCGGAAGGGCACGCGCACGCCGGGCTGGCGGCCTTCGACGTAGGTCTTTTCGGAGCCAGGGAAGGGCTGAAGGCAGGTCTCCAGTGCGTTTTCTGCGACCGGGGAAGGGTCCTGGGGGGTCATGGCAACTCCTGACAAAACCTGACTTGCCCGGTCAGGTATGGCTTCAAAGTGTAGCGCGGGAAAGCGGCCGGGCCGGAATTCAGGTTCGGCCGGCCCCTGCCGATGCCAGGAACGGAGACTTCTCCATGCCTGAACCCAAACACCCCGAACAGGCCATCCCCGACCAGCTCAAGCAGATCGCGACCGAGCAGGAGGGGGGCGCGGAGCGTGTGCTGGGGCAGATCGAGGTGGTTCAGCACAGCTTCGAAGAGATCCAATCCCTCACCAAAGAGGTGCAGGAGATCCTCCATTCCAACGTGCCTCCCGGGGAGGATCTGGACAAGCTTCTGGAGCTCATGGAGCAGATCGGATTCCACGCGGATAACGGCGCCTACAACATCCAGGGGGCCTTCGATCTGTACCAGTACCAGGACGTGGTCCGCCAGAAGCTGGAGAAGGTGGGCCGCAGCCTGATCGAAGTCAGCCAGTACGTGCTCTCTCGCATCTCGCCTTCCGATATGTCCATGCCTCAGATGCTGGCCCCCGCCGGCCGCGACATTCTGGAGCGGGAGGCCCAGGCCCACGATGTGAAAAAGGAAGACGCCGATAGCGTCGTCGCTGAATTCTTCGCCAAGGCCATGGCCGAGAAGGCTGCGAAGAAGGCCAATAAGCCTTAACCTTCTGGCAGGAGGAGCCTTCATGGTCCGACGCCACGCCACCCTCGTCACCCTGCTTGCCACGGGCCTCGTGGCCCAGGCCCTGCCCCAGGAGGATCCGGTGATGCGGGCCCGGGCCCAGCGGTCTTCCATGGAGGGGGACCTCCCCCCCGTCCCCCGGGGCGTCGTCGAACCGCCGCCCTTGCCTCCCGCGGATACCCACCCCAAGGATCTACGGGGCTATCGAGGCCGGACCCGGAACGTGAGAGGCAAGAAGAGCACGGCCAAACCCAAGGCCCGCAAGGGGGGCAGGGCCAAGGCCCCCCGCGCGGCCAAGGCTCGTTGATCGGTGCGCCTGGCGCTGCTGAGCTCCGGCGGGGACAGCCCGGGCATGAACGCCGCCATCCGGGCCGTCGTCCGGCAAGCAGACGCCATGGGTGTCGGAATCCTGGGCGTGCGCCGGGGCTTCGAGGGCCTCGCGGAGGGGGATTGGAAGGAGCTCCGCAGCCGGGCTTGCGCCAACATCCTCCAGCGGGGCGGCACCATCCTCCATACGGCCCGCAGCGAGGCATGGTTCGATCCGGCCGTGCGGGCCAAGGCCAATCGGGCCCTCCGGGCGGAAGGGGTCGGAGGCCTCATCGTCATCGGGGGCGATGGCAGCTTCCGGGGGGCTCAGGCCCTTTGGGTGGAGCACCGCATGCCTTGCGCCGGGATCCCCGGCACCATCGACAACGATCTGCCCGGCACGGATCTCACCCTCGGTTTCGACACGGCCCTGAACACGGCCGTGGAAGCCATCGACCGGATCCGCGATACGGCCAGCAGCCATGAGCGCCTCTTCCTGGTGGAGGTCATGGGCCGCCATAGCGGCATGATCGCCGTCCATACCGCCCTGGCCTGCGGCGCCGAGGCGGTGCTCTACCCGGAATCCACCGCGGACACGTTCGAATCCCTCGTCGCCAACCTTCAGGCCAGCTGGGCCCGGGGCAAGAAGGCCACCATCGTCGTCGTGGCGGAAGGGGATCAGATGGGCTCGGCCTACACCGTGGGCGAGCGCCTCCGGAAGGAACACGATCTGGATCTGCGAGTGGTGGTGCTGGGTCATATTCAGCGGGGGGGATCGCCCTCCGCCATGGATCGCATTTGGGGCAGCCGGTGGGGGGCGGAGGCGGTCAGGCGCCTGGCCGCCCAGGGCGGGGCCTTCTACCTGGGGCGCATGAATGGCGAATTGGTGGCCCAGCCCATGGAAGCCCTGGACGGGCCGCCGCCCGTGCCCCCGCCCATCCTCGGCGAGCTCGTGTCCATCCTCTCCCGCTAGGGCGCTGCTAGGCTGAGGGCACCATGGACACGCCCCGGAACGAACACACGAAAGTCGCCGTGATAATGGCCGGAGGCCGCGGAACGAGGTTCTGGCCCCGCTCGCGCACGAGCCGCCCCAAGCAGTTCCTGAGCATCGTGGGGCAGGAGAGCCTGCTGCGTCAGACCTTCACGCGGCTGGAGGGGGCCTTCGCGCCGGAGCACGTCTTCGTCGTCACCACCTCCGATCTCGCCGAAGAGACGGCGCGCCTCCTCCCGGAGCTGCCGGCCGGGAACATCCTCATCGAGCCGGAGGGCCGCAACACGGCGCCCTGCCTAGCCCTCGCCCTCGTGCAGATCGAGCGCAGGGTGCCCGGCGGGGTGATGGCGGTGCTGAGCGCCGACCACTGGATCGGGGACCGCGCGGCCTTCTTGGAGGATATCGACGGGGCCGTGAAGCACGCGGCCTGGACGGGCGAGTTGGTGGTCTTCGGCATCCGGCCCACGTATCCGGAGACGGGCTTCGGCTACATCGAAGCGGATGGGCACGGCCCCGTGCGCAAGGTGGCCGCCTTCCGGGAAAAACCCCCCATGGACGTGGCCCTGACCTACCTGGAGAGCGGCCGCCACTTCTGGAACGCCGGCATGTTCGTGTGGACCCTGGCGGATTTCCGGGCCCAGTTGCAACGGCATGCGCCGGCGGTGCTCGCGCCCCTCGATGCCTGGGCCGCGGCCGGGGCGGACCCCGCCCGCCTCAAGGCGGCCTACGGCCAGGTGCCCGAGGTGGCCATCGACGTGGCCCTCATGGAGAAGGCCACGAACGTGGCCGTGGTGCCCGCCCGGTTCACGTGGTCCGACGTGGGGAGCTGGCCCGCGGCCATCGAATTCCAGGAAGCCGACGCCGAGGGCAACGTCACCCAGGGGGAGGCCATCCTCCTGGATACCCGCGATTGCGCCTTCTTCGGGGGCGGCCGGCTCATCGCCGCCAGCGGCGTGCGGGATCTGATCGTCGTGGACGACGCGGATGCCCTCCTGATCTGCCATCGGGACAAGGCCCAGTCGGTCAAAAAGATCGTGGAGCGTCTCAAGGCCGAAGGCCGGGAGGACTTGTTGTAGGCTGGATGCACCATGGATCGCCCGGCCACCCTCCACATCGATAAGCCCTGGGGCTCCTTCGATCAATTCGTGCTGAACGACCCATGCACGGTGAAGATCCTGACCTGTGATCCCGGCCGGAAGCTGAGCCTCCAGCGCCATCGCAACCGCGGGGAGCTATGGGTCGCCCTGGATCCGGGCGTCCTCGTCGAGCGGGATGGCGAATTGATCCGGCCCGCCGTGGGCGAACAAATCTGGCTGCCCGTGGGGAGCACGCACCGCCTCAGCTGCGAGGCCTCCACGCCGCGCGCCGTGCGGGTGCTGGAGATTTCTTTCGGCACCTTTGACGAGGCGGATATCGAGCGGCTGCAGGACGACTACGGCCGTGCGTAGCCTGCTGTTCCTGATCGCGAGCGCCGCACTCCTGGCCCAGGCTCCCAGCGCCGAAGAGCTCCTCGTCTCCGCGGATCGCCACCGCCACCCTTGGGCTTCCTTCCAGGTGGAGATCGGATTGAAGGTCTCCCGCGAGGAACAGCGGTGGCGCGTCCACTCCCGGGAGAACGGCGACGCCCGGGTGGATGGCGTGTCGGAGAAGGAGAAGGGGCGCAGCGTGCTCGTGCTGGGCGACGAGATGTGGCTGCTCCTTCCCAACACGAAGCGCCCCGTCCGCGTGAGCCCCCAGCAGCGCCTCCTCGGCCCCGCCAGCGGCGGGGATATCGCCCGAACCCGGTTCCAGGAGGACTACGCCGCCGAGGTTTCGGCGGAGGAGACGGTGGAAGGGGAACCCTGCCATCGCCTGGAACTGAAGGCCCGCCGCCCCGCCGTGGCCTTCCAGAAAGCCACGCTCTGGGTGGCGAAGGCGGGGCGCCGCCCCGTGAAGGCGGAGTTCCGCATGGCCTCCGGCAAGCTGGCCCGCACCGTGCGATTCAGGGAAGGCGGCGCCGTGCTGGGCCGGCCCGTGCTGAAGAGCATGGAAGTGGAAGGGGCCGGCGGAAAGGTGGAGCTCCGCTTCGATAAGTGGTCGCCGGAGGCCTCGGACCCCGCGAGGTTCACGCTTCCGCGGTGATGGGTTCCGAGTCTTGCCCTGGCGCCTCGCGCGCATGCGGCCTACACTCGAAGGCGAGGTGCCCTTCGGGGCTTCCCGCCACCAAACGTCCCACCACTTGAAACCCGTGCCTGATGGCACGCCCGCTTGATCTTCCCACCATCCTTATCCCTCCAAAATCTCCCTCACGAAACGCGCCCGCCTCGGCGCGTTTCACTTTTATTCGAAGAGTTTCCCCGGCGGGCGCTGCGCGCCTCCATCGATCGCAACGCTCTCGCGTCGCTCCCCGTCGCCTGGCCCTTGAGGGGCCATGCTCCGGGAGATGGAGCCTCCCTCGGCGCGTTTCACTTATAAATGGAGCTACCCGCCACCTCTCTTCTCGCCGTTATCACCGGCCCTCACTGGCCAAGAAAGAAAGCAGCCCGGGGAGAAGGAAGGACTTCGCTGACCGCTAGTGCCCGTGCCCCTCGACCTTCGGCGCCGCCTTTTCCACGGCCTTCGCATCGTGGCTCGCGGGCGCTTCCTTGGGCTTGTCCTTGCCTGCCTTGCCCTGGTTGCGCTTGGCTTCGGCGGCTTCGGTGGTGGCGCTGAGGACGATGATGCTGATGCGGCGGTTGGCGGGGTCCTTGGGATCCTTGCCTTCCATGGGGATGGTGTCGGCGTAGCCGGTGACGCGGCGCACCTGGCCGGGGCGGAGGCCGCCCTTCACGGATTCCATGACCCGGCGGGCGGCGTTAGAGCGCTCGGAGCTGAGCTCCCAATTGGTGTAGGACTTTCCGGGATACTGCTGGCTGTCGGTGTGGCCGCCGAGGACGACGCGGTTGGGGAGCTTGCCCAGCTCCTGGGCGATCTCCTTGAGCACGGACATGGTGTAGGGCTTCAGCTGGCTGGATCCGGAATCGAAGAGCACCTGGGCGGCCTTGTCGCTGATCTGGATGCGGAGGCCCTCGTCCGTGAAGTCCATGGCGAGCTGATCCTCGAAGGCGGAGAGGAGCTGGTCATCGTGGAAGGCCTTTTGGATGGCGTCGGCCGTCTGCTGCATGGCCTGTTGCTCCTTCTCCGCGAGGGCGGCATCCACGGCGGCCTGGTCGGGCCCTCCCCCCTCGCCGTCGGGGCCGGGGGCCATGCCGCGCCCGCCGGGGAGGATGCCCTTGCCGTGCTGATCTAGGATCTCCTTGCCGCGCTCGGTGGCGAAGAAGTTGGTGTCCTTGAAATACCCGGCTACGCCCGCCTTGGTGTTCGCGTTGGCGCTGTTGAGGAGCCACATGAGCAGGAAGAAGGCCATCATCGCCGTCACGAAATCGGCGTAGGCCACCTTCCATGCCCCGCCATGGGCGGCGGCGTGGCCGCCCTTCTTCTTCTTGACGATGATCTTGACTTCAGGCTGTTGCTGCTCGCTCATCGAGCTATCTCGGCTTGATCTGGCGGACGACTTCCTCCAGCTCGCCCGAGCCGGGCCGCTCCCCGTGGGGGATGTTGCGGCGGGCGAATTCCACGGCGGTCACGGGAGCCGCGCCGTTGCCGAAGGCGGTGAGGCCGGAGCGGAGCATGCTGTAGTACCAGCCCTCCGCGTGGAGCACCTGATCGATGTTCTTGGCGAGGGGTTTCACCACGCCGTAGGCCAGCAGGATGCCGAGGAAGGTGCCCACGAGGGCGGCGCCCACTTTCCCGCCGATGACGTTGGGGGGCTGATCCAGGAAGCCCATGGTCACCACGACGCCCATCACGGCTGCCACGATGCCGAAGGCGGGAAAGCCATCCCCCATCTCGCCCAGGGCCGCGCCCGGTTCGGCGCTCGCCGCGTGGTGGACGTCCAGATCCGCTTCCATGGCCTGGTCGATCTCATCCATTTTCGCGCTGCCATTGATGAGCAGGCGCATGGAGTCGCAGTAGAAATCCATCGCGTGATGGTTGTGGGTGAAGGTGGGGTACTTCTTGAAGATGGCGCTGTTGTGGGGGTCGTTCACGTCCTGTTCCAGGGCCAGCAACCCGCCCTTCTTGATGTTCACGTAGACCTCGTACTGCATCATCAAGGCCTCCATGTACACGGCCTTGGTGTAGGGGCTCCCCTTGAAGGGCAAGCCGATGTTGCCGGCGACGGCCTTGATGACGGACATGGGGTTCGACATCAGGAAGGAGCCGAAGGCGGCGCCGAAGATGATGGTGCCCTCCGCCGGCAAGGGGTGGAGGAGGACGCCGATCTCGCCCCCTTCCATCTTGTACCCCGCCAGCACGGCGCCCAGCACGACGACGAGGCCGATGATCACGAACATGATGCAGCTCCTGCCTGCTTCTTCGGGACTGAGGGGTCGATCTTGAATCTGATCACCGCGAATTCCATGCCGAATGGCAGAATGGAGGGCTGGAGGTCGCCATGTCCCAGCACGAGCCCCTGGAAGATCCCTCGGAATTCCTGAATGGCCAGCGCATCGCCCCCGGAGGGCTCCGGGCGGGCGTCTCGGTCGCGGATCTCGTGGATGAGGCCTTTTTGGCCTATAACGGTGGGCGCCTCGGCGAGGCCGCCCGCCTCCTCGTCCAAAAGATCCTGAAGCCCGACGTCACCTTGGGCGTCACGCTCACGGGCGCCCTCACGCCCGCGGGCCTGGGCCGCAGCTGCCTCATCCCCCTCCTCCTGAACGGCACCATCGACTGGATGATCAGCACCGGGGCGAACCTCTACCACGACACCCACTTCGCCCTGGATCTCTCCCTCCACCGGGGCAACCCCTTCACCAGCGACACGACCCTGCGGGACGCGGGCGTGGTGCGCATCTACGACATCCTCTTCGACTACACCGTGCTCCTCGACACGGACGCCTTCTACCGGGAGCTCATCAAGGCGCCCGCCTTCCAAAAGGCCATGAGCACCGCCGAGTTCCACACGCTCGTGGGTCAGGCGCTGCACGAGCGGGAGCAGGCCCTGGGCCTCGGCACCGTCTCCATCCTCTCCGCCGCCTACCAGGCCGGCGTGCCCATCTACACCTCCAGCCCCGGCGATAGCAGCATCGGCATGAACGTGGCCGCCCTCGCCCTGGAGGGGAACCAGCTCATGTACGACGTGAACGCCGACGTGAACGAGACGGCCTCCATCGTCCTCGACGCCAAGCTCAACGGCGGCAAGAGCGCCGTGTGGATCCTCGGCGGCGGCTCGCCCAAGAACTTCATCCTGCAGACGGAGCCCCAGATCCAGGAAGTGCTCGGCATCGACGAGCGCGGCCACGACTACTTCCTGCAGATCACGGACGCCCGCCCCGACACGGGCGGCCTTAGCGGCGCGACGCCGGGCGAGGCGGTGAGCTGGGGCAAGATCGATCCCGATAACCTGCCGGACGCCGTCGTCTGCTACACGGACACCACCATCGCCCTGCCCATCCTCACGGCCTACATCCTCACCCGCGCCGGCGGCCGCCCCCCCAAGCGCCTGGCGGATCGCCGCGTGGAGCTCATGGATCGCCTGAAGGCCGAATACGCCTCCCGGGGCCGCCTCAGCGGCACGCCCACCACGAGCCGCGACGTCGCCAAGCGCGGCATCACCGTGGGCATGCCCGAGCGATCCTCCGACACCCAAAGGGGCGAAGCCTGGCCCTGCGGCACGCCGCGAAAGTAGCTACGGCTTCGATCCGATCACCCATCCCCGGAGGCAGGCGCCCTCGCGCCCCGGCAGGGGCAGGTTCCAGTCCTCCACTTGGCCGGGCACGGTGAAGGTGTGGCTGAGGAAGAGGGCGCCTGGGGCCATCTCCGCCCTTGCCTTCTCCCACAACCGCGGCATGGGCGCGGGGCTGAGGAAGGCGTAGACGAGGTCGAAGTCCCCGAGGTCCACGGACCATAGGCTTCCGAGCCGCACCTTCACGCGGGGATGGGGCAGGCAGCGCAGCCAGGCCACCAGCCAGGTGAGGGGCGAGGCCTCCACTCCCAGCAGCTCCAATCCGGGCCGGGTGCGGGCCAGGTGGGCCAAGGGGCCGCCGAGGCCGCAGCCCAAATCGACGAAGCGCCGGGCGCCGGCGGGGATGCGGGCTTCCAGCGCGCGCCAGGCGTCACGGTTCGAGTGGTAGAGGGGGACCTGGATGAGGAGGCCGCCCCCATATACGAGGAGCAGGCCCAGGAGGCCGCCCAGGTAGGCGCCGCCGGGCAGCTGCAGCATCGAGGCCCCTTGAATCATCCAAGGCAGGAGGAGGTTCAAGGGCATCCACCACCGGGCGAGCCCAAGCCCTCGCCCCAGGGCCGCCGCCAGCGCGGAATCCACGCCGAGCCAGGCAAGGGGGGGCAGGGGAATGGGCCCGTGCCGAGCCATCAGCAGGGTCGCGGCGAAGGCGAGGCCCTGGGCCAGGAGGGCCCGGAGGGCGGGGGGCCAGGAATCGGGAGGCATGAGCGTTTATGTTAGAGGCTCCGACTCCCAGAGCGCAGCGAGGGGGAGCACCCTGCGGGGCAGGGTGCGATAGTTGGAGGATGGATGAAATCCTCGGCCAGGTGCTCGAGCTGCTGCCCCTCCTGCGGGGGGCGGGGCGGGAGGTCGAGGCCCACGCCCTGCTGAGGGCCCTCACGGAGGGGTGCAATCCTCGGGAGATCCTGGGTTCGCTTCAGGTGGCGCTGGCGGAATTGCCCGATGAGCTCGATCCGGAGATGGAGGCCCGCGTGTCGTCCCTGTTGGTTTCCGTGGGCCGCCTCGTTCAGGAACTCTGAAGGGCCCTGAGGGCCTCCATCACCCGTTCGCCTTCCATGACCACGGCATCGAGGCAGGCATCCACGTGGGGCATGCCCACTTCCTGGGCGGCCCGTTCGAGATCCTTAGCCCGTTCCGAAAGGCGCTTCGCGCCGAAGCTTCCGCTCGTTCCCTTCAAGGCGTGGGCCGTGCGGCGAAGCGCTTCCCATTCCGAGTTCGTGGTGTTTTGCCGGAGCTTTTCAAGGGAGGAGGGCAGGGATTCCAGGGCCAGCCGGACCACGTGATCCAGCAGGGGACGGCCATCGGGCCCGGGGACGAGGCGAAGGGCCTGCAGGGTGCCGGTGTCGAGGGGGGCGTCCATGGGGAATTCATCGGTGCCCGCGCCCCGCGCGTGAATCAGATCCGGAAGGCCTGGGCGCGTCCGTAAGTGAGGCTGCGCCACACCCATTCGGCGGGGCCCAGGCGGAAGCGGGAGAGCCAAACGCGGCAAAGGGGGATCATCGCCAGCCACAGGGCGATGGCCATGAGCAGCGCCGGCCCTAGCCCAACCTTCCCGTAGAGGCGCAATCCATAGGCGTTGAAGACCAGGGTGAACACCAGGGCGTGCCCCAGGTAGCAGCTGAGGGCCATCCGGCCAGGCCAGGCCAGGGCCCGGAGCCAGGGCGCCCTGCCGCCGCGGAGGGCCAGGACGAGGGCGGCGGCGTAGGCCAGGCTGATGAGGGTGGCGGCGGGAAGGTAGGCCGCCATGCCCATCACGCCCCAGGGATTTCCTGGCCCCGGCAAGCCCCGGCTTTCCAGGGCCACATGCACCAGATTCAGCGGAAAGCCCAGGCCGAAGCCCCAGATGGCCATGCGGCGCAGCCGGCCCCGGGCTTCGGGCCCTTCCTCCAGCCAGCCGGTTCGAAAGGCCAGGAGGCCCAGTAGAAACATGCTGAAGATCTGGGGAGCGACGAGGGTGGTGAACGCGTAGTTGTGGGCGAGATCCTTGAGGCGCTGGCGGAAGAGCGTGGCGAAGGGCCCCTTCGCGTAGGCCTGGAGGGAGGCTTGGATGGCCTGTTCCGTGCTCTGGATCTGTTCCGCCGAAGCCTTCGCCATCTCCTGGGGCGCGAGGTGGGAAGCGACCACCAGCAGGATCCCGCTGATGAGGAAGAGGAGGGCGAGGCCTCCGAGCAGCCCGAGGATCCAGGTCCGGATCGTGCGCGGGGCGCTCGCGCGGAAGGCCAGGAGGGCGAACCCGTAAAGGGCGTACATGGCCAGGATGTCGCCGGACCAGATCAGGATTCCATGGGCCAAGCCGAGGGCCAGGAGGACCGTCAGCCGTCGCCGGTACCACCGGGGGCCGTCCTCCCCCCGGCCTTCGAGGCGATGCAGCTGCACGGCGAAGCCCAGGCCGAAGAGGAAGGAGAACAGGCTGTAGAACTTCCCCTGGGCGAGCACGAGGAGCGCCACGTACTCGCCTGGGGAGGGGTGGACGGATAGGGGCCTCAGGAAGTGGGACTCCATCGGCTGCGCGAAGAAGAGCATGTTGACCATGAAGACGCCGAGCAGGGCGAAGCCCCGGACCACGTCCATGGCCTCGATGCGCTCGTTCGGGGCGGTGGGCTGCAGGGGTTCCAAGGGGACTCCGATAAGCGTGGGCGGGATGGGCTATCCTAGCGGGATGGAGGCGCCCAACACGCATCGGGAATCGGCGGATGGGGCCAACAAATCGCCAATCGGACGCTTCGCCCCCTCTCCCACGGGTGTGCTGCACCTGGGCAATCTGCGGACGGCCCTCGCCTCTTGGCTTTCCATCCGCGCGGCCGGAGGGCGGTGGCTCCTGCGCGTGGAGGATGTGGATGGGCCCCGATGCCGATCCGAGCACGAAATCCGGCAGCTCCGGGATCTGGAGGCGCTCGGCCTCACCTGGGACGGGCCCGTCCTCCGCCAATCCGAGCGGGCCTCCATCTACCGGGAAGCCCTCGCGGCGCTTCATGATCGCGGATGCCTCTATCCCTGCCACTGCAGCCGGAAGGAATTGCAATCCCTCGCCAGCGCCCCCCACCTGGACGAGGGGTTGCGGCCCTATCCCGGGAAGTGCCGTGCCCGTGCGTGGCAAGGCTTCGAGGCCGCCCTGCGCCTTCGCCTGCCCGAGGGCGCCATGGCCTGGGAGGATCACCTCCTCGGCCCCCAGATCGATGATCCCTCGGCCCTCACGGGGGACCCCCTCCTCTTCCGCCGGGATGGCTGCTTCGCCTACCACCTCGCGGTCGTAGTGGATGATGGCGTCCAGGGCATCACCGAAGTCGTGCGGGGGGCGGATCTGCGGCCCGTCACCGCCACGCAGATCCGTCTCCAAGAGGCCTTGGGTCTTGAGCGCCCGGCCTATGCCCATCTGGGCCTCGTCACGAATCCGGACGGTTCCCGCCTGGGCAAGCGTGGCGGCGCCTTGGGGCTGGCGGAGCTGCAAGCGAAGGGCGTGGGCCGGGAGGAGATCCTGGGGTGGCTGGGCCAATCGCTCGGGTGCCTGGAACGGCCGGAGGCCTGTAGGGCCGGGGATCTCTTGGGGCGCTTCGATTGGGGGCGGGTACCGCGGGGCGAGGCGCGGGTATTCGAGGGGTGGGCTTAGAGGGTGTAGCCGAATTAGACGGCCTCGCGCAGGGGGCGCCGGCGGAGCCAGGCAAGGAAGGCGAGGCTAAGCGTAGTCATACTACGCGTGCCGAGCCTGACGCCGCATGGCGACAGCCGCCGCCCCCTGGCCCGGAGGGTGCCCGCAAAGCGGGTACGCCAAGGCCCAGCCACGCGACCCGCGTTGTCACGACCCTTGGACGATGCCACCACATCGCCCTGCGGGCCGTTCCTAGCGGGATCACGTGGCTGGGCTCCGTCGCGGGGCCGCCTAATTCGGCTACACCCTCTTAGCACTACTGTGTTAATTAGCCACTCTGGATTTCATTCACGCGGAGGGGGCGCGCTT
>CAYWDR010000105.1:0-12084 GCA_964457075.1 uncultured Solibacteraceae bacterium
GCTGGGCAGGTTTCACAGAACGGGGAGAGATGCTTGAGATGCTTCCGGCTCATAGTGGACACCTTCAGGCGTTGGGGGTTTTGATGGCGGTTTGGTGGGCGGCACGAAGGAGCCGCAGCCTGCGCGTTGCCTCCTTCATGGTGATGTTCTCGGAAAGCAGGTAATCGAACCCCGAAAGCACGGTAGCGGCTGACATTGCAGCGCGTTCGAGCCATTCGAGCCTTTGCGATTCGGAACCGAACTTGCCCCCGTACCGCAGCGCCCATTGCAAATGGGGATCGGCCCGCGGGTTGGTGATGAAATGGGCCGCGCCGTCACCGACCTCAACGGTCAGGAAGAAGGATTTCTTCGGGTCGCTCATATTGGACAGCTCCTACCGTTGCGACCAGAAACCGCCCCACCATAGAAGGGCGGCGCTGATTCCAGTCGCGAGGATGGTTACGCCGATGTTCTCGGTCTTCAGGTAGGGCTTACCGTGCTTCTCGCCGTCTCGGACGAGGGCGATGGCGTAGAGGGCGATCATGATGATTTGTGGGGCGCGCATTGATGTGGATCCTTTCATGGCTTGGGTTTGATGGGTCAGATCCGCGGTAGGATCGGACGCTAAGCGACGCGCAAATAGATGCCGGGGCGCACGGAAACCACGGCCTTGATGAGGGCTTTCACGGTGTTCACAGGGCAGGCGTTCCCGATCATCTTCACGGTGTCGCGCTTGGTGAGCGGGCGCCCGTCGGCATGCTCGAATCGGTACCACTCGGGGAAGCCCATGGCGCGGGCCAGCTCCCGTGGCTCCAGCATGCGCATGCCGATGTCGGTGATGACGTAGGTCTCGCCGTCGATCTCCACGGTCACGAGGCCATGGCGGGCGATGGTGGTCACGGCGTGCAGCGGGTCGGCAGGGTCCTGATGCTGGCCCCCGGTGGAGTAGTACTGCTGGAGGAAGGCGGCCACAAGGGCGTGTTTGGAGCCGCCGGCCACCACCGTGCCCAGGGGGGCCTCGATATCCAATGCCCGGGGCGCCTGGCCCTCGCGCTCACCAAAGCCGGTCTGGATCAGGGAGGCGGAAACTAGGCCATGCTTCTGTCCACTCGCCAGGACAGTCCCTAATGGCTTCCCGATGTCGTGAACCCGAGGCCCACGGCCGTTCTCGTTGACACCCATGCCGATCAGGGAGGCAGCCACCACGGCGTTGTGATCCGTGCCAGTGACCGTGGGCATCGGGTCGTTCAGGCTGGCCCCCACGACGCCCGTGAAGTGCTTGGCGAGGAATGCGGAGATCAGGCCCGAATGCCCCCCGCCTGCCGAAACCGTGGGCAGCGGCGCCTCGATGCTGCCCGCGCTGGCCTGGATCTGATCGGGTGAGGTGCCCCGCAGGGAGACCATGGAGGCGGCCACCATGGCGGTGTCGGCCTTGGTGGTGCCCGTGCCCATGGGCTCATCCGCGCCACGGGGTCGGGTCTGCCCTGCACGGCCGCCCACCCCCACGAGAGTCGGCGCCACGATGGCCTTCTCCCCACGGTTCGCGGTGGTCACGGTCTTCAGGGGCTCATCGGCGGACTCCAGGCGGCCGCCGTGGGTGAGGTTCACGATGAAGGGCCGGCCCTGCACCACGTAGCGTATGACCCCCGCCGCGATCCGGCGCAAGGTGGCATCCACCAGGGGCCGCTTCCGGTCGAAGATGCTCTGGACTGGGATGGACCAATCGATGCACTCGGCCGCCGTGCGCCAGGGCAGCAGGGCCGCGTCGAAGAGCCCCGCGGGCTTCCGGGAGTCGCGGTGGCTGGGCTCAGGCCAGGCGATGGGCCGGCCATCGCGCACCGCCTGCAGGAAGAAACGGCGGCGGATGGTCGGATCGCCATAGTCGGCGGCGCAGAGCACCCGCCATTCCACGGCGTAGCCCAGGCCCTTGAGGTCTTCCACGAAGGCCCGGAAGTCCTCGCCCTTCCGTTCCTTGATGGGCTGCCCCGCATCGTCCAGCGGCCCCCAATCCTGGAATTCGGGCACGTTTTCGATCATGAGCACGTCCACCTTGGCCACGCGCAGCCAACGGTCCACCACCTCCCAGGCGTGGCTGCGCTGCTGCTCCTCCTTGGGCTTCCCGCCCCGGGCCCGGGAGTGGTGCACGCAGCTCGGAGAGGCCCACAGGAGGTTGATGCGCTCCAGACCGAAGTCCGCGGCGGTCACCTCCGTGATGTCCTCCTGGTGCACCTGGATCCAGGGCAGGTTCCGGCCATGGGCGGCCACGGCCAGATCCCAGTGGTTCACCGCGTGGGTCTTCATGTCCTGGGTCTCGATGCCCAGCTCCTGGAAGGCCAGGTGCTTCCCGAGGCTCTCGCCGCCGGCGCCACAGAAGAGGGAGACGGTGTTGATGGAGCAGAGGCTCATGCGGGCCACCCTTCGGCGCCGTCATGGTCGGCGCCCACAGGCAGTAGGTTGGCCACTACGAGGGACGGTAACCGGTGCACCGGATCCCCCTCCTCCAGCAGCCGCCCCACCATGGCCCCCACTTGGATCAACTCCTTCCGGACATCGGCTAGGTCGCCCTTTCCGGCGTAATGGTCGAGGACCGCCTT
Organism: uncultured Solibacteraceae bacterium; assembly: GCA_964457075.1. Classification (GTDB taxonomy): domain Bacteria; phylum Acidobacteriota; class Holophagae; order Holophagales; family Holophagaceae; genus JAFDVN01. The sequence continues at coordinate 2,574 of CAYWDR010000105.1, forward strand.
CACCACCTCTCCGGACTCCTCGCTGAAGGCGGTAAGAAGGAGATCTGGGGACGGGAACTGGGCCCTGGCCCGGGCCATCTCGGTGAGAACTTCATCGGTCCAGTGCATGGTGTACTCCTTGGGGGTGATGAGGTGGGCAACCTGGCGCCACAGATCGAGGGCGCGTTCAGGGGTGATGCGGGGAGGGCGGGTCACTTCCGGCGGCCTATCGTGGTCGGGCGGGGCTTGGGTAGGTCCCCGGGGCGGTGTTCCCGGATCCAGCAGGTCAGGCACATCGCGAGGTAGCCGTTTTCGTTGGGCCTGATCTCGAGGTTTTCCAGCACCCAGAAGTAGCCGCAGCACCGGCACTGGGCGGCGTCCGGGCGGCCCCGGAATTCCCGCCAGTTCTGGTTGCGGGAGCCCATCCCTCGATAGGTCCGGGCCCAGTGCGCGTCCAACGTGCCCTTGCAGGCCTGGCGCTCCTCCTCAGGGGTGAGGCGGTCGGAGGGGTCGAAGCGGCTCATTTGGCACCCACTGCGGTGCGCTGCAGGTGGGCGAGGAGGGCCAGCTTCCAGTGGTGCTTGGTCCCCGCCTTACAGCTGAAGTAGTTCTGCAGCAGAGGCGCGTTGGGGTAGCCCTTCCACCCATCGGCGCCGCCGTGGCACCTCTCCGGTCGGCAGCGGTCCACCAGGTCGGCGAGCACCGCTTCCTCAAGGATCCGCGCCGTAAGCGGGGCCCCACCGGGGAGGGGATCAGCGTTCCTCAGAACCTGGGCGAAAGCGGCCCGGCCCTCCACGAGGCCGAGCTTACACTCGGCAGGCTTCTTCTCCCTGAAGTTCCAGGCTTTCCTGGGATAGGCCGCATGGATCCTCTCCCAGGCGGCTAGCTCGTCCTCGTTCAGGCTTCCTTCCAAGGAGAAATCCTTCCCGCGCAGCGGCACCGGCCGAGCCGACCGGCCTCCCCCCCTGGGGGGTAGGGGGGTTGGTTGGTTGGGAGCGGGAGCGGGAGCGGGAGCGGGAGCGGGAGCGGGAGCGGGAGTAGCACCACTTTGCTGTTCGCCAGCTGCTTCGGTTTCGGCAAATGGGCGGCCATTTGCTTCCTCTTGCTCGGCAATTGATCGACGTTTGGCCGCGCTTGCTTCACCACCTGCGCGCCCCGCTTCGGCCCGGATGGCGGACACGGTGACCCCCTTGGCCTGCCGCTCCATCTCCCGCTCCAATCGCTTGGTGACGTACCGAGGCGCGTGGTCGAAGAGGTCGTGGCAGCGGTAATGCCCGGGGCGTCCCGCCAGCTCTTCAATGAAGCCGACGTTTCCAGCCCCACCTGCGGTCAGGAGGGCCTGGCAGAGGGCTCCTTCGGCACCGGGCCACTGGGCCGCGGCCTCAACATCCACCGCATCCCCCAGGTACTCGTCGCCGTTCTCATAGCAGGTGGCCCAGATGAGCTCCAGGCAACCCACGGCCAAGGGGGCGCTGCCCAGGGTGCGGGAGAGGCGCAAGAACTTGCGGTGCTTGGTGAGCCCAGGCCTAGCCATGGCGAGCCCTCCGGGCTTCGTAAGGGACCTGGAGCATGAGGGGATGGGGGAGCTGCCCCGCGGGGAGCGCGGCCTTGGCTTCATCCAAGCTCTTGAAGGGGCCTGCAGGCACCGGGCCGGGTTGCCGGGGCCCACGGTAGCCGCTGGGGTAGAACCACCAGCCACAGCCCTCAAAGAAGCTCACGCGGTGCCCCTCGCGGTGGATGGAGGAGAAGCCGTGGGCGGCGTCGGTCCAGCCGTCCATCAGAGGATCTCCTGAAGCTCTTCGAGGCGCTCCCAGGTCTTCATGGAGGCATGGATACCCACGCCCTCCCGAACGTGACCCAGGCCGGCGACGAAGACGCGGTAGTAGCCTTCAGGGTCGATTTTCACAATCTCGCCCTGGTGGACCTCTTTCCTCCGCCATTCCTGGTACTTCACGAGCTGGCCCTGGGCCAGCTTCGGGGTGATCTCGTTGTCGCGGATCCAAGCGGCACAAGCATCGCTGATCACCGGCCACCAAGAGAGCCCTTCGAGGATCTTCACCAGCCCGGAATCCGGCCCCCAACCGAACTCCTCGTCTAAGGCCTTGGCCATCTCGTAGCCGTTCCGGTGCTCCTGGATCACCTCACCCAGTTGGCTGCGGATCTCGTCGGTCTCCTCCTCGTCGTGATCCTCCTCAAACCAAGCGAGGACATCAGGGAGGACCTCCTCCACTACGTAGGCCCGCACTGCCTCGGTGTGGGCATTTGGGCGCTTTTCCAGGCCCTTGAACACCCCCTTTGGGAAGCGCTCCGGCGCCTCCACCTTCCTGTTGAACTGGGTCACATCGAACATGGGTTCACTCATGGCTACCTCTGGGCCTGGTGCTGGGGGCGGATGAGGGGGGCGGGCTGGGTGGCGGTCATGCGCTGCTGGATGAGCACCATGCCCTTGCCGGTGATGAGCACCTTGGCGTAGAAGCGATCCCGGTGGTGGGCATCCTCGAAGGACTGCTGCACCACCCGAAAATGCCCCGAGTCGATGAAGCGCTGATACGGCATGAACCCGCCCCGCTCCCGGAAGATGAAGCCCTGGGCCTCAAGAAACGCGAAGAGGCGCTGGCGCCCGGTCTTCAGCACCTTGGCCGCCTGCCCCATGTCGAAGGCATCCTCGGCTCGGGATACGGCATCACAGAAGGCCGCCTTGGGCTCCAGGACGGCCAGATCCTCCGCCTGGGCCTGCACGGTGCAGCTTAAGGCATCCCGCTCCTCAATGGCCGAGGCCGCCAGGCGCAGGGCCTCGCTGAGCGTCTGGGGCACCGCGAAGCCGGGGGCCTGGTACCCCCCGGTCTTCCGGATGGCGGGCAGCACCTCGTGCGTGACCCACCGCTTGAAGGCCTTGGCCTCGGGCTTCCGGCTGCCAAGGATGAGGGAATAGAGGCCGGGCTCGTTGATGATGTTCCGGGCGGGACCACCGTCGGTTGAATCTACGGTGCTCCGCTCGTCTTGGTCGAGACGGCCAAGGGCATCCCGGGAATTCTGGATTTCCAGAACGGCGCACACGTCGGAAGCAAAGAACCAGGGATCGCCGCCAATGAGGAACGTCCGCACGCCCTGCCCCTGAAAGGTGAAGGTGTTGAGTCCGTTCATTTGGCCACCTCGTCACGAAGCAGGCAGACGGGAGCCCCGGCCTGGGTCAGGAGGTCGGCCACAGGCTTGGAAAGGATGGGGAGCAGGCGCTCCACAAGGGCCCGGCACTCCTTCACCACGGAAGCGGCCAGGTGGTGGTTGTTCCCTTCGGCCAGGATGAAGAGGGCTGCCTCCAGCACGTCGGCGATGTGGATGAGATCCCTCACCAGGGGGACGGCCTCTGCGCTTGGGGCGTGCTCCGCCCCCCGCTGCACCCAGAAGGCCTGATCCATGACGGCGTCATAGTTCAGCCCGTGGGCATCCCGCAGGTGCCATTTCGTGGGGGAGGGCACGTCGCCGAACTGCGTCTCCGAGATGTCATGCACGAGGGCCAGCTCGAGCAGCTGCAGGCGATCCTCGTCCTCAATCCCATGGTGCAGCAGGCTGCCCAGCTTGCGGCCCAGCATCGCCACGTTGAAGGAGTGCTCGGCCAGGTTCTGCGGACGGCGCGTGCTGCTGGAGTGCCAGCGCTTCACGTGGCTCATGGCCTGGATGTCGTGGAGTGTCAGGTGTTCGATCATGGGTTCTCCTCTGGGAACAAAGCGGGGCCCTTCGCCGCCGCCTTGGCCCCGGCTTCCTTGCGTTTCTGATCTGCCGCGGCCTGCGCCTGGCGCTCTTCCGGGGTCAACAGCCCGAGTGCGATCCGGAGGCGCTCGCTCTCCAGCGAAGCGCGGCATTGCTTGGCGTCATGCCTCATCGGGGCACCTCCGAGAGGTGGCCGGGGCAGCCACCACCCGCGTAGTCAAAGCCCTCGCATGGAGGCCCGATGGGCAGCACGCGCCGGCCCTCCAGCAGTTGGTCCATGAGGTGCTCGCGGGCCTCTCGCGGCGTGAGGACATGCCCATCCTCCCTTTTGAACAGCCCCTCCAGATCCCGATCGGGGCCCGCAAGGAACCCCCGAACAGAGAGGCCGACATGGTGGGTTTTCACCTTCATGCCTGCCTCCGGGTCCGTCGGTAGCCGTTGGGCCCCGGGACGTAGGTGGTGGCCGGCTGGATGCCGTGGAGGATCAGGGCCGCCTCGAGCTCCGCCCTGCGCTCGCTAAAGGAGCGGAAGGCCTTGGCCCACTCGCGGTAGGCCTCGCTGTCTGCCGGGGGCACCGGGCGCGGAAGCTCGGGCCGGAACTTCAGCAACGTCTCCAGCTCGGTTTGGATCTCATCGAGGGATCTCATCGGGGCACCCGCAGCACGGCGCGCCGGCCGAGGCATTCCATGCACTGGCAGGGGGGAGCCGTCATTCCGCCACCCACTGAATGAAGCGCCGGATCAGGCTGCGGCGCTTGGGGCGGAGGATCCCTTGGGCGGCCGGGCGCCAGCGGGCCCAATCGATCACCCACAAACACCCGAGGAACACGGCGAGGAAGAGCACGGCCACGCCCACCAGCGCGCAGCCCGCCCGGAAGTGATCCGACCAGGCACTCACTGGCCCCTCCGCTGCAGAAGGCTGGCGAGCGTGGGCAGCTGGCCCTCGAATACTTCCCCGAACATGGCCATGGGAACGTAGGGGGAAAGGTGGCTCATCTCCTCCGCGACCCGGCTTTCGATGGCGAACTGGGCTTGTACACGGATCTCATCCGAGAGGCGCTGCGCATCCTCGAAGGCCCCAGGCTGCCCCTCAAGATCGAGGCACTGAAGGCGGGACAGGAGCCAGCGGATGCAGGCCGAAGCATCCCGTTCGCCCGGGGTCATCTTTCGGGCCGTGGGGCAGCCAACCACCTCCAGGGGGTGGGCTGGCACGCCTTCCATAGACCGTGTAGTCTGGTGGTTCATTGGTTGCTCCTGCGGATTGATCCGCGACCAAGGCCCGTTCCCGCGGGCCTTTTTGTTAAAGGCCGGCCCGACCTAACGCTTCCCTTTCTGGGGAACGATTCGGACGATCTTTGAGGACTGGGAGTGGCATCGCCCGCGCCCCACCAGCACAGGGCGCACCTCAGACCAGCGGAAGAGGATCGGATGGGCACCCCACCGGGTCTTCCGGGAGGTGTCCCGGTAGGCCGGAACCTCGCCGCGTTCCGCCATGGAGAGCAGGGTCTCGATGGCGATGCCCCGGCCCCTTGCCTCAAGCACCAGAAGGCGGACCTCCGCTGCCGAAAGGTAGGGTTCCTGCCGGGTTTCATCCCCCGGGACCCAATTGCGAGCCAATAAAATACGATCAGAACCGATCAAAACCGATGATTTACCATTGACGACAGGAACTGACTGGCTCATTTTTACCTTGAGGGGAATTACAGGCAGGCCGATGGCCATCTGTAGACACAGGGGAGTAACAGGAAAAAAGAGAGCGTGAAAAGGTTAGGCAGAAGATGAAGGCTTGATCGGTTTCAATGAGTTGTCATTCGACATAATCAAACCTATTCCGTTTCAATTCGGTTTCAAAGAGTTTTCTTTAGGATTCGCACATGTCCTCAGAGATACGCGACAGGATTAAATTGGCCCGTGAAAAAACAGGGCTCAGCCAAGAGGCTGCGGCGGAAAAGGCCAATGTCACACAGTCGACTTGGAGCCTCTGGGAAGGCGGAACGATCCCAAGAGGGGGTAATCGGGTCAGGATTGGGCTCGCCCTTGGCGTGAATCCCGAATGGCTGCGAACCGGCGAAGGGCCCATGGAACTGGACACCGCACGCATTCATCCGATGACGCGTCGTTCCTTTGAAGCTGCCCATCTCGGGGTCGTTGACGAAGTGTTGATGGACGAATCAGCCAAAGCGCTTGAGGGCTATCTGGAGCTGATGCAGATATCGATGGGATTCGTTGAGCGGACGCAGATGGCGGCTCGCGTTTATCGCGAGGTATTACGGCTCGGGTTGTCGTCTCCCGACCGGCTTTCGATAGCCCAGATGGGCGAGATCATCAAGGGCTCCGTGGCTCCATGAACGCGAAGCAGAAGCCAGCCAAGAAAGCCCCGCCGGCGCAGAAGCTCCGCGGCGGGCTGATCAAATACCCCGGCGGCCGAACCTACTACTTCAAGGTGAAGCACCGAGGCGAAATGCGGCGCGGGGATACCGGCTGCGAGGGATACGAGGCCGCCAAGGAATGGCTCAAGGCCGAGCGGGATGGATGGAGCCTGGCCGAGAAAGGGCTCGAGGTAGAGAAGCCCACGGCGACCCTTGAGGAGGCGCTCAAGGCGTGGAAGAAGGGCGTGCGCAGCCTCTTCACACGGAAGCGCATCGACATGGTCGACTACTTCATCACCCAATATGCAGGCGAACTCCTGCTCCGGCCGCTGGATCAGATCGAGACGAACGACGTGCTCGAGGTGCTGAATGCCTACCTTGAGGTCCCCAAAGAAAAGGGCAGGCGACCTCACACCCGCGGCGGCGCCAATGAAGTACTGAAGGCGCTCAACACGATCTTCAACTTTGCAATCGAGTTGGGCCTCCTGACCCACCGCCCCTACAAGGTGAAGAAGCTCGATGCCCAGCCCGCCCCAAAGCAGATCGTCCCCCTCGAGCGGATCGACGACTTCCTCAACCTCACAGGGAAGGCTCGAAACAAGCAGGCGAGGATCGCCGCCCTGATGATGTATGGCCTCGGGCTTCGCGAGAAGGAGGCCCTCCAAAGCCGCGCCGAATGGCTCGACCTCGACCGCGCCACCTACTCCGTCGGCGATGCGAAGGATCGGGACACGCGAGTTATCCCCGTCCCCGCCTGGCTCCTCGAGGAACTCCGAAAGGTCTTCCCGGAGAGCGGCCGGGGGTGGCTCCTGCCCAATTCCGATGGGGAGCCGTATCCCAGGACATCCACGCGCAGCATCGTCGAAAGGGCAGGGCGGAAGCTCGGGCTCCACATCACCCCTCACTCCATGCGGGCGAGCTGGGCGACCCACTTGGATGACATCGACGTGCCCATCCAACACATCCAGGCAGGGCTAGGCCACGAGGATTCCCAGACGACGGAGATCTACATCAAGCGTGGTGTCCGCCGATTGGCCCAGGCCCAGGCGAAGCTCGCGGAAACCACCGGCATCTCCATCCAGGAGACGAAGCCCAAGGCCCGACGTGCCTCCGGTTCCACCACAGTTCCACCAAGAAAACGAAATGCAGCCGGAAAAGCTGATAAATAATAGCTTGCTGCGTTGCGTCTCCCCCCTCCTAAGGGGAAGGTCGTACGTTCAAATCGTATCGGGACCACCAACCCTTTCCAAAAAGGCAGGGGCCCTCGGTGAGGGCCCCTGCCTTTTTGGAAAGCGGCCTAGATGTGCCTCTGTCGCATTTGTTCCCGGTCACGCGCCAACGTGACGGATTCCTCGATCCGGCTTAGGAACAGTGGGTTTCGGGTTGAATCCCCCTACAATTCAGACCATGCGATACCTTTGGGTGCTCCCCCTCCTCCTCGCCGGTTGCTCTAAGTCTTCGGATGTAAGCGTCTACAAGGTTCCGAAGGAGGTTCCGAAATCCGCCGCGGGGGACTCCCACGAGGGCCACGACCACGCCCCGGGCGAGGGGCATGGGGCCCCTGCGGATCTGAGCCAGGCCCCGGCCTCCACGGCCATGGACTGGAAGGATCCCGCCGGATGGAAGCGGGAGGCCGGGGCCGGGTTCCGGGTGGCCACCTTCCACCTTCCGGGCGAAGCGGAGTGCTCCGTGGTCTCGCTCTCGGGGGCGGCGGGCGGCGACCTCGCCAATGTCAACCGTTGGCGAAGCCAGATGGGCCTGGGGGACGTCGCCTCCCTGCAGGGCCTGGCCAAACCGGTGAAGACGCCCTTGGGCCCCGCCACCTTGGTGGAGTTCGATGGCGCCGGCCCTCAGCAGGGGCGCCGGATGGTCGGAGCGATCCTGGAGGATGGCGCCACGAGCTGGTTCTTCAAGTTGACCGGTCCCGCCGGGGCCGTGGACAAGGCCAAGCCCGGCCTCATCCAACTGTTGGGGACGTTGCGCCGTGCTTAACACACTCAAGCCCTACCTCAAGCCGCTGGCTTCCCTCCAGCTCACCATCGTGCTGCTGACCCTGCTCATGGGCCTCGTGGTGGCCTGCACCCTCGCCCAGGTGAACCTGGGCATCTTCCGGGCCGTGGAAGTCTACATGCGCAGCTTCCTCGTATGGTGGGGCCCCGCCTCCGCTACTTGGGAAATCCCCGTCTTCCCGGGCGGCGCCCTGGTGGGGTTCGGCCTGCTGGTGAACCTCACGGCGGCCATGTTCGTCCGCCTTGAGACCTCCTGGCGGAAGGGCGGGCTCTGGCTCTCCCACATCGGCCTGATCCTCCTGTTCGTCGGCGAGTTCGTCGCCGGCGGATTCCAGGTGGAAACCATGATGCCCGTGGAAGTCGGGCAGACCATGAACTACGCCGAGTCCAACCGCCGGGCGGAGCTCGTCTTCCTCGAAGAGGGTGCCACCGAGGACACCGTCTATGCCATCGCCCCCTCCCGGGTGCTCCAAGGCGGGCTCATCCAGGACGCGGCGCTGCCGGCCTCCGTGAACGTCCTCGAATACCACCGCAACGCGAAGGTGCTCCAGGCCCCCGTCCTGGCCTCCAGGAGCCGGGCCAATGCGGGGTTCGGCACCCAGATCGTCGCCCAGCCCGCCGATCCCGCGCCCTCGGAAGAACAAAACATCCCCGCCGCCTATGTGGAGATCAAGTCCCGCAAGGGCGATAGCCTGGGCACGTGGCTCGTCTCCACGGCCCTGGAACCGCAGCCCATCCAGATCGACGGCAAGGCCTACCTCGTAGCCCTGCGGGCGTGGCGCAATTACATGCCCTTCAGCCTCACCCTGAAGGAGTTCCGCCACGACAAGTACGCGGGCACCGAGATCGCCAAGAACTTCGCCAGCCTCGTGCGGCTTCGGGATTCCGAGACGAAGGAGGACCGCGACGTGCTCATCTACATGAACCATCCCCTGCGCTACCGGGGCCGCACGTTCTTCCAGGCCTCCTTCGGCAAGGGCGACACGCTATCGGTCTTCCAGGTCGTGGAGAATCCCGGCTGGCAAATCCCCTACTGGGCCTGCGTCATCGTGAGCCTGGGGCTCGCCTGGCACTTCATCGCCCGAATTCTCCCCACCCGGAGGCCCGCATGATCCGCGTCTGGTTCGTCAAGCTCCTCCTCCTCGCCCTTGCGGTGACGGGCCTCCAGGCGCAGGGCCCAGGCCCCGATGCCAAGGCCTTCGGAACCCTCCCCATCCTCCATAACGGGCGGGTGAAGCCCCTGGACACCGTGGGGCGCAGCACCCTGCTGATGACCCGCGGCAAGCAGACGGTCCGCCATGAGGGAAAGACCATCGAGGCCAACGCCTGGATGCTGGATCTGATGTTCAATCCCGAACGGGCGGACCAGTATCAGGTCTTCATGATCAACGACGCCGACGTCGTGGCCATGCTCGGCAAGCGCCCCGACGCGCAGCGCTTCGTCGCC
>CAYWDR010000106.1:0-12028 GCA_964457075.1 uncultured Solibacteraceae bacterium
CTCGGGATTACCTTCGGGGATTGAGCTGTTGAACCACGAAGACACGAAGACCACGAAGGGGCGCCGGCCCATCCACCGCCATCCCTTTCCCGGGCGTCGCTGGGCGGGCCTTCAAGGGCCCACCCAGCGACGCCCGGGAAAGCAGGTCCAGCCAGCTGGACCTGGGACCGGAGGTCCGGATGGCTTGCCGTACCCTTCAACGGAGCATTCGCGTGCATTGGCGTTTCATTCGCGCCCTTCGCGTTCCAGCTTTTCTTCGTGGTCTTCGTGTCTTCGTGGTTCAAAGAGCACTTTCAGTACACTGATCCCATGAACCGCTCCCAGCTCTGGTCCGCCCTCGAAGCCCACCCCCTGTCCGGATGGATGGCGCCCGAGGATCAGGCCCTGCCCGACCTCCGCGCCCACGCCCGTCTGCTCTGGGCCGGCATCGGCGGCTCCGTGCTGCCCTCGCAGACCATCGTCCGCGCCATGGGCTCCACCAGCGCCCGCCAGGCCTTCATCCCCCTCCAAAGCCCCGAGCCCATGGCCCTCCACCTGGAATCCACGGATCAGGTGGTGCTGGCCTCCAAGAGCGGCAACACGCTGGAGCTATGGACGTGGATCGGCCGCCTCCGTTCCCTGGGCGGCCTCGCCCAGCTCAAGCAGGCGCCCCTCGTCATCACCCAGCCCGACGGCAATCCCCTGCACCGATTCGCCGAGGCCGAAGGCTATTCCGTCATCCCCTTTCCGAACACCGTGGGCGGCCGCTTCAGCGCCTTCACGGCCATCGGCACCCTGCCCCTCGCCTGGCTAGGCGGCGACCCCGGAGCCTTCCTTCGCGGGGGCCGCGAAGCCGTGGCCCAGGCCCGCACGGGCGAGGGCCCCTGGGGCGCTCGCGTGTGGGAGGCCGTGGAATGCCTGCGCACGAGCTACGTTCAGGGCGTGCAGACCTGGGCTCACCTGCCCTACGTGCAGCGTCTCGACCGTCTCGGCGCCTGGTGGGTGCAGCTCGTCGCCGAGAGCCTCGGCAAGAAGGCCCAGGACGGCACCCTGCGCGCCCTCGACCCCATCCGCGGCCAGGGCCCCATGGATCAGCACGCCCAGCTCCAGCGCTGGCTCGGCGGCCCCCGCAAGGTGGGCGTCTTCATGCTCACCCTGGAAGGCGCCAAGGGCCCCGAGCATCTGGACTTGCCCCCCCAGTGCCCCTACTCCGGCCTCTCCCGCTGGCGCGGCACGGAAATTCTTCAGGCCCAAGCCGAAGGCACCCTCGAAGCCCTCCAAGCCGCCAGCGTGCCCACCCTCCACTGGCACCTCGATCGCCTCGACGAAGCCACGCTCGGCGCCTACCTCATGAGCTGGCAGCTCATCGTGGGCCTGCTCGGCATGGCCCTGGAGATCGACCCCTTCGATCAGCCCGAAGTGGAACTGGGGAAGCGGCGGACGCTGGCGAAGCTGGGGCTGTAACGGGCGGCAGTTCCATCAGGCTGATTTCCCCGCGAGGGTGAGCAGGCCATCCTCCATCTCGTAGATGGTGTCGAAGACATCCAGCGTCCTGTGGTCGTGGGTGACCACCACCACGGCGGTGCCTTGGTCCCGGGCCACTTTCCGGAAGAGCTCCATCACCGCCCGGCCGCGGTGGCTGTCCAGGGCGGCGGTGGGTTCATCCGCGAGAATGACCGCGGGAGCGGGGGCCAGGGCGCGGGCGATGGCCACCCGCTGCTGCTGGCCGCCGGAAAGCTCCTCCGGGTAGTGCTGGCTCCGGTTCCCGACTTCCAGGTAATCCAGCAATTCCTGGGCCCGGGCCTGGGTTTCCGGCCCCTCCTGGCCGTTGAGGGAGAGGATCAGGCGGACATTCTCAAGGACGGTGAGGAAGGGGATCAGGTTGGATTTCTGGAATACGAATCCGATCCGCTCGCGCCGCAGCGCGGCCGTGTCTCCGTGAACCTTGCCATGTTCCACCACCCGGCTGCCCATGAGATCGATGGTGCCCTGCTCGGGGATGTTGAGGAGCCCCAGGCCCGTGAGCAGGGTGGATTTCCCGGATCCGCTGGGGCCCAAGAGCGCCACCACCTCCCCGCCGTGGGCCACCATGGAGACGCCCCGGAGGGCCGCCACCTGGGTGTCGCCCTGTCCGTAGGTCTTGTACAGGTTCTCTGCGCGAATGGCTTCCATGGATCACCCCGCCAAGATGAGCGTGGGAGGGATGCGCAGGGCCCTCACGATGCCCGCGGCGCTGGCCAGGGTCACGAGGACCAGGACCAGGAATCCCACCCCGAAATATTCCCCCGGGCCCAAAACCACCCGCCGGGGAAAGAGGGGAAACAGGGTCGTGGCGATGAGCAAGGCGAAACCGTAGCCCAGGGTTCCCAGAAGCAGGGCCTGGTTCAGCACCAGTTTCACGACGACGGAACCGCGCGCGCCCAGGAGCTTGAGAAGGGCGATATCGTGGGTCTTGGCCACGGTCATGTTGTAGATGATCAGGCCCACCACGATGCCCGACACGATCGATAGCAGCGCGCGGAAGAGGCCGATCTGTTTCCGGGATTTCTCCACCACGCCCTTGAGCAGCAGATCCCGCTGCTCCTGCACCGTGTAGACGGTCACATCGGGCCAGGCTGCCAGGCCTTTCTGAACCTCCCTCGCCGAGGCGCCCGGGCGCAGGGCCACCAGCACCGCGTTGGCGGGGGCTGGGGCGAGCGTAGGCGGAAGGAAGCGCTCGTCCCGCAAGCGATCCTGGACCGCGACGGAATCCAGCTCCGTCTGGGCGAGGCGGGCCGCACGGCCCTCCCGCTCCAGCCTGCGGGCTTCCGGTGCCTGCCAATTCAGGATCGCGCGGGCATCCAGTTCGGTGGTGAAGAGCAGGCCATCCCCCCCCGAGGACATCATCCCCTTGGTGAGACCCACGACACGATAGGACTCATCGCCCAGGGCGAGCGTTTGGCCCAGCGAAAACCCCAAGCTCCGATCCGCGATCGCTTCCCGGTGGGGATCGCGCAAGGTCCGCCCGGCCACGAGGGGCAGCGCCGCTCCGGTGTCCTCGGGCCAGCTCAGCCCCACCACATTGATGCGAACGCTCCGATCCCCGATGAGCCGCTGGATGGTGGCCGTGCTGAACGTCCGGGCCGAGGCGACCCCATCCTGGGCCCGCAGCCGCTCCTCCAGGTCCGGTGGCACCGTGGATCGCTCGGCGAAGGGCCCGCGGGTGTCACGCTGCACCACCCATAGATCCGCGGCCACGTGATCCACCAGGAGCGTGGCATCCTCCACCAGGCCGCGATAGATGCCCCCCATGGCCAGCACGATGGCGAAGAGGAGCCCGAGCCCCAGGGCCGTGGCGGCGAACGTGAATTTCTGTCGGCGCAGATCCTTCATCGCAAGGTTCACGAGCCCTCCTCCACCCTCACCCGCCGCAGGGATGGAAGGGTCGTTCCCGCCTCAGGAGACCGCAACACATGGTCCCCTTCCCGCAGGCCTTCAAGAATTTCCACATAGTCGCTTCCGATGAAACCCACCTTCACGGACACGCGGCGGACCCGTCCACCCCGGTTGACGAAACATGTGTCACGGGCCACCTCCACATAGTCCGATGGAACCCGGATCGCCTCCGGCCTCCCCGCCAATCCGATCCGCACATCGGCCCGCTGGCCCACCGCGAACTGCTCGGGGAGCTCCAACACCTCCACATCCACCAGCAATTCGTGGGTCTGGCGATCCGCCTGGCGGGCGATCCGATCCACCCGTCCCTTGAACACCCTGCCGGGGGCGGAGCGCAACTCCACCGCGGCGGTTTGACCCACCCGCAGCTCCCCGAGGCTGGTTTCGTCCACCCAGGCGCGCACCCACAGCTTGCGCGTGCTCACGACGGTGAGGACGGGGGTTCCGGTCTGGACGATGTTCCCGGGCTCCCGGAGGCGCTTCACCAGCAGCCCGTCCACCGGGCTCATTAGCCTGCCTTCGGAAAGGTTGATGCGATGGATGGATTCGGTGCCCTGGGCCAGGGAAACGCCCTGCCGGGCCTGCAGGCCCGCCGCTTCCAACGCCTTGACGGAGGCTTCCGCCACCTTCAGTTTCTCCTGGGATTGATCCAGATCCGACCGGCTGAGGATCCCCTGCTGATGGAGCCGCTGGAAGCGTTGGAAATCCTCCCGGGCCCGGCTGGCCGTGGCCTTGGCCTGATCCAGCTCGGCCCCGGCCCGGCCGACGCCCGCTTCCGCCGCGCCGCGCCCCGACTTGGCCACGGAGAACTCGGCCTGGAGGGTGGAGGGATCCAGCCAACCCAGAAGCTGGCCCTGGCGGATGGAGGCCCCTTCATCAAATGGAAGGGCGGCGATGCGCCCGCCGACCTTGAAGGCCAGCGGAACCTCCTGAACGCTCTCCAGGGTGCCCGTCCCCCGCACCTCCCTGAGCACGGGGCCACGATCCACCCGGTGGGAGTGGACCGCCACGGGCACCGCGAACCTCACTACCAAGGCCCCCAGCAGGAGGGCTGAAGCGCCCAGCAGGGCCCAATTCCGGGCCCGGAGTTTTTTGAGCATTGAAAGGGGTTCCATCACGCTTTCTCCGTGGGGTTTTCCGGTGGGGGGGTCAGCAGCCGCAGAAGCACCGCGAAGACCTTGCGCGCTCCGGGCGGTTGGGGGAGGGCGGGGCCCATCGCCCCCAGGAAGACCAGGTGCTGAAGGGCGCCGATGACGATGGGAAGCAGCTCCTCAGGAGGGAGATCCGCTCGGAGCGTTCCGTTCTTGGCGGCCTCCTTGAGCGCCTCCAGGATCGTTCCCCGGGTCCTTTTCACCAGCCCTCGCAGCCGCTCCGCGGCCGCGGCGGGAAGCGCCAGGACGAACTGTTCCGAGAACACGAGGCGGGCGATGCCCGCGTGCTTCCCCACGGTGGCCGCCCGAGTCAGGAAGAGGTGTTCCAGGCGCGCCATGGGCGGGAGCGCGGGATCCGGGAAGGAGCTGGAAACCAGCTCCTCCACGCGCCTCACCACCGCCTCAAGGATCTCATCGCGGGAGGCGAAATGCCGGAATGGGGCCCCGGTGGAGACCCCCAGCTCCTGGGCCAGGACGGCCATGGTGAGGGCCGCGACGCCCTGCGACCCGATGATCCGCAGGGCGGCATCGGCGATCTCCTGCTGCTTGGGCGTGAGGGGGGCGGTAAGCGCGCTCATGAGTTCATAGTAAGTAACTATTTACTTACGTCAAGGAGGAATCAGCCTCCCCGTCACAAGGCCCGCGAACGGCCCGCCCATCAGCCCTCGGCAACCATCTCCAAAAACGCCTTCGCCGCATGGCTCAACGGCCGCTTTTCCACCCACATCAGATGGATGGGCCGCTCGGCCTTCACTTCGGGCACTTGCACTTCCTTGAGGAGGCCCGTGGCGAGGTCCTGTTCCACGGTGACTCTCGGGAGGAAGGCGACGCCCATGCCGCCGGCCACCATGCGGCGGATGCTCTCCACCGTGGGCATTTCCAGGGCCATGTCGAGGGCCACCTTGTGGCGGTGGAATTCGCGCAGCACCACTTCGCGGTAGGGGCTCGCCACGTTGTGGGCGACGAAGGTCTCCTTGCCGAGCTCTTGGATGGAGACGGCCTTTTTCTTGGCGAGGCGATGGTGGGGACCCACGACGAAAGCCAAGTGATCGCGGTAGAGGACGCGGTTCCCGAAGCGATCGTCCGCGGGCTGGAAGCTGGCCACGCCGAAGTCCACGTCCCCCGCCAGCAGGTGATCGGGGATCTGGCTGCTGCGGGTGCGCTGCACCACCACCTGCACCTGGGGGAAGCGCTCCCGGAAGCGGATGAGGTGCGGAAGGAGGTAGAGGATCATGCTCTCGTTGGCGCCCAGGGCGAGGCGGCCCACGGCCTTGTGGCGCAGCTCCGCGAGGCGGTTGAAGAGTTCCCGCTGGAGATTCTGCTGCCGCCGGGCCGCGTCGAGCACGATGGCGCCCGCATCCGTGAGGGAGAGTTCCCGGCCCGAGCGGTCGATGAGCTTCTCGCCGACCTCGGCCGCCAGCCGCTGCACGGCCACGGACACGGCGGGCTGCGTGCGCTGCAGCTTCTCTGCCGCGCGGGTGAAGCTGCCCTCTTCCACGACGGTGAGGAAGACCTGCAGAGGGGTGACGTCCAGGCTCATCGCATCAATCCAATTTATGCCGCATGGACCAGCATCAACCGGTCTTATAGGCGAATCAAGGGGGGCCAACCCCTGGGCCGGCGAACAGAGGAAAGAAAAAGAAGAAAACCAGTGATGAACAGTGATGAACAGTGATGGCCGTGGCCTGCTTTTATCACTGTTCATCACTGTTCATCACCGGTTTGCTTTTTTTTGCTTTTGGCCACTGGCCATCCGCAGCCCCGGCCATCCCCGGCCCGGCTAGGTTAGGCTGAAACCGGACCCGAACCCATGCTCCCCCTCCTCCTAGGCCTCCTGCACGCCCTCGAACCGGACCACGTCGCCGTGGTCACGGGCGTGAGCCTGGATGGCGACCGGCGGGCCTGGCGGGTGGGCCTGGCCTTTGGGCTATCGCACATGCTGGCCGTGGCCCTGCTGGCCCTGGCGACGATCCTTCTGGGCCACGCCCTCGCGGGAGAGGCCATGTTCCTCTGGCTCGACCGGGCCGCCTGGTCCTTCGTCATCCTCCTGGGCCTCTGGAACCTCGCGGGGGCCATCGGCTTGCGCCGGTCCTCGCCCCAGCCCGCCGTGCATGCCCACGGGGCCCTCATGCATGCGCACCCGGGCGCCAAGGCCCGCTTCCACCACAGCGCCGCCTGGCTGGGCGCCTTCTTCGGCTTGGGCGGCGTGCGAGGCTTCACCACCCTGCTGCGCGAGCACGGCTGGCAGGGCTTCGGCCCCTTCGCCTTCGCCCTCCTCCTCTTCGGCGCCGGGATCACGGCCATGTTCATCCTCCTCGCTTGGGCCTCGGGCCTCCTGAGCCAGGCCCTGGAGGGCCCCCGGGGCCGCCGTTCGGTGCTGGCCCTATCCGGCCTGGGCAACCTCGCGGTGGGCCTCTGGCTGCTGGTCCGCTAGGAAAATAGACCGCTCGGGCGGCCCGGTTCACCGTTGGCACCATCTCCACCCTGCATGGGCCGGGGATCGGTGGCGGCCTCGCCTGTCAAGGCTATTCTCTTCGACGACACCACCATGGCCGGCCTACCCTACCGGGGGTGGAGCACCCCCCTTCCCATTTGGAGGCTCATATGTGGAATCACATGAAGCGGCTGGGCTTGATCGGTGGTCTGGGACTCGCCATGATCCTCGGCTGCGGCGGGGGCGGTTCGGACAGCGGCACCGGCAAGATGTCGGTGAGCCTCACGGATGGGCCCATCAGCGGCTATCAGGAGATCAATGTCCACATCCAATCCGTGGAGATCCGCGGGGATGGCGGATGGATCACCCTGGGCACCCCCGATCAGACCTACAACCTCCTCGCCCTCACGGGCGGGGTGAGCCAGACCCTCGCCGCCGGGGCCACCCTTCCGGCAGGCCACTACGGCCAGATGCGGCTGATCCTCGGCTCGGGCAACACCGTGAAGCTCGAGGATGGTTCCGTCGAACCCCTGAAGGTGCCCTCGGGCCTCCAGACGGGCATCAAGCTCATCGTGAGCTTCGACGTGGCCGCGGGCACCACCAAGGACGTGTGGATCGATTTCGACGCGGCCCACTCGATCCAGATCGTATCGGCTGGATCCTCCCAGCAGTACATCCTGCGCCCCACCATCCGCGCCTTCGACAAGGTGGCCACGGGCAGCATCAGCGGCACCTTCACGGATAGCCTCAGCGCCGCGCCCCTCGCCGGCGCGATGGTCTTCGCGGAAAGCATGGACGGCCTCGGCAACCCCATCCTGATCCGGAGCACGGTGACAGACGCCAGCGGCCACTACACCCTCGATCTGCTGCCCGTGGGCGGCGCCTACCACGTCGTCTGCCTGCCCAAGGTGGGCACCCCCGTCGTGGCGTACGACGCGAAGGCCAGCGACGCCATCACCATCACCGCCGCCGCGCCCCTCGGTTCCTTCAGCGCGAGCTTCACGTCCAACGCGTCCGTGGGCGGGGTTTCCGGCAGCGTGACCCCCGTCGCCACGGCGGACCAGCACGACACCGTGCATCTGAGGCAGTCCCTCGCGGTGCCCGCCGGGCCCAGCTACACCTTCATCGTCGATACCACCCTCGCGATCGTGGGCGTGGGAACGGAAACCTACGCCTTCGGAAACCTGCCCATCGGCAGCTACTCCGTCCAGGCCTTCCGGACGACGCTGAACGCGGACGGCTCCATGACCACGACCTCGTCGAGTCCCTCCCCGGCCACCGTCACCGCGGGCGCGACCCTCACGGTCAACATCAGCCTCTGACTTCAGCTTCCGGGTGAGCTTTGGTTTTTGGACGCAGGCCGGGGCAGGTCGCTGATCGACCCGGTATCCTGGCCTGATGCCCCCTCTCCATGGAATGAAGCATGAGTGAACGCCCATCGGCGCTGCGATCCGCCGTGCTGGTGGGCGCTTTCACGCTCCTCAGCCGCGTCACCGGCATGCTGCAGAGCCGCATGCTCGCGGCCTATCTGGGCGCGGGGCCCGCGGCGGATGCCTTCTTCGTCGCCTACCGCCTGCCCAACCTCCTGCGCCGCTTCACGGCGGAGGGCACCATGACGGCCGCCTTCCTCCCCACCCTCAACGAGGTGGCCGCGCGGGAGGGCGAGGAGGCCGGAAAGACCATGGCCGCCCGCTTCCTGGGCTCCCTCGCCACCTTCCTCGCCCTCCTCTGCCTCCTGGGGGTGGCGGCCATGGGCCTCATCACGGGCCTGCTCATGCTGGGGCGCCTGGCCCCGGACCAGGGCATGCCCCAGCAGCTCGCCACCCTCTTCCACATCCTCAGGGGGGCCCAGCCCGCCCCCGCGGACCTCGCCCTCACCACCTTCGCCGGGCGGCTGATGTTCCCCTACCTGCTGCTCGTGAGCCTCACGGCGGGGTGCTCCGCGGTGCTCAATCTGAAGGACCGCTTCGGCCTCACGGCCAGCGTGAGCACCTTCTACAACCTTGCCTTCATGGGCTTCGGCTGGCTCTGCTTCCACCTGGGCCCCAGCGACTGGGGCCGCAGCGCCGACACCGCCACCGTCATCTTCGCCGCGGCCGTGCTGGCGGGCGGCCTCGTGCAGCTGCTCATCCTCGTGCCCTCCTTCCTCCGCTACGGCTACGGCCTCAGCCCCGGCCTGCACCTCAAGGATCCCGGCGTGCGCCTCGCGCTGAAGCGCATGGTGCCCGGCATCCTCGGCTCCGGCGTCCACCCCATCAACGTGCTGCTCAGCACCTTCCTCGCGTCCCGCCTCGCCGAGGGCAGCCAGACGGTGCTCTTCAACAGCAACATGATGGGCGAGATGGTGCTGGGCCTCTTCGCCGTGAGCGTGGCCACCGTCAGCCTGCCGAACATGAGCCGCCTGGCTGAAGCGGGCGATCTGCGCGGGCTCAACAAGGCCCTGGGATCCGCCTGGCGGGGCACCGCCTTCCTCGCCATCCCCGGGGCCATCGGCATGGCCATCCTCGCCCAGCCCATCATCGCCCTCATCTTCCAGAAGGGGCGCTTCACGGCCTCGGACGTGAGCTGGACGGCCTGGACCCTCGCCTTCCAGGCCGTGGGCATCCCCTTCATCGGCGCCGCCCGCATCGGCACCCAGGCCCTTTACGCCCTCAAGGATTACCGCGGCCCCGCCCAGGCGGCGGTGCTCAGCATGGCCGCCAATCTCGTGCTTTCCTGGTGGCTCCTCCGGATCTGGGGCACGGGCGGCCTCGCCCTCGCCAACGGCCTCGCCAGCATGCTGGGCCTCGGGTGGGTGCTCCTGCGCCTGCGCGCGCGCATGGAGCCGCCCCTCCTCTTCACGGTGGTGGGGTGTGGCCTCTTCACCTTCGCCGCCCTGCCCATGGGCCTGGTGGCCGCGTGGGGGGGCCGCGCCCTCGGCCTCTTCGGCACCTACCAGGGCGTGGGGGCCACGGCGCTGCGGCTTTTCCTGCTCATCGCCGCGAGCTCGGCCCTCTATTTCGGGCTGCTGGTGGCCCTGGGAAATCGAGAGGCCCGCACGCTTTGGGAGAAGGTGGCCGCCCGGTTCTAGGCGTTCAGGCCGGATCGGATATGGGCACCGGGCTTCAACCCTCATCCGCCCAGAGCCGGTATCCCACGCCCGGTTCCGTGAGCAGGTAGCGGGGCCGCGCCGGATCCGCTTCCAGCTTTTGCCGGAGCTGGGCCATGTACACGCGGACGTAGTGGGGTTGGGCCGAGGCCGTGCCCCACACCTCGCGCAGCAGCTGGGCGTGGGTCACCACGCGGCCCGCGTGCTTCACGAGCACCTGCAGGAGCTTGTACTCGTTGGGCGTGAGGTGCACCACCCGCTCCTCCACTCGCAGCTCGCGCTTGGACTGGTCGAGCCGCCAGTGGGGGGTCTGGTGGATGGCAGGCTCCGGGGATCCGTCGCTCCGGTGGCGGAAGGCCACGCGGATGCGCGCCATCAGCTCGCCCGTGCTGAAGGGCTTCGTGAGGTAGTCGTCGGCGCCGGCGTCGAGGGCCTGCACCTTGTCCTCATCGCGTCCCCGGGCGGAGAGCACGATGATCGGAACCCGGCTCCAGCCCCGCCACTCCCGGGTGAGTTCCAATCCGTCGCGATCCGGAAGGCCCAGATCCAGCAGCACCACCTCCGGCTGGTGGCTGGCCAGGAGCCGCGTGCCCTCGGCGCCATCCACGGCCTCCAGGCAGCGGTAGCCCTGGGCCTGAAGGGCGGCGCGCAGGAAGCGGCGCATGGGCGCCTCGTCCTCCACCACCAGGATCCGCGGGCCGGAGGCGTTCATTCCATGGACTCCTCGGGCGGCGCGGGAGGCGCCTCCTTCAAGGGAAGCACGACGAGGAACTGGGCGCCGCCCTGGGCCCGGTTGTGGGCGTTGATGGTGCCGCCATGGGCCTCCGCGATGGCCCGGCAGATGGCGAGCCCCAGGCCCGAGCCCGGATGCCCGCCGTGATGGGCGCCCCGCACGAGCTTCTCGAAGATGCGCTCCTCCTCGCCTTCCGCCAGGCCGGGGCCCCGGTCGGCCACCACCAGCGTGAGATGGGTGCCCACGGCCCAGGCCTTCACCTCCACGGGCGAGCCCGCCGGCGTGTGCTTGGCGGCGTTATCCAGGAGGTTCACCACCAGCTGCTCCATGAGCACGGCATCCATGGCCACGAGGGGCAACGCCGCGGGCAGATCCACCTTCAGGGGCCGGCCCTTCAGGGCCTCCTCCATTCGGTTCAGGGCCGCCCCCACCACCTCCTCCAAGGGCATCCATTCGAGGTTGAGCTTCACGGCGCCGGATTCGAAGCGGGTGATATCCAGCAGGTTCGTGACGAGGCGGTGGAGGCGGTGGGATTCGTCCTGGATGCTCTGCAGCAATTCCCGGCGGGTGCCCTCGGGGAGGTCTCCGCCCGCGAGCAGCGCGCTGGCCGCCCCCGTGATGCTGCCCAGGGGCGTGCGGAGGTCGTGGGAGACGGAGCTGAGGAGGACGCTGCGCAGTTGCTCCTGGTCCATGCGCCGCCGGGCCTGCTCGTTCTGCTCCGAGAGGTTCAGCCGTTCCAGGGCCAGGGCGGCCTGGTCGGCGAAGGCCTCCAGGAGGCGCCGCTGATCCGGCTCCGCCCAATGGGCCTCGCCCTCCGGCAACACCCCCAGCACGCCCACGACGCCCCCCGTGGCCTTCAAGGGCAGGTAGGTGGCCTTGGAGCCCGGCAGCGTGGCGGTGCCCCGGCCCGCGGCTTCCACGTGCTCGAACACCCACTGGGCCACGCCCAGCTCGTTCTCCGAAAGGACGAAGGGCAGCTCCCGCCGCAGGGGGCGCAGTTTGCCCGCGGAATCCGGGAGCAGCACCACCGGCGCCGTGTGGAACTGGGACGCCACGTTGCGGAGCACGGATTCCACCAGTTCCGCGGATCCGCCCCCCTCCGCCAGCTCCTTGCTGAGGCGGAGCAGGCCCGCCGTGCGGTGCTCCCGCGTCCGGGCCAGCCGGGCCTGCTGGCGGATGCGCTCCGTGAGGGTGCCGATGGTCCACCC
>CAYWDR010000107.1:0-11965 GCA_964457075.1 uncultured Solibacteraceae bacterium
CCCCTTCGTGGTCTTCGTGGTCTTCGTGGTTCATTCACTTGCTTTGGAAGGACCCGCGTTGGACACCCTGTAAAGCCGCTTCCCGCCTCTCAAGCCCATTCAGGCTTATCTGTGTCCATCGGTGTCCATCTGTGGCTAAGGTCTTTTCAGTCTGGAACCCAAGCCCCCACGGACACGCCGATGAACGCCCTCTCCCTCCGCGACGCCACCCCCGCCGACGCCGCCACCATCGCCGCCCTGGCGCGCCAGAGCTTCACGGAGGCCTTCGGGGATTCCAACACGCCCGAGGACCTCGCCCTCTTCCTCGATAGCGCCTACGGCGAAGCCCAACAGGGGGCGGAACTCACGGATCCCGCTTGGACGGCCCTCCTCGCCTCCCTCGACGGCGTACCCGCCGGCTTCGCCCAGCTGCGCCGCGGCCCCGCCGAAGCCTGCGTCTCGGGCCCCGCCCCCATTGAGCTGAACCGGCTCTACGTGCTCCAGGCCTTTCACGGCCGGAAGGTGGGCCTCACCCTCATGGACGCCGTGATCGCCCAGGCCCGGGCCGAGGGCTTCCGCACCCTCTGGTTGGGGGTATGGGAGCACAACGCGAAGGCCCAGGCCTTCTACCGCCGCTGGCCCTTCCGCGACGTGGGCCATCACACCTTCGTCGTGGGCACGGATCCGCAGACGGATCGCATCTGGGAATGCCCTCTCTAGGATTGATGCCCATGAGCGCCCGCCACTTCCTCTTCCTCCTCGCCTCCACGCGCCGCGACGGCAATAGCGAGCAGCTCGCCCGCCGGGCCGCGGAGAGTCTGCCCCCCGGCGTCACGGCCACCTGGATGCGCCTCGACGAGCACCCGCTGCCCCCCTTCGTGGACACCCGCCACAGCACGGGCTACGGCGATCCCGACGGCACCGCCCGCCACCTCGCCGAGGCCACCCTGGAGGCCACAGACCTCGTCATCGTCTCCCCCGTCTACTGGTACAGCCTCCCGGCGGCGGCCAAGCTCTACTTCGATCACTGGAGCGGCTGGATGCGCAGCCCCGCCCTGCGGCTGCGGGAGCGCATGAAGGGCAAGCGCCTCTGGGCCATTCTCGTGGACTCGGACCAGGCCCACGAAGGCTCCGCCGCCCCCATCCTCGATAGCCTTCGCCGCACGGCGGACTTCATGGAAATGGACTTCGGCGGCGCCCTCCTCGGCCACGGCAGCAAGCCCGGCGAGGCGCTGCAGGATCCGGCCGTGGCGGAGGCGGCGGAGGGGTTTTTTGAGGAAGATGACCGTCGATAGGCAGTTGGAATCAGGGTTATCGCCAGCGCCATTGAGCGATCCCGATGGCGTTAACCCGGCTCAGAAATATCTGTACTGCTCCAGGAAGCGCCTCCTTCGTGACCCTGATGGGGCCCGCGCCGGGGTCGTCCATGAGCAGGCCCGTGAGGGTGCCCCCCACGAAGGCCAACTCGGGGAGCAGGGGCTCCAGGGCCTTCGCGGTCTGTTCCAGGTTCGCGAGGTTGGGATTCAGGAATGCCACGCCAGACTCTTCTGGAAGAAGGCTCCGGCGGCCTGGACCTCGCGAACCTGGCCAAGACGCAACACGTCGAACGCCACCAGGGCGCGGTAAAGCTCGGGATGGTTGTGGGCGGCCTCCACGGCGGCATCGCATAGGGGCGCGACGCTGCGGCCCTGCTCGGTGCCCAGGGAGTAGGGCCACACGTCGGCCTGCGTGATGCCCTGCTGGACGATGTCCCCGGCGTCGAAGGCCTTGCTGTGGATGCCCGTGACCATTCCGCGCTTCACAGGGCCCCGCACGGCAGGAAAGGCATACCGGGCTCCGTGGACGATGAAGTCGGCCAGGGCCTTCCGGTTCGGGCTGGCCGAGAGGCCTTTTCCGACCAGCAGGCCGGAGGCCGTCAGGCGGCCAACGGCTGAATGGATTTGGGAGCCGCTCACGCCCAGGACTTCGCCCAGGGAGTGGTAGGTCCAGCCGCCTCTGCCCGAGTCATTGCAACCGAGGTAGACGAGCCCTAGAAGGATGTAAAAGTCCTTTGCCGATAGAGAGATGGATTTGATATTCTGCATTCTCGAATCCAGAAATTCTATATTCCAGAATTCAGAATACAACCAATCTTGCAAGCGTGCAAGCGATCCCGCTGAGGGAAGGCTTGGCTTTTGAATTCGGAAGGCAGGATGGCGTGGGCGAAGCGCACGTTCCTGGCGGTGCGGCTGCCATTGAGGCGGGTACCGATGGGCGGGGTGGCGTCGGGGTTCAAGCCCGCGGGGGTGTAAGGCCCTGACATGTGGTGAAATACAGGCATGTTCCATGGCACCTACCTCGAAGCGATCCATGCGGCCTTGAAGGACGCCATGGCCGCGGATGAGCGGGTGTTCTGCCTGGGCGAGGATATCGGCGCCTACGGGGGCGCCTTCCAGGCCACGGCGGGATTGCTGGAGGCCTACGGCGAGGGCCGCGTGGTGGACACGCCCATCGCCGAGCAGGCCATCGCCGGCGTGGCCATCGGCGCGGCCCTCCAGGGGCGACGCCCCGTGGCGGAATTCCAGTTCATGGATTTCTCCCTCCTGGCCTCGGATCTCATCTGCAACTTCGCCGCGAAGGCCCGCTGGCGCTGGGGAGCCTCCGTGCCCGCCGTCTTCCGCGGCCCCGTGGGCGCGGGCGGCAGCGGCGGCCCCTTCCACACGCAATGTGTGGAGACCCACTTCCTCGGCACGCCGGGGCTGAAGGTGGTCGCGCCCGGCACCGTGGCGGACGCCTACGCCCTGCTGCGCGCCTCCATCGAGGACGAGGATCCCGTCCTCTTTCTGGAGCACAAGCACCTCTACCGCCGCCTCAAGGACCGATGGGACGTCGCACCCACCGCGCGTCTCGGGGAAGCCGCCCTGCGCCGCGACGGCGCATCGGCCGCCATCGTCACCTACGGCGCCCTTCAGCACGTGGCCCTGGAAGCCACCGAGGGCACGGACGTGGCCGTGCTGGACCTCCGCACCCTCTGGCCCCTGGATCAGGCGGCGCTTGAAGCCCTCGCCAAGCGCACGCACCGCATCCTCGTGCTCACGGAGCCCAGCGGCAGCTTCGGCCCGGGCGCCGAGCTGGCCGCCCGCATCCAGGAGACCTGCTTCGCCTGGCTCGACGCGCCCGTGAAGCGCCTCGCCAGCCTCGATACGCCCTGCCCCGCCAGCCCCGTGCTGGAGGCGGCGTGGCTGCCCTCGAAGGAATCCATCCGCCGCGCCATCGACGAACTATTGGCGTGGTAGCCGTGGCGACTCGCACGCTGCTCCTGCTGGCGAGCCTCGCCTTGGCCGCGAACCCACCCCGCGCCTCCTCCAAGGCCCTCGCCGTCTGGGCCTGGGAGGAGGCAGGATGCCGCCTCCTCGGGGATCCGGAGCAGGCTGGGCAGGCCGGCGCGAAGCTGCGTCGCCGAGGGGTGCGCACCCTCTACCTCCACCCCGGGGACTGCGCAGGACGGGACCTCTTGTTGGAAGCCCCCGGGAAGGTGGAGAAGGTCCTGGCCCGCCTCCACGCCCAGGGCCTGCGGGTGGAGGCCCTGGTGGGTTCAGGCTCCCTGAATCCCGAGCAGTACCTGCTTCCGGAGCACGGGGGCCAGATGCGGGCCCTGCTGCAGCGGATCCTCGACTACAACCGGAGGGCGGCTCCTGAAGGGCGCTTCGATGGGATCCACCTCGACATGGAGCCCTACACCCAGGCGGCCTGGACGGAGGAAAGCCGCGAGCGCCTGGCCCACCTCTACCTCAATCGGGCCGCGGAATGGGTCGCGCAGGTGCGCGAGGCCGCCCCCAAACTCGCCGTGGGCGCCGCGATGCCTTTTTGGTACGACGGCCTCGAGGTGACGTGGGAAGGGCGCCGGCGCCCCCTCAACCAGTGGGTGCAGGATCTCTTCTCGTACGTCGTCGTGATGGACTATCGCAACCGCGCCCATGGGCGGGATGGCATCATCGCCCTGGCCCAGGCTGAACTGGCCTATGGGGACCGCATCGGCCGGCCCGTCGTCATTGGGCTGGAGACGGCCCCCACCGAACCCGCCAAGATCACCTTTCACGGCCAGGGCCCGGGGGCCCTCGCCCGGGAGATGGCCCGGGCGCGCCGGGCCTTCGCCCCGCACCCCAGCTTCGGGGGCTTCGCCCTGCACCATCTCGGCTCCTGGATGCCGGTACTCTGAACGATCCTGACCCGTGCCATCTGGCCCATCCCCGGATCCCCTTTGCTCCTGACCTCGCCGCGCGCCCGTCTGGTGGCCTCCCTGTTCGTGCTGGTCCTCTGCGGGTGGAGCCTGCGGTATGGCCCGGAATTTGGGCGTGGCGCCGACTCCGGGGAGGAGCTCGCCCCTGAACAGGCCGCCGAGCTGCAGGACCGGGCCAGGGCCCTGCTCACCGCGGGCAAGGTGACGGAAGCCCTTCCGCTCGTGCAGCGCATCCATGAGGCCTTCCCCGATAACCCCATCCCCCTGGGCCAGCTGGCGGAGATCCACGATCGGCTGGGCCACTACAAGGAGGAGGCGGAGCTCTGGGAGCGCTACCTCAAGATCTCACCCACTCCGGGCGATGCCTGCCCCCGCTTGGGCGAAGCCTACTGGAAACTCGGTCAGGTGGAGGCCTCCGTGGACGCCTTCGAGCGGTGCCTGGCCCTCTCGCCGAAGGACCCCGACTTCCACTTCTACCTGGCCCATGCCTATGAACGATCCGGGCGCTTCCCGAAGGCCCGGGAGGTCTATCGCCGGGGCCTGGTCCTGTCGCCTGATTACCCGGATTTGGCCCTGGGCCTCGCCCGCATGGAGGTCTTCCTCGGTGAGCCCGCGAAAGCCCGCAGCCGGGCTGAGGCCGTACGGCGGGGCCGGCCGGGCTCCAACGATGCGCGCCTCGTGCTGGGCATGGCCCTGCGCGCCCTGGGCCGCACCGAGGCGGCCCGGGAGGCCCTGGGCCGCCTGCTGGCGCGCTCTCCCGAATCCATCGATGCGCTGACGGTGCTCGGTGGGCTCGAGGAGCAGGCCCAGCGGCCCGCGGCCGCCGCGGCCCTCTACGACCGCATCCTGGCCTTGGATCCGGGCAACGGGGCCATCCGGCAGCGGCGGGACCGCCTTCAGAAAAGGGGAGGTTCCTGATGCGGAATCTGGGATTCCGGGCCGCCCGGCTCGCCTTCCTCGGCCTCTACCTCCTCTCGGGGGTGTACTGCCTCTTGGCCTTCAACCCATTCACCTACCAGGCCGTGCTGAAGTTCAACATGGTGTCCTGGCTGCCCGCCTTCATCCGCTGGCAGCCCGCCCTCTTGCTGATCGTGGTGCTCCTCAACGCCGCCGTGGACGGGGTGTTCCGACGCACCGCCGCCCCGGGTCGCCGATTCTTCCACGGGATCCAGACCCTCGCGGCCCTGGCCCTGCTCATCCACCCGCTCCTGACCCGGCTGGAGAACGGGCCCGCCAGCCTGGGCTACGCCTTGGCCTTCTTCGGCTCCGTTCTGGCGCTCCTCCTCCTGGACTTCCGGGAACAGGGGGCCCGCCTGCCCACCTTGGCGCGGGACTCGGACCAGGGCTTCCGCCTGCTGGTGGCGGCCCTGGGCACGGCCCTCTTCCTCTCCATCCTCTTCCTCGCCGTGGCCCGGCTCAAGGCCGGGCCGGGCTCCGTGGGCGCCGTTCCGGCGCTCTGGAGCCTGGGAGCGCACCTGCTGGCCGCCCTCATGGGCGCCGTGACTTTGCTGGCCCTCCAGGGGCTGTCCCGATCGCTGCGCATGGACCTCGGCCTGGAGCTGCGCCTCACGCTCCTGCTCGGCGCCCTGGCCATCGCGCTGGTGCTCCACCAGATCGCCTTCACCGCCATCGCCTTCACCGGAGTCCCAGCGGTGGTCGTCGCCGGGCTCCTCGCCCTCTGCCTGGTCCTCGCGATGGCGGTGCTGGGGTCGGGAGTCCATCCGCCCGCGCAGGCGGAGTCGGCGCTGGATCTGCTCCTGCACCCCCTGGCCCCCTTGAGCCAGGTCCCCACCTGGGGCGTGGTGGCGAGCCTGGGCGCCCTCGCCGGCGCCGCGGGCCTCGTGGAAACCCAAGCGGCCGTCTTCGATTGGAACTTCCTCTTCCAGAAGCTCGTGGCCCTGGCCACCGGCGGGCTGGCCTTCGCCGCCTTCCACGCGCTGGCCCCCCGCTGGACGGGCCGGCGCACCGGATCCAACCCGCTCTTCCTTGCGACCCTGGGCGCCCTGGTCGCCTTCAAGCTTCTGCCCGCCCTGCTCCCCGCGGACCTCGACGCCCGCCTGGAGCGCCACGCGGGTCAGGATGCCTCCGTGCGCCTGCTGCGGGAGGCCCTGGCCCCCGTGGACCGCGCCCTCGGTTCCATCTACCGGGTGCTCCAGCGCAACACCAACATCCCCCAGGACGTGAAGACGGATCCCGTGGACGTGGACCTCGTGCCCGAGCTCAAGGCCACCACCGCGCCCCGCCCCCACATCTTCATCCTCGTGGTGGACAGCTTCCGGCAGGACTACGTCGGCGCCTACAACGCCAAGGTGACCTTCACGCCGGCCATGGACCGCTTCGCCAAGGAGAACGTGGCCCTTCCCGCCTTCGCGCGCTATGGGGCCACGGGGCTCTCGGAGCCTTCCATCTGGACCGGCGGCATGCTTCTGCACAAGCAGTACGTGACCCCCTTCCGCCCCATGAACAGCCTCCAGAAAATGCTGGAGGCGGACGGTTACCGCGCCCTCGTCTCCTATGACAACGTGCTGGACGCCATCCTGAAGCCCTTCCCGGGCCTGGAGGAGCTCACGCCCGGCATGGGCACCCAGGATCTGCGCCTTTGCAATGTCCTTCCGGCCCTCAGCGCCCGCCTGGACAAGCGCGGCTCCGATCCCCGCCCCATCTTCGCCTATGCCCAGGTGCAGGATCTCCACGTCTCCGTCATCAACCGCGAGGGCAAGGACGTGCCCGGCGGCGGCGACTACCCCGGCTTTTACGCGCCCTACGCGAGCCGCGTGCGCCGCCTGGACCAGTGCTTCGGCGCCTTCATCGAGACCTTGAAGGCCAAGGGCCTCTACGACGAGAGCATCATCATCCTCACGTCCGATCACGGCGATTCCCTGGGCGAGGAGGGGCGTTTCGGCCACGCCTACACCCTCTTCCCCGAGATCCTCCGGGTGCCGATGCTGATCCACCTGCCCGCTTCGATGCAGGGGAAGGTGGCCCCGGACCTCGATCAGCTCGCCCTGCTCACGGACCTCACGCCGAGCCTCTATTACCTGCTGGGGCACCGCCCCCTGGCTTCGGACCCCATCCTGGGCCGCCCCCTGTTCACGGAGACCCCCCAAGAACACGCGCGCTACGTCCAGGACCACTACCTCCTCGCCTCCAGCTACGGCGCCGTTTACGGCATCCTGGAGGGGAACGGCAAGGGCCTCTACATCTCCGACGGCGTTAACCTCAAGGACTACTACTACGACCTCGGATGGGATCCCGGCGGCACCCGCAATGCCGTCACCGCCGCGCGGAAGCGCAAATACGACGCGTTGATCCTCCGCGATCTCCAGCACCTGAACGAGTTCTACCGCTTCAACCCCGGGACCCCCTCCCCATGAATCTCCGCCCCTCCGCGATCCTGATGCCCCTCTTCCTCCTCCCCGGGCTCGCCGCCCAGGCCCCGGAGGGCGTGGATGAAATGTACTTCCGGGCCCGACGCCTGGCCTCCGAGGGTAAGCGGGAGGAGGCCCGGGCCCTCTGTCGCGAAGCCCTCAAACGCAGCCCCGAGTATTCCGACATCCGCATCCTACTGGGACGCCTCTTCGCCTGGGACGACCGCTACGACGAAGGGCGGCTCGAGTTTCAGGCCGTTCTACGCCAGAAGCCGGATCACCTGGATGCCCGCGAGGCCCTGGCCGATCTGGAACTCTGGTCCGACCACCCCCGCCAGGCCCTGTCCCTTTGCGACGAAGGGCTCCTGCTCCACCCGCAAGCCGCGGGGCTCCACTTCCGGCGGGCCCGGGCCCTGAAGACCCTCGGAGATTTCCCGGCCGCCCTCGCCAGCGCCTCCCGGGCCGTGGCCGCGGACCCGGATCTCCACGCCGCCCGGCGGCTCCGCGACGACCTCGCGGAGCTGAACCAGCGCTCCCAGGTGGGGATCGCCGCCACCTACGACCGCTTCGACAAGACCTTCGACCCCTGGCGCACCGTGGCGCTCACGCTGGGCCATCGCTTCGACTTCGGCTCCGTCATCGGCCGAGTCTCGCGAGCCACGCGCTTCGGCGAATCGGGTACCCAGGTGGAGGTGGACAGCTACCCTCGGCTTGGAGAGGGCACCTATGCCTACCTCAATGCCGGCTACTCCTCCTCCAGCATCTTCCCCACCTCACGATGGGGGGCCGAGCTGTACCACAACTTCCCCAAGGGCATCGAAGCCTCCCTCGGCATGCGCCACCTCCGCTTCTCCAGTTCCAAGGTGAACATCTACACGGGCTCCCTCGGGAAGTACTGGGCCGATTGGCTCTTCACGCTCCGCGCCAACACCACCCCCGGCTCCGCCGGAGCCTCCAAATCGGGCTCCCTCGCCGCCCGTCGCTACTTTGGGGACTCCGACACCTACCTCGGCTTCTCCCTGGGCAGGGGTGTCTCCCCCGATCAGCCCAACCCCAGCGCCGAGATCCTCGACCTCTATTCGAAGAAGGCCTCCCTGGCCGGGCAAGCCCGGGTCGGCCGACGCCTCATCCTTTCCGCTGGCCTTGCCTGGGAGCGGCAGGAGGTGAACGCCACCACGGAGCGCACCCAGCTCACCTACTCCGCAGGTCTCGATGTCAAATTCTGATCCCCCCCTTGGTCCCGAAGCCGGACGGAACCTCTTGATAGACTTAGACTCATGAGCCGAATTTGGCCCGAAGGCACCCATGTCCTGCTGGTGGAGGACAACCTCCTCACCGCCCGGATGATCCGCTCCCGTCTCGAGATGGAGGGCATCGTCGTCCTTGAGGCCCACAACGGCCTCGAAGGGCTCGATATCCTGCGGGCCCAGCCCGTGGACCTCGTCAGCACTGACCTCATGATGCCGGCCATGGACGGCTTCCGGCTGATCCAGGAAATCAGGGACCTGCCTGCCCCCAAGGGGAAGGTGCCCATCCTCGTCGTCTCCAGCAACCAGAACGAGCAGGATATGGTGCGCTGCCTCGCCGCGGGCGCCGACGACTACATCACGAAGCCCATCAGCCCCCAGGTCTTCATCGAACGGATGTGGCGCCTGCATCAGCGGCACAAGGCTTAGGAAATGCCCTGGCTGACCCCCGAAGGCACCCTGGAGCTGCTGCTCTGGTGCACGGTGGGCATGGGACTCCTCGTCTGCGGCTTGGCCCTCTTCGGGGCGCTGTTCCAACTGCGGCGGGACCGCCTCCACCGGCGCCGCATCCAGCTCCACCAAGCGTGGGAACCCCTCGTGGCGGACCTGCTCTTCGAGGAACAGGCCGATCTGACCTCCATCGAAGACCTCGTGGGCTGGGAACGGGAACTCTTCCGGCTCTTCCTCATG
The DNA here is from genome assembly GCA_964457075.1 of uncultured Solibacteraceae bacterium. GTDB lineage: Bacteria > Acidobacteriota > Holophagae > Holophagales > Holophagaceae > JAFDVN01. The sequence continues at coordinate 9,504 of CAYWDR010000107.1, forward strand.
CGCACGAAGGAATCCCTCGCCGGGGAAGAGGGCCGCCGCCTGGATGTCTTCTATCGGGGCCTCGGACTCGATGGGGATCTGTTAGAGCGGCTCCAAACGCGCCCCGCCCGCCAGCGGGCGCTGGCCGCACTGGAGGTGGGCGCATTCGAGGTGGAGGAGCGCTATCCCGACGTGCTCACCCTGCTCAACGACCCCGTGCCCTTCGTGGCCCACGCCGCCGCGCGCACCCTCTCCCGCACCCAGCGCCTGCGCTTCGCCGAGCCCGTCCTCCAGTGGGTGCTCGCCCAGGACACCTACCAACAGGACCGCCTGCTGCGCCTCATGGAATCCTTTGGCCCCCTCCTGCCCGCGTGGCTGGAGGCCTACCTGGCGGACATGCCCGAAAACCCCCAGGCCTGGCGGCTATTCGCGCTCATGGTCGCCTCCACGCGCCAGGCGGAGTGCGAACCCCGCATCCTCGCCCTCCTTGAGCATCCCGACGTGGACGTGCGGGCCGCCGCCCTGCGGGCCCTCGCGGCCCTGGGCGATCCCCTCGCCTACGAGCACGTGAGGCCCTTCGCCGTGTCGGAGGCCTGGGTGCTGCGGGCCCAGGCGGCCCGGGCCATGGGCGTCCTCGGCGGCCCCATCGCCATTCCAGCCCTCGCGGATATGATGGCGGATCCCGTCTTCGAGGTGCGGCGCAACGCGGCCCATGCCCTCCATGATCTCGGCCGGCCGGGCCTCGCGGCCCTGGAGTCCCTCGTGGCCGATCTCCACGCCGACCGCTACGCCCGGGATCTCGCCATGGAGCGTCTGGAGTGGGCCGATGAGCGGGGGCACCCGGGAGGGCTTGGCACCTGCTCATCCTCTTCGCCCAAGGGGGCATCCTCCTCTACTTCCTCGCCATGAACGGGCTCAACCTGCTCTTCATCGTGCGCGCCTGGATGGGCATCCGAAGCCACCTGGACGACGTGGAAAGCGATCAGCTGGAGGCCTTCTTCGAAAGCACCCACTACCGCCCCATCACCCTCATCTGCCCCGTCCACGACGAGGGCCCGGGCTGCGAGGCGAGCATCAGCAGCCTGCTGGCCCTGCGCTTTCCCGAGTACCAAGTGGTGGTCGTCAACGACGGCTCCACCGACGACACCTTGGCGCGGCTCATCGGGGCCTTCCGCCTCCACGCCTCGCGGCGCGTCATCCGCCAGCTCGTGTCCACGAAGACGATCCGCGGGGTCTACGAAAGCGCCTACGTGCCCAACCTCATCGTCGTGGATAAGGAGAACGGCGGAAAGTCCGACGCCCTGAACTGCGGCCTGAACCTCGCCCGCTACCCCCTCGTCTGCTGCATGGACGGCGATAGCCTCCTGGAAAACGACGCCCTGCTGCGCGTCGTGCGCCCCTTCATGGATCAAAAGGACGTGGTGGCCACCTCCGGCGTGATCCGCCCCCTCAACGGTTGCAAGGTGACCCCCGCGGGCATCCGCGGCATCCACGTCCCCGATTCGTGGCTGGCCCGCTTCCAGATCGTGGAGTACCTCCGGGCCTTCCTCTTCGGCCGCATGGGCCTCGCGTCGTTCCGCACCCTGTTCATCGTGAGCGGCGCCTTTGGCGTCTTCCGCAAGGACCTCGTCGTGGAGGCCGGCGGATTCAAGACGGACACCGTGGGCGAGGATTTCGAGCTGGTGCTGCGCCTCCATCGCCACCTGCGCGAGAAGGGGAAGCCCTACCGCATCGTCCTCGTGCCCGACCCCGTCTGCTGGACGGAGGTGCCCGAGGATCGCGGCACCCTCAAGCGCCAGCGGAACCGCTGGCAGCGCGGCCTCATGGACACCCTATGGAGGCACCGCAAGCTGGCCTTCAACCCCGCCTACGGCCGCATCGGCCTCTTTTCCATGCCCTACTTCCTCATCTTCGAGGCGCTGGCCCCCCTCATCGAACTGGGCGGCTACTTGGCCTTCGCCTGGTTCGTGTCGCACGGCCAAATCAACACCCCCTTCGCCATCCTCTTCCTCTTCCTCGCCCTCTTCCTCGGCCTCCTGAACAGCGTCGCCTCCGTCGTCCTCGAAGAGATGTGCATCTACCCCTACCAGGGCCTCAGGGCCTGGGTCACCCTCCTCCTCACCGGCATCCTCGAAAACGCCGGCTACCGCCAGCTCACCCTGATCTGGCGCCTCCAAGGCATCGTCGACTGGCTCCGCGGCAAGGAATCGTGGGGGCACATGGTGCGGAAGGGGATTGGGGGGGGAGCTCCACCGGTGCCCTGAAAAAGACAAAGAGTTGACAGAATGAACAGAATTAAAAAGCCAATAAATGATTTAATAAAATAACTTATTGTATTTTATTAGTCTTTTAATTCTGTTCATTCTGTCGACTCTTTTTCTTTTAATCTTTTTCCTCCCCTTGACGATGAACCCTCCGTCCCCCCATCCTGGGAGACCCGGTTTCCGGGAACGATCTTTGGCAGTCCGATAACGCGTTATCCA
>CAYWDR010000108.1:0-11928 GCA_964457075.1 uncultured Solibacteraceae bacterium
GCCGATCGCTCAGGGGAGCGCTTCGTGGCCTTCGTGCAAGGCGCGCAGCGCCCTTTGTGCCTTCGTGGTGATCTTTTCGCAAGGGCAATTCGGGATCGATCTACTAGAAATTCGAGACAGCGATCGAAGCAATCGTTCGGCCATCCCATCCACCCCCTTTATCCAGGCTCATGTGTTCTTTTGTTGCCAGGATGCAGGGGACGGATGGGATGGCTTCTCGCCAGAGGCAAGGGCACTTCCGGGCTGTATCCCTTTCGGGCCAGCGATTACCTTGGCAGGTCCGCGAGGATACCGGCCGTTGGCCGCACCTGGGCGAATTCCCCCTGGAGTTCCGCGAGGCCCACTTGATGCATGGTTTCCGCGGGGATCACGGTGCCGTCCAGACCCTTGAAATCGAAGGTGGCGCAGGCGTCGGCGGCCACCTCCACGTGAAACCCCAGATTGCCCGCCATGCGCACGGTGGTGCTCACGCAGTGGTTCGTGATAAGGCCCGCCACCACGAGGCGTTCGATCCCCCGTTCCCGGAGATGGGCTTCCAGGCTCGTGCCGATGAAGGCGCTGTTCACGGACTTGGGGAAGATGGGCTCGCCGGGGAGGGGCAGGGCCTCGGGCTTGAAGGCGTGGCCGGGGCGGCCCGGGCGCAGGGTGGAGTTGGCCTCTACGCTGTCATGGCGCACGTGGAGCACGGGCCTTCCGTGTTGCCGCCAGGCCTGCAGCAGGCGGGCGATGTTGGCTTCCGCGCCGGGGTTGTTGCGGGGGCCCCAGGCGGGATCGTCGAAGGCCTGCTGCACGTCGATGAGCAAGAGGGCGGCGTGGGTCATCAAAGCCTCGGGTTCATGCGGTTTCCTCGGCCAATCGCAGCTTGGGCCGCAGTTGCACGAGGGCCACACCCCCGAGGATGAGCAGGAGACCCAGGCCCGTGTTCCACGTGAAGGGCTCGCGCAGGAAGAGGCCGCCCAATAGCACGGCCACGAGGGGGTTGAGGTAGGCGTAGGTGCCCATCTTGGCGGGGGGCCACACGCGGGCCAGGTAGACGTAGGCGCTGAAGGCGATCACGGAGCCGAAGACGGCGAGGTAGGCGACGGCCAGCAGGGCCTTCATCGTCACGGGCCCCACGGTGAAGCCGCCGCTGAAGGGCGCGATGAGGCAGCCGATGGCGGCCGCCGTGAGCATCTGCACCGTGGTGTTCCCCAGCGCGGAGGCGTGCTGCTTCACATGGTGCTTGCCGTGAAGGGTGGCGAAGGCCCATAGGATATTGGCCGTGAGCAGGGCGCCGAGGCCCAGCCAATGCACCTGGCCTCGGAAGGGATCCGCCAGCACGGCTACGCCCACGAGGCCGAAGCCCAGGCCCACCCAGATGCGGCCGCCCTGGCGCTGCCCCCCCATGCCCGAGTCGAAGAGGGCCAGGAAGACGGGCACCATGGCGCACACGGTGGCGGCGAGGCCGCTGCTCACGTGGCGCTCGCTCCAGGTGACGAGGGCGTTGCTCCCGCTGAGCATCAGGGCGCCCGTGAGCATGAGGTGGGGAAGGTCGGCGCGGGAGGGGAGGGGCTCCTTCCGGAGCCGCGAAAGCAGGAGCCCAAGCAGCCCGCCGCCGAGGAAGCGGAAGGCCACCATGCCGTAGGGCGTGAAGCTTTCAAGGCCCAGGACGATGGCGAAGTAGGTGGAGCCCCACACGAGGGCGATGGTGGCGTAGGCGAGCCACGGAAGCATGTTCACTCCTCTCCCACGTATGGCGGTTCAGGGGTCCTCGCGATCATGCGCGCTTCCTCGCTGCGGGCTGGCCGATGGGTTGCACGGGGGCCGTCTCCGCGGGGAAGGGGCTGGGGCCGGATTTGTGGAAGTGGGTTTGCAGGATCACCGTCGTGCGCGTCGTGACGTGGGGCCCCAGCGTGCGGATCTTCCGCAGGCGCTCGTTGAGGGCCATGGGCGTGCTGGCGCAGATCTTCAAGAGGAGGCAGTCCTCCCCGGCCACCGTGTGGGCCTCCAGCACATCCGGCTCCGCCTCCAGGGATTTCCAAAAGCGCCGCTCCAGGGCCTCGTCGTTGTCGGCCTTGTAGCGCACGGCCACGAAGGCGATGACGGGCTTCTGCACCGCGGCGGGGCTCACGCGCGCCGCGTAGCCGTCCAGGATCCCCTCCGCCTCCAGCCGTTTTACCCGATCGATGATCGTGGGCCGGCTCACGCCCAGCTGCTCCGCCAGCTCCGCGTGGGGCATGCGCCCCTCCGCCTGCAGCATGGCCACCAGCTTCCGATTCAACTCATCATCAAGGAGGTGCTTCATGGTCGACTCCTGGGTTCCAGTGTTGTCTTTATCTGCACATTGGCAAGATTTCCTTTGGAAATCTTGCCAAGTTGTAAAAAGCCAGATGGGGATAAACTGATCCAATGGACTTTCAGCGGCCCTTCACGGATCAGAGTTTCTTCCTCATCGCGGGGCCCTGCGTCATCGAGAGCCGGGAGCACAGCCACTTCATGGCGAAGGCGCTGAAGGAGCTGGCGGTGAGCCGGGGGATTCCGTTCATCTTCAAGAGCAGCTTCGATAAGGCCAACCGCACGAGCCTCGATAGCCATCGGGGGCAGGGGATGGAGGTGGGGCTCGATATCCTCGCGGAGGTGAAGCGGGAAGTGGGCGTGCCCGTGCTGACGGACGTCCACGAGAGCCACCAGTGCGAGCCCGTGGCCGCCGTGTGCGACGTGCTGCAGATCCCCGCCTTCCTCTGCCGCCAGACGGACCTCCTCATGGCCGCCGGCGCCACGGGCCGCACGGTGAACGTGAAGAAGGGCCAGTTCCTCGCGCCATGGGATCTCAAGCACGCCGTGCGGAAGGTGCGCCAGGCGGGCGGCGGTGGCCCCGTGTGGGTCACGGAGCGGGGCAACTCCTTCGGCTACGGCAACCTCATCGTGGACTTCCAGGCCTTTCCCCACCTGCGCCAGACGGGCTGCCCGGTGATCTTCGACGCCACCCACTCCGTGCAAAAGCCCGGCGCCCTGGGCGATAAGACGGGCGGCGCGCGGGAGATGATCCCCACGCTGGCCCGTGCCGCGGCGACGGCCGTGGACGGCTTCTTCTTCGAGGTGCACGACTGCCCGGAAAAGGCCCATAGCGACGGGCCCAACGCCTTCCGCCTTGAGGAGTTCGGCGAGCTCCTCGACCAGCTCCTCGTCATCTGGCGCGCCAGCCGCGGGACCGTCCTGAGGGACCCCGCCGGGATGGCTTGATGGAACTCAAGGCCGACAAGGATGTGGTGCTTCGGCCCCTGCGCCTGAAGCACGCCTCGGCCCTCTTCGCGCTCACGAGGTCCAACGAGGCCTGGCTCCGGCGCTGGCTGCCCTGGCTGGACACGAACACGAAGCTTGAACACACCCGCGCCTTCATCACCCGGATGCGGGAGCTGGAGCGCACGGGCATGGCCCTCGCCTTGACGATTTGGCACAGGGAGGAGCTGGTGGGCCTCGTGGGCTTCAACTGGATCGACCGGGCCAACCGCTCCGCCACCATGGGCTACTGGCTGGCGGAACCGGCCGCGGGCCATGGGGTGATGACGCGATCGGTGAAGGCCCTGGTGGATCACGCCTTCCGGACCATGGACCTCCATCGCATCGAGATCCGCGCCGCCGTGCGCAACCGCGCCAGCCGCGCCGTCCCCACACGCCTGGGGTTCCGCCACGAGGGGACCCTGCGCCATGCCGAGTGGCTCTATGGAAAGGCCGTCGACCACGCCATCTACGGACGCCTGGCCACGGATCGCTGAGGGCCCGGCCGGGCGAACGCATTCATTTGGACGGGGCTGCCTTTTCAGGGGAGGATTCCCTCCATGCCTGAAGCCAAGCTCGCCTACCGGGCCGACGTCGCCTTCATCGGCGGCGGCGTCAGCGCCCTCATGGCCGCGCTGGAACTGGTGGAGGGCGGCCGCCGCGTGATCATCCTCGAAGGCCAGGGCCCCGAAGGGCTGGGAGGGCAGGCCCGGGACGCCTTCGGCGGCTTCTGCTTCGTGGGCAGCCCCGAGCAAGCGCGCGCGGGGGTGCGCGATCACGTGGAGCTGGCCTGGGAGGATTGGCAGGGCTACGCGGAATTCGGCCCCGATAGCGAGCTGGCCCAGGCCTGGGCCCGCCGTTACCTGGAGCGCAACCTGCCCGACGTGCGCGAGGCCCTCCTCCGCCGGGGCCTCTCCTTCTTCCCCCTCCCGGCCTGGGCGGAGCGGGCTCAGGAGGGCCGGGGCAACCGCCTCCCCCGCTTCCATCTGCTTTGGGGCTGCGGCGCGGGTCTCGTATCCAACTTGCGGGATCGGCTCCGTCCCCATGAGGGGGGCCTCCTCACGATCGCCTGCCACCACGCCGTCGAGGAGCTCCAATGGCAGGGGGGCCGCGTGGCGGGTGCGGCCGGCCTTCGCCGCGACACGGGGCAGGCCTTCGAAGCCGGCGCCGCGCAGGTGGTGATCGCGAGCGGGGGCTTCAACGGCGATTTGGATCTCGTCCGGCGGCGCTGGCCTTCGGAATGGGGTTCGGCCCCGCGGGACCTCCTCAACGGCTCCTATCCCTGGATCGACGGCCGCATGCAGGCGGCGGCCATGGATCTGGGCGCGGCCACGGGGCCGCTGGATCAGATGTGGGTCTACGCCGCGGGCATCGCCCACTGGAAGGAAGCCTTCACGGGCCACGGCCTCGCGGTCGTGCCCCCGCGGAGCGCCCTGTGGCTGCGCGCGGATGGCAAACGCTTCGCCCCGCCGCTGCTGGCGGGCACGGACACGCGCGCCCTCGTGGGCCGCATCGCCGCCTCGGGCCTGCCCTGGTCCTGGCTCGTGATGAATCGGCGGATCCTTGAGAAGGAATTGGCCATCCAGGGCTCCGCCTTCAACCCCGCCTTCCGCCAGCACAGCTGGGCTCGCCTCGTTTCCAATCTCCTCTTCGGCAACCGGGCCCTCGCCGGGGAAGTGCTGGCCCACGCGCCGGACGCCGTGTCCGCGCCGGACCTGCCGAGCCTCGTCGGCCGCATGAACGCCGTGGCGCCCGAAGGGCATGTGGATCTCGGCGGCGTGCGCGGCGCCGTCGAGGCCTGGGATGCCGAGCTCGCGCGCGGGCCCCGCTTCCACACGGATCCCCAGCTGCACTACCTGCGTGCCGTGCGCGCCTTCCCGGGCGACCGCCTGCGCACGGCGGCCTTCCAGCCCATCCTCGATCCAGCCGCCGGCCCCCTCGTGGCCCTGCGCCTCCGCCTCCTCTCCCGCAAGAGCCTCGGCGGTCTCCGCACCCGCCTGGATGGGGCCGTGGTGGACGCCGCCGGCGAACCCCTTCCCGGCCTCTACGCGCTGGGCGAGGCGGCGGGCTTTGGCGGTGGGGGCATGAATGGGAAGCGCACCCTGGAGGGAACGCTGCTGGGGGGCTGCATCCTCGGGGCCCGACAGTTCGCGGCCGTCACCCTGACCGGCCGCCTCCCATCGGAGTGACCCCATGGCTTCCCATACCGCCGCCCGCCTCGCCCGCCTCGCCCTGGAAAGGGTGGGCGTGCGCACCACCTTCGGCATTCCCGGCGTGCACAACACGGAGCTTTACGACGAGCTGGGGCAGAGCGGCCTCATCACGCCCGTGCTCGTCACGAGCGAGTTCAGCGGCGCCTTCATGGCCGAGGCCACGAGCCGCGTGGGAGGCAGCCTGGGCTGCCTCGTGCTGGTGCCGGCGGCGGGTCTCACCCACGCGGCCAGCGGCATCGGCGAAGCCTTTCTGGATGGCATCCCCCTGCTCGTCATCACGGGCGGCACGCGCACGGATCTCCCCTTCCGCTACCAGCTCCACGAGATCGATCAGCTGGAGATCGCGAAGGGATTCACGAAGGGCGCCTTCCGCGTGGAGCGCCACGCGGACGTGATGCCGGTGATCTATGAAGCGGCCCGCCTCGCCCGCCGGGGCACGCCGGGGCCCGTGCTCGTGGAGCTGCCCGTGAATCTGCAGCTCCTCACGGGCGAGGCGGACGGCGACCTGCCCTTCATCCCGGATCCGCCGCCCTCCCTGCCATCCGCCGAAGCGCTGGATGCCGCGGCGGCCCTGCTGGCCCAAAGCCGGAGGCCCGCCCTCTTCGTGGGCTGGGGCGCCCGGGGCGCACGATTGGTGGAGTTGGCGGAACGCCTGGGCGCCCCCGTGGCCACCACCCTCCAGGGCCTCGCGAGCTTCCCCCATGATCACCCCCTCCACGCCGGCTTCGGCTTCGGCCGCAGCGCCGTGCCCGCCGCCCGCCACGCGGTGGGCGATCACGACTGCCTCCTGGCCATCGGAACCCGCTTCGCCGAGATCGCCACGGGCAGCTTCGGCATCGAAGCGCCGAAGCGCCTCATCCATGTGGACATCGATGCTTCCGTCATCGGCGCGAACTACCCCGCGTGCGTGGCCTTGGCGGGCGACGCCCGCGGGGTGGTGGAAGCGCTGCTCCCGCGCGTGGATCCCAAGTCCCGGCGGCCGGAGATGGAGGCCCGCATCGCGGCCGATAAGGCCGCCTACGCGGCCGCCTTCAAGGCCCATCCCTGCCCGGGCCGGGTCAACCCCGCCCGCTTCTTCGAGGCCCTGGCGGCGCAGGCTCCCGCGGACATCCTCACCTGCGTGGACGACGGCAACCACACCTTCCTCGCGGCGGAGCTTTGGCCCGTGCGGCAGGGCGGCGGCTTCATCAGCCCCACGGATTTCAACGCCATGGGCTACGCCGTGCCCGCGGCCATCGCGGCCAAGCTGGCCCATCCGGGCCGGGACGTGCAGGCCATCGTCGGCGACGGCTGCGTGCGCATGACGGGGCTGGAACTGGCCACGGCCTCGGCCCAGGGTCTCGGCCTCGTCTGTTACGTCTTCGACGATGGCGAACTGAGCCAGATCGCCCAGGCCCAGGCCGCTCCCTACAATCGGAAGGTCTGCACGGTGCTGCCCCCCCTGGATCTGGCGGGCCTCGCCCAAGCCACGGGCTGCGCCTTCGTGGCCATTCCCGGCGAGGGCGCCCTGGAATCCGGCATCCGCGAGGCCCGCGCCGAGGCCGCGAAGGGCCGCCCCGTGCTCGTGCAGGTGCGGGTCGATTACGGCAAGGCCACGGCCTTCACGGAAGGCGCCATCCAGACGAACCTGGCCCGCTTCCCCCTGGGCGCCAAGGCGAGAATCCTGGGGCGGGCCGCATGGCGGAAGGTCATGGGCTAACCCGTTCCACCGCCCATGCAGTACACCCTTCCATGCGACCCATCCTGCTCCTTCCCTGCCTCGCCCTAAGCCTCCATGCCCCCCTGTCGGCGCAGGCGCCCGTCGTTTCCGTGGTGCGCCAGCCCCGGGCCATCCTGGGCGAATTCACGGTGCCCTTCACTGAATTCGACGTCCACAGCGACGGCGACGTGGTGCGCTTTCACGTGGGCGCCGGTCTGGGCGTGCGCCGTTGGAACGGAGGGGACACCGCCCTGCGCGTGATCGGCGACGCCAACGCATTCATCAACGATGTCTTCCTCAGCGCCGCCATCGTGGGCGAATTCCCCTCCGGCGAAGCCGCCTTCGTGGGGCCTCGTCTGCGGGTGGGCTGGGCCTTCCATCCCCGCATGGCCATCTCCCTCGAAGGGGAGCATCTCGAACGCCCCTTCGGCGACGGGCTCTCCCCCCGCCGCCGCAGCAGCCTGGGGCTGGCGTGGACGGTGCGGTTCTGAGGAGGCTCTGGGCTGTAGGCTCTGGGCTTTAGTTGAGTACGGCCGACGCGGTTCTCCGTACCCAGCAAGAGCCAAGAGCCAAGAGCCAAGAGCCGAAAGCCGAAAGCCCAAAGCAGAGAGCCTACTCCACCCCCGCCGCATAGGTCAGATTGAGCAGCGCCATGGCCCGCGTCACCTTGCCGATGCTGTTGTGCGTCGTGTCCGTGTAGGGGATGCCGCGCTGCTTCAGGGCCTCGTAGTTGAAGTTGCCCTGGCCGCTGAGGTCGAAGCAGAGGGTGTCGTCCTTGATCCAGTCCGTGGGGATGCGGTAGGTGGGCTGGGGCACGGCGCTGACGATGACGTCGGCCAGCTTCACGAAGGCCTGCAGATGCTCCGCTTGCGTGTTCTGGTGGCATAGGATGGGCGTGCCCTTGAGGTTGGCCACCATGGCGGAGAGCGGCCGGCCGATGCGCAGGGAGTCATTGATGATGAGCACCGTCTTGCCCGTGAAGAAGGTGTCGCCGAAACCGCGCTTGGCCGTCTTGATGACGGCGCGGGCCGTGCAGGGCGTCATGCAGCGGTGGTCGTTGCCATCCACCCGCTTGCGGTACTTGTTCAGGTAGCCGAGGTTCATGCTGTGCAGGCCCTCGATATCCTTATCGGGATCCACGAGGTCCATCACCTCGTCGTCCTTGATATCCGTGTAGCGCAGGGGATAGAAGATGAAGATGCCGTGGGTGGCGGGGTCCTGATTGAGGCGCGCCACCGTCTTCACGAGCTCCATGCCGCTGTGCACCTCGATATCGCTCGCGTTGATGCCCAGCTCCTCGCAGTCCTTGATGAGCCACTTGTGGTAGACGACGCAACCCAGATCGTCGCAGCCGAGGATCACGCCCAGGCCCGGGGAGAAGCCCAGCTTTTGAGTGTTGCTCTTCACGAGTCCCAGATAGTGGGCCGCCGTTTCCTGGCAATCGAGTTTTCCGGTTTTGGGGTTGGCCATCTCAAACCTCGAAGGCCCAGTGTACTGGGCGCCTCCCGTGAACATCGGCACGGGGCGGGTTAGCCTGATGGAATGGCACGAAAAGCCCTCCCCATCGCCGAGCTCATGGATCGCCTCTCCCGGGCCTATCCCGATGCCAAATGCGCCCTCGACCACCGCGGCCCCTTCGAGCTCGTCATCGCCACGATCCTCAGCGCCCAGTGCACGGATGCCCGCGTGAACCTCACGACGCCCGCCCTCTTCGCCCGCTTTCCGGATCCCGCGAGCCTCGCGGTGGCGGACGTCGCGGAAGTGGAGGCCCTCGTGAAGTCCACGGGCTTCTTCCGCAACAAGGCCAAGAACATCCAAGGCCTCGCTCAGCGCCTCACGGCGGACTTCGGCGGCGTGCTGCCCTCGGATCCCGGCCTCCTCGCCAGCCTCCCCGGCGTGGGCCAAAAGACGGCCAACGTCGTCCTCGCCAACGCCTTCAACGTCCCCGCCCTCGCCGTGGACACGCACATCTTCCGCGTGGCCCGCCGCCTCGGCCTTTCCAAAGCGTCAACTCCCGAAAAGGTGGAAGCCGACCTCTGCCGCCTCTTCCCCCTGGAAAGCTGGATTCCCCTCCACCACCAGCTCATCTTCCACGGCCGCCGCACCTGCGACGCCCGCCAGCCCGACTGCGCCGCCTGCCCCTTGCTGGATCTGTGCCCGACGGGGTTGGGGAAGATCAAGGATCCTCATTCGGGGCTTCGATTCGAGGCCCCGATCTCCACCCTTGCTGTGCCGCCCCCGAAGCCCGAAGCCCGAAGCCCGTCCCTAGATCCCGGAGGGCGCCTGCGCCTTCCGGGGAAGCCCGATTCCGGCCCCGCCCGCATCGTCTCCCTCGTCCCCTCCGTCACCGAACTCCTCACCCAGTGGGGCCTCGCCACGCGCCTCGTGGGCCGCAGCCGCTACTGCATCGCCCCCAAGTGGATCCGCGCCACCGTGCCCGCCGTGGGGGGCACGAAGGATCCCGATCTCGAAGCCATCCGCGCCCTCGCCCCCGATCTCGTCATCCTGGAGACGGACGAGAATCCGAAGGAAGTCGCCGAGGGGCTCACGAAGCTCGGCATCCCCTGGCTCGCCTTGGAGATCCGCACCGTCGCCGACTGCGCCAAGGCCTGGCTGCAGCTGGGAAGGGCGCTCGGCCGCGAGGCCGAGGCCCAGGCCCGCGCCACGGAACTGAAGACCCTCCTCAAGGCCCGCCCCCGCAAGCCGGGCCCCCGCGCCCTCACCCTCATTTGGCGCGACCCCTGGATGGCCGCTGGCCCCGACACCTACGTCGCCGACCTCGCCCGCCAGGCCGGCCTCACCCCCATCGGCCCCGACCGCTACCCCGCCCTCACCGAAGCCGAAATCGAGGCCCTCGACCCTGACCTCATCCTCCTCCCCACCGAACCCTACCGCTTCAACGCCCGCCACCAGGCCGAATTGAGCAAGCGCTTCCCGAGGGCCCAAGTGAACCTCGTCGATGGCCAGGCGATGACCTGGTATTTGAGCCGGACGGAGGAGGGGTTGGAGCTGTTGCGAAGCCTCTGGGTCGAGTAGAGGGCAGGGCTATCCCTTTCGCGTCTCCCCCGCTCCGCTCGCCACGAGCTTGAGGAGCTCCACCACTTCCGTGGCGGTGGTGGGGCGTTCTTCCTTGGCTTTGGACATGAGGACTTTCAGGAGGCGGCGGAAGTCGTCGGGGAGGGCGGGGTTCAGTTCCCAGGGATCGGGGATGGGGGCGGAGATGTGCATCCGCATCAGCTCGGCGATGTTGGCGTGGTCGAAGGGGGGGAGGCGCGTGGGCAAGTCGTAGAGGCCGCAGCCGAGGGTGGAGGGGTCGGTGCGGGGGTCGACGCGCTCGCCGCGCACTTGTTCGGGGGCCATGTAGCGGGGGGTGCCGTAGATCTGGCCTTCGGCGTCGGTGCCCTTGGCGGCGGCGGGGGCGGCGAGGCCGAAGTCCATGAGCTTGGCGTCGCCGCGGTTATCGAACATGACGTTGAGGGGCTTCACGTCGCGATGGACGACGCCCACGGCGTGGGCGGCTTCGAGCCCTTCGGCCACCTGGCGGCCGATGCGGAGGATGAGGGGCATGGGCAGGCTGCCGCGGTCGTCCACGAGCTGCTTGAGGGTGACGCCCTTGAGGTACTCCATGGAGACGAAGGGGATGCCCTCGGCTTCGCCGAAGTCGTGGGTGCGCAGCACGTGCTTGTGGCTGATCTTGCGGGCCAGCTTGATCTCCAGCTTGAGCTGCTCCAGGAAGGTGGGGTCCTGGCTGAATTCGGAGCGGATCACCTTGAGGGCGACATCCTCGTCCAGCTGCGTGTCCTTGGCTTTGAGCACGAGGCCCATGCCGCCCTGGCCGAGGATCTTATCGATGGTGTAGCGGCCGCCGAAGGTATCGCCCTCCTTCAAGGTCACCTTGCGGCGGGTGGCTGCGGGCACGCCCCCCACGGCCACTTGGGAGGCGCTTGGCATCATCACGGTGGCGTCCACGTCCACCATGGACATGCCCACCTTGGAGAGGGCCTCGTGGCTGCGCTCGGAGGCGCGCACGGATTCCAGGGCGGCGAGGAGATCCTCCTTGGCCTTCAATTCGCCGAGGAGGACGCGGAAGGCCTGGGTGAGAGCGCCCACTTCGTCGGCGCCGCCCCGGGGCAGATCGGGCCGGCCGCCCTCGGCCAGCGCGGCGGTGGCCTCCGTGAGGCGGGCCAGGGGGGCCGTGACCACCGGGAGGCCGGCGAGGCCCGCCGCCAGGATGCTTCGCTGGATCACGCGGAAGGGCCTGCGAAAGGGCTCCAGGGGCATGGTGATCAGATTGGCCATGCCCAGATCCATGGCGTTCGCGCCTTCGAGCCGGGCCAGGACGCCCAGGTGGGGGCGCCCCTCCACTTGGATTGGGAAGGCGTCGGAGCGCTTGCCCTGGAGCAGGGAGCGCTGGGCCGCCTGATAGGCGGGATCCTTGGCCACCCAGGCGTCCAACGTTCCCCGATCCGCGGGGCCCATGAGGGTGCTGCCCGAGATGTGCCCGCCTCCGACGAGGCTCATGTGGGCGGGAGGATCCTCCTTGCGGGCGCGGGCCAGGCTGTTCTTCCGGAGTTCCAGGGCCACCTTGTCGTTCAACTTGGCCGCCACCACCATGACGCCCAGGAATCCGCCGCCCGCGGTGACGAGGCGGCGGGATACGCCCAAGTAATAGCCTTCGTAGCCGCCTCCCTCGATCTTGAAGTAGCCCGAGTAGCTGGGTCCCTTCTCCCCGGCCTCCGCGGCCTCTTCCGGGTGCAT
>CAYWDR010000109.1:0-11899 GCA_964457075.1 uncultured Solibacteraceae bacterium
CGCAGCGCGTTTTCGAAGGTTTCGTCTTCCTTGATCTTGACGAGTGGCATGTGTGTTTCCCCCCCTTCTACCTTAGATTCGCCCGTGCCTTGGCCTGGGCCGAAGGACCAGCATACCCCGGAAGGGTTCCTTGATCGAGGGGAAACTACAGCAGGCAGGCGGCTTTTCCGTTGAGACTGGGCTGCCCCCACGGATACCCTGACAGGGACTTCCCCTTGTTTAATCCCGTTGGAACCTGCATGAATCGACCCCTGCTTCTCATCGTGGATGGCGAATCCCTCCGAACCCCGGGGCTGGTTTCGGCCATGGAGGGCGATGGCTGGCTGGTGCAGTGGGTGAAGTCCGATGACGTGGATGCCTTCCTGGCCATGGGGTTGACCCCGGATCTGCTGTTGTTGAACGGCCCTGCCCAGGGCACCCCGGGCGTGCGGAAGATCCGCAGCCGCATCGCGGGGCTGCCCGTGCTCGTCATGTTGGAGCACCCCGGGGCCACGCCTCCGATGGAGGAGGGCATCCAGGGCGTGCTGGAGCTGACCCTGCCCCACGGGGAGATCACGGCCACCCTGCGCAAGTTCTGGCCCGCCGAAGCCAAGTCCGCCGCCCAGCTGCCCCTCTCCAGCCAGGACATCTTCGGGGATCTGGTGGCCGAGATCGAGCGGGAGGGCACCAACTCCGGCACGGATCCCTTCGCCATCCTGGATCGGGCCCCGGCCGTGGAGGCCAAGCCGGGCCTCCCCATCTCGCCCGTGGAGCCCATCCACGTGCCTCGTCCCAACACGGAGCCCCCCAGGCGCCAGATGACCACCGAGGACATCTTTGGAGATGTGCTGGAGGAGATCGAGGGGATGGGCAAGGGCGTCACCCGCTCCGAGCCCAAGCCGCCCGTGGTGGCGCGGATCCCGGCGGCCAGGACGGAGGCCACCCCCCTTCCCGGAGCCCCTGCGGAAGCCAAGGCCCTGGGCACGGGCGAATTCACCCTCACGGGCATCTCCGGCGTGCATGACCCCTTTGACTGGTCCAAAGAGGAGGGCACGCCCTCGTCCGAAATCCCTGCCAAGGGGCCCGCCACCCTGCCTTCCGTACCCCAGCAGGTTCCCATCTCCCAGGCCTTGGAGGAGTACGGGAACTATTACCTGCTCGAAAAGATCGCCGTGGGCGGCATGGCGGAACTCTTCAAGGCCCAGCAGCGGGGCGTGCAGGGCTTCCAGAAGATCGTCGCCATCAAGCGCATCCTGCCCCACCTCTCGGACAACGAAGACTTCGTAACCATGTTCATCGACGAGGCGAAGCTGGCCGCCCAGCTCACGCATCCGAACATCGTGCAGATCTTCGACCTCGGGAAGGCCGGCAACAGCTACTACATCGCCATGGAATACGTGAACGGCCGGGATCTCCGCACGCTGCTGCGCAAGGCCCGGGAGCACGGCCTGCCCTTCCCCGAGGCCGTGGCCGGATTCGTGCTCATGAAGGTGGCGGCGGCCCTGGACTACGCCCACCGCAAGAAGGGCTTCGACGATCGCGAGCTGAAGCTCGTGCATCGCGATATCAGCCCGCAAAACGTGCTCATCAGCCAGGAAGGCGCCGTCAAGCTGGTGGACTTCGGCATCGCCAAGGCCGTCTCCAAGGCCAGCCACACGGTGGCGGGCGCGCTGAAGGGCAAGCTCCTCTACATGAGTCCCGAGCAGGCCATGGGGCAATCCCTGGACAACCGCTCCGACCTCTACTCCTTGGGCCTCGTGCTATTCGAGATGCTCACGGGCGAGCGCTGTTTCCAGGCCGATAGCGAGCTGGGCGTGCTGGAGAAGGTGCGGCTCGGCAGGGTTCAGGACGTGACGCTGTTGAATCCCCAGGTGAGCCGGGAGATGGCGGGCATCGTCACCAAGAGCCTCCAGAAGAACGTGGACCACCGCTACCCCAGCGCCCGCTTCATGGAACGGGATCTGCGCGAGCTGCTCATGAAGCAGGGCCACATCCCCACGGAGCACGACGTGGCCGAGTACATCCATGCCCTGCTCACGGGAACCCGGGAGGATGTGGAACTCGTCATGCGCTCCCGCTTCCCCCAGCCCACGCTGCAGCTGACCTCGCGCCTCATCTCCGGCAGCCATCCTTCCATGCAGGAGACCCAGGCGGGGATGCCCACCTCCAGCGGTCCCACGAACGGGAATCTATCGGAGCTGCCACCCCCTCCGGAGCGCATGGAGCCCCCGCCGGTCAAGCCGCTATGGCTCCTTCCCGTGATCCTCGCCTTGCTGGGGATGCTGGTCTTACTGATCTGGGTGGCCGGACGCACCTGAGTGGGATAAAATCCATTACATTCAACGCTTTTGCCAACGCCACCACTGGAGCCCCCATGGAACTCTCCCAGGATCAAAAAGCCTTCTACGAAACCACCCGCACCCGTTGCCGGACCGAGGTGGACCAGATCAACAACACCATCGCCGCCGAAGTGCAGCGCGTGCGTGACCTCCTGACCTCCCTGAGCAACCGCAAAGCCGCCGTGATCCAGATGTACGGCGCCGCCTGCGAAGTGCTGGGCGAAGAGAACGACCTCGCGGAAGAAAATGTGGAAATCCAATTCTGATTTTGGCTTTCCACTCCCCAAAGAAAATCGGCGCCTTTGGCGCCGATTTTCTTTGGGAGTCGAACGGCTCAAGCGTCGATGGTGAAGAGGGGTGCCTGGCATTTGGTGCAGTTGGTGAGGTGGTGGGGATTCTTGTGGGCGCAGTGGGGGCACACCTTGAGGGCGGCCTTGCGGCGGCGCAGCATGCGGATCCAGATCAGGCCCAGCAGCAGCGTGAGCACGCCGGCCTTCTGCAGGGAGGAGAGCGCAAGCATGGGCTTCTTCGCTGGCGGGGGCGGGCTCCCCTCGAGGGAAACGGAAGGCTGGGTCGCGCCAACCCGAAGCCCGAAGCCCGAAGCCCGAAGCCCATTCATCAGCTATCCACCTTCAGAATCGCCAGGAACGCCTCCTGCGGGATCTCCACGGAACCAATCGCCTTCATCCGCTTCTTGCCTTCCTTCTGCTTGTTCAGGAGCTTCTTCTTGCGGCTGATGTCGCCGCCGTAGCACTTGGCGGTCACGTCCTTGCGGCGGGCCTTCACGTTGGTGCGGGCGATGATCTTGGCGCCGATGGCGGCCTGGATGGCCACGTCGAACATCTGCTGGGGGATCACTTCCTTCATCTTCGAGCAGAGGGCGTGGCCCAGGGTCACGCTCTTGGCGCGGTGGACGAGGATGCTGAGGGCGTCCACGGCCTCGCCGTTCACGAGGATGTCCATCTTCACGAGGTCGGATTCCACGTAGTGCTTCATGTGGTAGTCGAAGCTGGCGTAGCCCTTGGATAGGCTCTTGAGCTTGTCGTAGAAGTCGAGCACCACCTCGTTGAGGGGCAGTTCATAGACGAGCATCACGCGATCGGAGCTCACGTACTCCAGCTTCTGCTGGATGCCGCGGCGCTCTTCGCAGAGCTTGATGAGGCCGCCCACGAAGTCGGTGCGGGTGAGGATCGTGGCCTCGATGATGGGTTCCTCGATGCGGGCGATCTTTTGGAGGTTGGGCAGGCGGGAGGGGTTGTCCACTTCCACTGAGTCGCCGTCCGTGAGGAACACGTGGTAGCGCACGCTGGGGGCCGTGATGATGAGATCGAGGTCGAACTCGCGCTCCAGGCGCTCCTGCACGATCTCCATGTGGAGGAGGCCGAGGAAGCCGCAGCGGAAGCCGAAGCCCAGGGCGGTGGAGGTCTCCGGCTCGTAGGTGAAGCTGCTGTCGTTGAGGCGCAGTTTTTCCATGGCGTTGCGCAGGTTTTCGAAGTCGTCGCTGGAGGTGGGGAAGATGCCCGCGAAGACGACGGGCTGCACTTCCTTGAAGCCCTTGAGCATCTCCGTGGCGGGCTTCGTGTTGTGGGTGAGGGCGTGGGTGATGGTGTCGCCCACCTTCACGTCGGCCAGCTGCTTGATGGAGGCCACGAGGTAGCCCACCTCGCCCACGGACATCTCGGGGCGCTTGGACATCTTGGGATCGAAGACGCCGATCTCGTCCACACGGTACTCGCTGAGGTTGGACATGAAGCGGATCTGGTCGCCCTGGCGCACGGTGCCGTTCATCACGCGGATGAGGTTCACGATGCCGCGGTAGGGATCGTAGTAGCTATCGAAGATGAGGGCCTGGAGCGGCGCAGCCGCATCGCCTTTAGGCGCCGGGATGCACTTCACGATGTTTTCGAGCACTTGCTCGCAGTTCAGGCCCGTCTTGGCGCTGATGTTGACGTGGTGCTCCGTGTCCACGAGGCCGATCACCGTGTCGATCTGCTCCAGCACCCGGGCGGGGTCACTGGAGGGCAGGTCCGCCTTGTTGAGGACGGGGAACACTTCGAGGCCGTTCTCCAGCGCGAGGTAGGTGTTGGCCAGCGTCTGGGCCTCCACGCCCTGGGTGCTGTCGACGACGAGGATGGCGCCCTCGCAGGCGGCGAGGCTGCGGCTCACCTCGTAGGTGAAGTCCACGTGGCCGGGGGTGTCGATGAGGTTCAGGGTGTAGGTCTTGCCGTCCTGGGCCGTGTACATGCAGGTGACGGCGTGGGCCTTGATGGTGATGCCGCGCTCCCGTTCCAGATCCATGTCGTCCAGGATCTGGGCCTGCATATCGCGATGGGCCACGGTCTTGGTCAGCTCCAATAGGCGATCCGCCAGGGTGGACTTGCCGTGGTCGATGTGGGCGACGATGGAGAAATTGCGGATGAGTTGGGGATCGGTCACGAAGGCCTCGAACCCTATATTCTATCGGGTTTCCGGTCGTTTGTCCGGTGGAGATCGGTAGGGCACGGAGGCCGCGAGGCCTCGGCCTCGTTGCTTTAGAGCGGAGGACTTGGGTATCTTCCCCGGGGAGGCCCCATGACCCAGCGCGTCCTCATGGCCGAGGACATCGCCATCAACCGGAGGATCCAGCAGGCCCAGCTGGAGCCCATGGGCATCGAAGTGGTGCCCGTCCTGAACGGCACGCAGGCCCTGGAATCCTGTCGCAGCGGCGAAATCGACCTGGCCATGCTGGATCTGGTCATGCCCGGCATGGATGGCTTCGCCGCCTGCCAGGCCCTGCGTTCGGAGGCAGCCACCTCCCGCCTTCCGATCCTCATCCTCACGGCCCTCGCGGGGGACGCCAAGGCTCGCAGCCTCACGGCGGGGGCCGATGACTTCCTCCGCAAGCCCGCCAATAGCCTGCTGCTGCAGCGCCGGGTGACGAACCTCTTGGAAGTGGGAACCTTCGAACGCGGATGGAAGGGGCCCCTCCCCGCGCCGCGTGGCGAGGTGTGGGTGGTGAGCCCCGCCGCCCATGTGAGATCCGTGCTCGTGGCCCAAGTTCGCGAGATGGGGGGCGGCCGGGAATTCGAAGGCCTGGATGGGCTGCTGCCCCGCCTCGAATCGGAAGCGCCCGCCATGGTGGCCCTGGATTGGGCGCTGGGGCCCGCGATGCTGCGGGACTTCGCCCTGCGCATGCAATCCAGCCCCTCGCTGGGCTGCATTCCCATGCTGCTGCTCCACCCCGCGGGCGAACTTCCCGTCATCGAAGCCAACCCCCCCGTGGTGGACGACCTCCTTGAGTTGCCCCTCCAGTCCGCCGATCTAAAGCACAGGGTGGGCCTGATGCTCCGGTTGTCCCGGGCTAGGCGGGCCTCCCTCTGAGGCATTCGTTGATCCGGGTCTTCCTGTTCCTGCTGCTGGCCGCGTCTCTCCCTGGACAAGAGATGATCCGGGCCCGCGTCACGGATGGGCGCCGGCCCTTGGCGGGCGTGAAGGTGGGCCTGGATTGGCCCCGCCACGTGCATCCCCTCCCGGAGCACGCGGTGGTGGAGACGGATCTCGATGGGAATTTCGCCTTGCCGCTGCCGGCAGGGGCCCCCCGCCGTGTCGTCCTGGAGCGGGCCGGTTGGACTCGGGATATCGTCCCCGAGGGGGGGTGGAGGGCCGAATTCCGTCTGCGCCCGGCGCGGAGCCATCGGCGGGAAAAGGTGCTCGTCGTGCGACTGGAGGTGCGAGAGGGGGAGGAGATTCCCGATTCCGAGCTGCGCCACCTCCTCTTCAGCCGGTCCTGGGGGGCCGCCAGCGTTGCCAACTACTTCCTGGAAGCCAGCAAGGGCAGCTTGGAGCTGGAGGAAGGGCGGTGGATCCGTCTCCGATATCCCAAGTTCGTGGGGCTGGAGCCCGACGAACAGACCCATGACATCGCTCATTGGGTGCTGGGCCAGCTCCGCCGGATGCCGCTGGGCTCCCTGGACCGCGTGAACAATGCTACGGGCGCGCTTAAGCCCGATGGCCGCCCGGATCATCTCTGGGTCATCCTCCCGGGCGCTCCCCGTTCCGTGACCACCCGCCCGGAGCATCTGAAACCCATCAGCCTGCTGGAGCCGCTGCCCTGGAACGAAAAGGTGCGTTGGCCCATGCTCGTCATGCCGGATCAGGTGGTGCTGGGCAACGTGGTCCATGAGGCCATGCATGCCATGGGCGAGCACCGGGTGGACGACTTCTATTTAGACTGCGGCGATCCCGTGACGGCCGGAATCTGGGACGTGATGGACGTGGGCATGTACCGGGGCTGGGATCGGCATCACCCCCTCGATGGCCCATGGGTGGGCGATACGGCCTACAGCCCCAGCCAGCCCATGGGCTGGACCCGGGCCAGCCTCTGGTACCGGGGCGCCTTCCGCGAAACCGTGCCCACGCGGGTCGTGAAGGGTCGAACGTGGCAGGGCTGGATCGATCCGCTGGAGCGGGCTCCGGGCCGGTTCGCCCAGCGGGTGCTCATGGCCGATCCCAGGCGCAAGGGCCGGTTCTGGGAGTTCAACGTCCGCCACCCCTGGGGCTTCGACGGGGGCACGGTGGGAGGCCGCGTGGGGCCTGGCCACGCGGGGTTGATCGTGGCCAGGGTGGATCCCGGCCTGCTCAGCCCCGATGACCCCCGCGGCCCCGTGCGCGTGATCGACGCCCACCCGGGTACGCCCGAGCCGCCGCAACCGCGCTTCCCATGCGGCCGCTTCGAGCTTGATGACGCGGCTTTCAACCTGGGCCCGGGAGAGATCGACGCGGGTGAGGATGGGCCCCTCGCCTGGGCCATCGTGGCCCAAGATACGGAAGGGCGGCTGAAGGTGCGGCTCCGCCTGAAGTGAGCCGCGGATGCGGTGTACGCTGGCGGGGATTCCCGGAGCTTCCATGCGCCCAATGTTCATGCTCGCCCTTGGGGCGGTCCTCGTGGCCCCACTGTCCGCGCAAGCGCGGACAGTGGGGATTGGAAAAGCTCAGGATGCGAAGCCGGTCCACGCATTGTTGGAGGATTGGCACGATGCCGCGGCGAAGGCCGACGAAGGGCGCTACTTCGGCCATATGAGCGCCGATAGCGTCTTCATGGGCACGGATGCCACGGAGCGCTGGGACAAGGCCGCCTTCCAGGCCTACGCGCATCCCTACTTCGCCAAGGGCAGGGCCTGGTCCTTCAAGGCCGTGCGGAGGTCCGTCATGTTCAGCCCCGATGGCCGCACGGCCTGGTTCGACGAGGACCTGGACACGCCGAACATGGGCCCATGCCGGGGGACGGGCGTGCTCAGCCTGCAGAAGGGCCGGTGGATGATCCGGCATTACAACCTCACGGTGCCCATCCCGAACCAGCTCATGGACGAGGTGAAGGGGCGCATCGAGGCCGTGCTGAAGCCGGGGCCGGCGAAGGCCGGGGCTGAAAAACAAAAGAAAACCGGTGATGAACAGTGATGAACAGTGATGGCTGATTAAGGTTCCATCACTGTTCATCACTGTTCATCACTGTTCATCACTGTTCATCACTGGCTTGTCTTTTTTGAATTCTTCACTGGCTCTGCAGCGTGACCTCGAATCGCTGCACACCCTTCCCGGCCCAGTTTGAGAACCTCAGCTTTTGCAGCGCCGAAGCGGCCTTGGATGCCTGGGGGAACGGCTTATCGAAGGAGGCGGCGAGCACCTGTCCGTTCGCATCCACGCCTAGGCTGAGCGCCGTGCCCTTGGGCATTCCCGCGAAGAGGCTGCGGAGGGAGGGGTCCCGCAAGGACGATTCAATGGCCTTGCGAAGCTGCTCCGGATTCCCTTCGCCTAGGCTGCACCGGACGGCCAGGATCCGAAGGCTAGGCGTGGTCGGCGCGGCCTCAGGTGCGAGGGCGGCCTGGCCCGCGATATTCCGTGGCGCGGCCTTGAGCGCCTCGGCGGCGTAGGGCCTT
This sequence comes from uncultured Solibacteraceae bacterium, assembly GCA_964457075.1. Lineage (GTDB taxonomy): Bacteria > Acidobacteriota > Holophagae > Holophagales > Holophagaceae > JAFDVN01. The sequence continues at coordinate 8,234 of CAYWDR010000109.1, forward strand.
GCGCCCATGGCACTGGCGGCATCCTGGCGGTTATAGGCGCGGAGTTCCATCTTGGCGGCGGGGGCGGCTGCGGCGGGGTAGGCCATGCCGCGGCCCGGGGCGTAGGTGCTGCCCACGGCGGCGTCGGACACGCCCTCCGGCATCGGCAGGGGCTGGGTCACGGTCGTGGCCTGGCCGCCGGCGTTGCGCACTTGCGTATCCACGGCCACGAAGGATGTGTGGGCCGTGAGGAGGCTGTACTTCAGGCCCAAATTCGTGATCTCGGCCTTGCGATCCACCGTCTCGCCGAACTGGTTGTAGTCCGAGAGCAGCTGCACGCGCTGGCGGGCCCAGAGCTGGCGCAGGGCGCCGTTGCCGGCGGAGGGTCTCACGTGGGAGACCTCGAAGGCCTGATGCCAGGGACCCTGGCCCGTCATGCCCGACAGCGTGAGGGTGCCCTTGGGATCCCCCTTCCACTTACCCCAGCAGAGCACGGGGCGCTCGGAGAGGACGTCGGGGAGGGACTGGGGCTCCACGTCGTAGATGTCGAAGCCCTTGGCGGCGAGCCGCACCTGGCTGAGGGCGGGCGTACTCACGTAAGCGCGGAATCGCTCGGCTTCGGCGGCGGCCTGTTGGGGCTGGGTGAGCACGAAGGCCTCGCCCTGGCCCGCGTGGGCCATGCCCTCGATGAGGTGGCGGTTCACGGAGGAGCCGATGCCGAAGGCGAACATGTTGGCGTCGCCGAGGTTCTTGCGGATGAGGTCGAAGACCTGGGCGTCGGCGCTGATGTAGCCGTCCGTGGAAATGACAAAGGTACGGGACACGCGGGGCACCCGTGGTAGCGAGAGGGCCCGGCGCACGGCCGCGCCCAGCTCCGTGCCGCCACCGCCGTTCTGGCTATGGACGAAGGCGAGGGCCTGCTGGATCGCCTCGGGCGAGGCGGGCTGGGAGCTGGGCGACCACAGGGCGGAGCTGCCTTCGAAGACCATCACGTTGAAGAGGTCCTGGGGCCGCAGGCCCTGGATCATCTCCTTCATCAAGTTCTTCGAGATCTCCAGGGGAAAGCCCATCTGGCTGCCGCTGACATCCATGATGAAGACGTACTCCCGGGGCGGCATGGCGGCGGGGGCCACGCGCTTGGGGGGCTGCACCATGAGCAGAAAGAAGTTCTCGTCCTTGCCCTGGGTGAGCAGCAGCCCCGATTGCACCTGGGCGCCCGCCAGCTGGTACTTGAGGATGAAGTCGCGGTTGCCGCCCAGGGATTCCGAGGGATCCAGCCTCAACGTGGCGTCCTGGGCGCCGTCGTAGGCGATGGACGTCTTGTGGGTATCGCAGGCCATGCGCTGGAGGGCCATGCCCGCGGCGAGCCTCACATCGATATCGAATGTGGTGGCGGGTTTCTCCCCTGCGCGGGTGTAGGGGTTCGCCACCCAGCCCTCCCCAGTATGGGAGACGGTGCCGGGGACGCCGCCGTAGCGGGGGCCCACGACGGTGGGATACACGAAGGCGTAGGTTCCCTCGGAGGGCACGAGCAGCTCCGTGTAGCTCAGTTCCACCTTGATCTCGTCGCCGGGCATCACGTTCGCCACGCTCATCTGGAAGACGTTGGGCCGGTGCTGCTCCAGCAGCGACGCGCTGCGGCCCTCGACCTTGGCCTGATCGTAGGTCTTGCGGGCCTCATCCCGGGTCTGGATCTTCGCCTGGAGCACCCGGGCGCCGATGGTCATCTTCATGCCGTACACGGCGGCCCGGGTGGAGCCGGGGAAGACGTAGATGGCCTCCAGGGGCTTGGAGCCCGTGTTGCGGTAGATCTGCGTGACCTTCACATCGGCGATGACGCCCGCGATGGCCACCTTGGCGGAGGTGGCCTTCAGGGGCAGGGCGTCCAGGGATGCGTCGCCGCTGGGGACGTAGAAGTAGGGAGACTGGGTGGCGTCCTGCGCCGCCTCCGCCTTCGCCTGGGCCCGCCGCTCCCGGGGCGGCGTCGCCGAGTGGGTGGGAAAGGAAAACCACCCCGCGCAGCAGGCGAGCAGGGCGGCGGTGGACCGGAGCATTCGCATGGCTTCCTCCTGGATGGCGCCGGGGGTGGCGCCTTAGGGGGGAATGCCGCCGGAGAGGGGGGCCTTTCATGGCCGGGAAAGAAAAAGAAAGAGAGCCAGTGATGAACAGTGATGAACAGTGATGGGATTGTTTTTGCTTTTATCACTGTTCATCACTGTTCATCACTGGCTTGTCTTTCTCTTTGGCTATTGCTTCGGCACCTCGACCCTGGCCCGGAATCCCTGCACGGGCCCCTCGGCCGGCAAGCTCAAGGGCTCCGGCGGCGCGGCGGAGAGGATGTAGAGGTCCATGGGCCCTGGATCGACGGGCAAGCGGAACCGGGTGATGCGAAGGCCCTCGACGATCTCCGGCGCCCGTTGGGAAGGCACCAGGGCGGCTCCGACGGCGGTGCGGTGGAGGAGGTAGGCGAAGGTCCCTGGCGCGTGGCGGACGCGCAGCAGGACCGATCCACCCTGGGCCTTCTCGAAGGCCCACGCGGGGGACGGCGCGATGCCCGGCGCGAGGTTGGCTTTGGCCTCCAGGGCGTAGGCCTGCGGCTGGGCTTCGGCTTGATCCTGGGTCGGGGCGGGCGCCTGAGCCCCACTTCCGGAAACGGCCCCAGCGGCGGCGGCCGGAGCGTATCGCATGGCCTTGCGCTCAACTTTTTGGCGCGCATCCACCTCCTTGGCGGCGGCGGTCCGAGCCCGGGCGAGATCGGCGTAGCCCTCCATCTTGGGCTTGTCCTGGAGCTGGGGCGCCGGAGCGGGCGCGGCCGTGGCCTTGGCGGGAACGGGCAGGACCGCGGCCGGAGCCTCGGGAAGGGTGGCAGGGAGGCCGCTCACGGCCTCTCCCAGCGGCGCCATCTCCTGGGGCACCTGTTTCTCCAGGCCCCGTTTCGGCATCGGCATGGGGGGCTGGGGCGGCGCGGCGGGCCGTGCTCGATCGGGCGCCACTTCCAGGGCCTTCGGCGCAGCGGGCGCGGCGGCCGGGGATTCCCTCAGCTCGGGGCTCCGCAAATACGCGATGCCGGTGGTGACGGCGATGAGAAGGCTTGCGGCGAGGCCGAGGACGGCCGGATGGCGGCGCCAGAGGGGGCGCATCTTCGATTCGGGCCCTTCCGCCAGGAGGCTCAGCAGTTCGGCGCGGGCGGCGGGATCCGCCAGCAGCTCGCGCAGGGCCTCTTCATCGGCCATGGCGTCGAAGAGGGCCTGGTGCTCGAGGGCGGCGGCGAAGAGGTCGCGGCGCTCGTCCTCCGTGAGCGAGCCCGCGGCCGTGCTCGACGACGGAATCGTCTCGTAGGCCCGAAGGCTCTCGCCGACGCCGAGCACGAGCGGGCGCATCCCCGCGTCGCGCACGAAGTCGACGAAGGCCGGCTTCTTTCCGGCGTTGCGGATCTCGACGAGCAGCGAAACGACCTCGCCGGGAGCGAAGGCGGACTTGACGGGGCGCGCGCGGGCGCGCAGGCCGCCGGAGGCCTTGCTCCAGCGCGGCGCCGGCGGCAGGCTCGGAAGCCCGCAAAGCTCCGAGCGCTTCAACGGGTCCGCGGCGCGGGCCTTGAGCTTCGCGTCGAGGTCGAAGTAGACGAGAGAGAACGGGTCGATGCGAGCCTTGCGGAACTTGACGGCCCAGTGAAGGTGCGGCCCGGTG
>CAYWDR010000110.1:0-11813 GCA_964457075.1 uncultured Solibacteraceae bacterium
TCCGTCTGATTAGCTCATCCTTCCCCCCCGCCCAGGCTTGGCCTGGCGCACTCAGTGTTGATCTTTTGCAAGAAAAGAACGATTCAGCTCTGATGAACGCTGATGCCCGCTGATGAAAACACGTATTGGATACCCCCATTCTGTCGAGCGCATTCGTGCCAACGGCGATGGGAATCTGTTGGCAGTGCGGCATAACTTAAGACGCCGCGTTTAGAAAATCAATGGCGGGGCAACGTCCCGCCTCCGAATCCCCCCGAAGCCCGAAGCCCGAGGCCCGAAGCCCCAACTTCACTCCCCCCCCTTCCCCGACCCAAGGCTCCGGAAGAAGGCCACCGTGGATAGGCGGATCCCGATGATCAGCACGGCCTCGTCCCGGCCGGTCCGGCCTTTGGAGATGTAACCCTCCGTGTAGAAGTCTCCGCTGGCGCCCTCGCTGCCGAACTGGGTGAGCACCACCCGGCCCCGGATGAATAGCCGGTCTTTGGCCAGGAATAGGGGGTCCCGCACGTAGGCCACCTCTGCATAGGAACCGCGAAGGGCGCCCACCTCCTGTCGCACCGTGGCACCCGCGCGCCAGCGGCTCTTGAAGGAATCCTGCTCCTGGATGGAGCCACCAGGCTGCGCTTCGGGAGCGCTGTAGCCCACCATGCCCACGGCCCCCTCCAACCCCCAGCTCACGCGATCGTTCATGGATTTCATCCACCAGCCGCCGATCTCCGCGCGGACCTGCCCCGTGGTGGTGATGATGTTCACGGCCTCGCTCTGTTCGATGCTGCTGCTCTGAAAGCTCAGGGTGCCGAAGGTCTCCACCCATTCGTCGGATTCAGGCTTCCGGAAGGTCTGGCGGATATCCAAGGCCACGTAAGGCCGGCTCCTGCTGAAGAAGCCGCCGCCATTACTGCCCTGCTCCCGGAAGAGGCTGCTGAACTGGAAGCCGCCGTAGAGATCCACCTTCAGTTCGTCGGCGTCCACCCTCTGGGGGTCATGCTTGGCACGGAGCCGGGCGATGATCCGATCGAGGCTCCGGAGCCCGTCGAGGATGCGGATCTGGGCGTCGGTCAGCTGCTCCATGTCCCGCGCGAGGGGGCTGCGCTCCTGGCTGAGCCCCTTCAGCAAGGCACGGGCGTCGATGAGGTCCCGCTCCGCGGCCTCGATCTGCCGCTTCAAGGAGCGCTGTTGTTCCCGCAGGCGCCGGAAGAAGGGGTGGATGTGCTCCGCTCCGAGCCCCTTGATCCGGGCCAGCAGTTCCTCCCCGTATTTTGGGTTCGGGCGGGCCCCGGCCCAGATCGAGGGCGGCTGGGGCACGCCCGCCTCAGGATCCAGGGCCTGGCCCATCAAAGGCGCGGCGAGACAGAGCAGGGCTGAGATGGGTCGCATGAGCATCCAGGTGGCGTGGGCCAAGTCTCTCACACGGGCAGGGCGTCGAGGTTGCCCCCGCACACGATGGCTCCGATGGGGCCACCCCCCGGGCAGGCCCCCCGCATGAGGGCCGCCACCGTCACCGCGCCCCCGGGTTCCACCCCGATCCGAAGCTGATGCCACAGCCAGGCCTGGGCTTCGGCGATGGCCGCCTCATCCACGAGGAGGGTGGGCCCCACCCGATCCTTGAGGATGGACCAAGGCAGGGCGCCGATGCTGGGAGCCCCCAGGCTCGTCCGGGCCGCGCCCTCCGCCTTCACGGGCACGGGATGGCCCGCCCGCTGGGCCTCGAAAAGCCCCGGGCAGCCCTCCGGTTCCACGGGAACGACCTTGGCCCGGTCGCCCAGGGCCACGGCCACACCCGCCGGGAAGCCGCCGCCCCCCACGGCCACGAGCCAGCGGGTGACGTGAGGGGCCTGCCCCAGCAACTCAAGGCCCAGGGTGCCCTGCCCCGCCACGGTAGGCACTTGGTCGTAGGGATGCACGAGGGGCCAGCCCGTGGCCGCCACGCGCGCCTCGGCGGCCAGGAAAGCCTCGCCCGGCACCGTGCCCGCCAGATGCAGTTCCGCGCCCAGGGCTCGCATGGCCGCGATCTTGGATTGGGCCGCCGTTTCAGGCACGTAAATATGCGCCCGCTTACCCAGCCGGGCGGCCGCCCAGGCCACGGCCAAGCCATGGTTGCCGCCGCTGCAGGCGATGATGTCCTCCTCCGGTAATCGCAGGAGGCTGTTGACGGCGCCTCGGGGCTTGAAAGATCCCGTGATTTGAAGCGATTCCAGTTTCAGCGCCACCGCCCGAGTTCCCTCCGGCGTGGGCAGCTCCAGCTCCAAAACCGGGGTGATCCGGATATGGCCCTTGATCCGTTCCCGGGCCTCCAAAACCAAGTCGCGATCCATCAGCCCTCCAGCTTCGCGCGGAACTCGGGCCAGCCCTCCCACTGCTGCAGCTTCAGGATCGCCGTGAGGACGAGCGCGTGGTGGATGCGCCCCTCCCGCATCAGGGCCTCCCATTCCACCCAACCGCAGGCCCATACCCGCAGCTCCTCGGCGGCGTCCAGGGCCAGCTCGCCCGCGGGCCGGCAATCCAGGGCCAGGAAGGAGTGGCACCGGTTGGTGAGCGTGGCGGGGTTGGGGGTACAGGATCCCAGGGCGATCAAGAGGCCCGCCTCATAGCCCGTCTCCTCGCGCAACTCCCGGGCGGCGCTTTCCAGCGGCGTCTCGCCCTCGTCGCAGGATCCGCCGGGCACCTCCAAGGTGGCTTCGTCAATACCATGCCGGAACTGCTCCACCACGAGCAGCTCCCCATCCGCCGTGAAGGCCACGACGTTCACCCAGTCGGGCCCCTGAAGCCGGTAGAAGGCATGGCGATGATCCGTATGCGGGCTCCGCCGACGGGCCACGATCTGTTTGAACAATCGGCTGTCTTGACGGATGTCCTCACTCTCCTGGATCCAGGGTTGGGCAGGATCAAATAGTTCGGAGTGGGAACGGAGGAGGCGCATGGGGAGATTATCCTCGGAAGCCGCCCCTTAGTGCGCCTCCCCCCGCTCCAGCTTGCCGAGGATGTGATGGAGGAGCATGTCCAGGGCCGTCTTGTTCTCCACGCCGATGGGCACGATGATGTCGGCCCAACGCTTGCTCGGCTCCACGAATTCCAGATGCATGGGACGGACGCTGCCCAGGTATTGTTTCACGACGCTTTCGAGGCTGCGGCCCCGCTCCGCCATATCCCGCTCGATGCGGCGGAGGATGCGGATATCCGCATCGGTATCGACGAAGACCTTCACATCCAGTTGATCCCGGATCTCCGGCAGGGCGAACAAGACGAGGCCTTCCAGGATCACCACCGGCCCCGGGGCCATGGGCGCTTCCCAGCCCGTGCGATCCGACACGGTGAAATCGTAGATGGGTTTCCGGATTTCCTCCCCCCGCTTCAGGGCCTCCAGGTGGCCGGCCATGAGCTCCACGTCCCAGGCCTTGGGGTGGTCGTAGTTGATGGGGTTCGGCGCGAAGCGGGCCTTGTTGATCTCCTTCGGGGCGTAATAGGCGTCCATATCCAGAAGGGTGGCGTCCACCTTCCGGCGCTTGAGGCGGCGGATGAGCTCCCGCGCCACGGAGGTCTTTCCGCTGCCGGATCCCCCGACGATTCCCACGAGCCATGGCTTATCGGTCACACCAACCTCCGATGAACATTGTGCCCGGCCTGCCTCCTGGGAAGGCGCGCTCCTAGACCCGTCGGCTTTGAGGGCTTTGACATTCCTTCACCTGAGGTCTGTGATAACGTTCCCCCATGCGCTCCCTTCTCGTGCCTGCCGTTGTGCTCCTAGCCCTAGGACTCGGCTGCGATTCCGAGGATCCCAAGCTGCCCGCCCAGCTCTACGAGGAGGCTCGCGTGGCCAACCTCAAAGGCAAGGGGTTGGAGGCCCGCGTGATGATGAAGCAGCTCATCGCCTCCTACCCCGACAGCCCCGCCGCCCAACAGGCCAAGGGCGATCTGATGATCATCGATACCCTCATCAAGCGGGAGCAGGATCAGCAGCTCCAGCGCGTGCGCGGCGACCTTCGCAACCTCAACAACGCCCTGAGCCGCCATCGGTCAAAGAAGGGCGAATACCCCGCCGCCCTCGGCGACCTCGTGCCCGAATACCTGGATCGCGTGCCCGAAACCCCCTGGGGGCACCCCTACCTCTACCGGCCCTTCGTGACCCGGCCCATCCAGGACGTGCAGGTGAAGCGCGGCCCCGTCCGGCAAGTCTTCAACACGAAGTTCGACGCCTACTACCTCGCCTGCCTCGGCAAGGATATGACCCCCGGTGGCGAAGGCCTCAGCCAGGACATCCTCATCAACACCGGCGAGACCATCAGGGAATCGCGGTTGCCGCCCATCCCGGGGCCTCAGCCGGTGCGATAAAGCGGACCGCTGACCGCTTCTACTTCACGCCCCAGTCGAGCACGACTTTTCCGCTCTGCCCGCTGCGCATGGCGTCGAATCCCTTCTGGAAGTCCTCGATGCCGTAGCGGTGGGTGATGATGGGGCTGAGGTCGAGGCCGCTTTGGAGCATGGCGACCATCTTGTACCAGGTCTCGAACATCTCGCGGCCGTAGATGCCCTTGATGATGAGCCCCTTGAAGATCACCTGGCTCCAATCGATGGCCTGCTCGCCGGGCATGATGCCCAGCATGGCGATCTTGCCACCGTGGTTCATGGTGTCGAGCATCTGGCGGAAGGCGCGGCCATTGCCGCTCATCTCGAGGCCCACGTCGAAGCCCTCGGTCATGCCCAAATTCTGCATGACCTGCTTGAGGTCGTCCTTGGCCACGTTCACGGCCGCCGTGGCGCCCATCTTCTTGGCCAGGTCCAACCGGTAATCGTTCACGTCGGTGATGACGACGTGGCGCGCGCCCACGTGCTTGGCGATGGCGGCGGCCATGATGCCGATGGGGCCGGCGCCCGTGATGAGCACGTCCTCGCCCACGAGATCGAAGCTGAGGGCCGTGTGGGCGGCGTTGCCGTAGGGATCGAAGATCGCGGCGAGATCATCGGAGATGTTGTCGGGAATGGCGTAGACGTTTTCCGCCGGGATCACGAGGAACTCGGCGAAGGATCCGGGCCGGTTCACGCCCACGCCCACCGTGTTGCGGCAGAGGTGGCGCTTGCCCGCGCGGCAGTTCCGGCAGAAGTGGCAGGTGAGGTGCCCCTCGCCGGAGACGCGATCGCCAGGCTTGAAGGCCTCCACCTCGGAACCCACTTTTTCCACGATCCCGAAATACTCGTGGCCCACCACCATGGGCACGGGGATGGTCTTCTGGCTCCACTCGTCCCAGTTGTAGATGTGCACGTCGGTGCCGCAAATGGCCGTCTTGTGGATGCGGATCATCACATCCCGCACGCCCATGTCGGGCTTGGGGGCATCGTTCGTGATCCAGATGCCTTCTTCGGACTTGGACTTGATGAGGGCTTTCATCCAGGTTCCTTTCGTTTTACTCACAAAATCCGCAAAGCGGATTTTGTGAGAATTGGATCAATGAATGACGGAGAGTTCCCGTCCCACCTTCGCGAAGGCGGCCACGGCGGTATCGATGTCGGCGATCGTATGGGCGGCGCTCATCTGGGTGCGGATGCGGGCCTGGCCCTTGGGGACGACGGGGAAGAAGAAGCCGATGACGTAGACGCCCTCGTCCAGCAACCGCTTGGCGAATTCCTGGGCGAGGGGGGCCTCGTGGAGCATGACGGGGATAATGGGGTGCTCGCCGGGCAGGAGCTTGAAGCCGAGCTTCGTCATCTCCGTGCGGAAGTGGAGGGCGTTGGCGCGGAGCTGGGTGCGGAGCGCGTCCCCCTGGGCCAGCATATCCAGCACCTCGAGGCTCACGGCGGTGATGACGGGGGCCAGCGTGTTGGAGAAGAGGTAGGGGCGGGCCTTTTGACGGAGCATGTCCACCATGGCCTTGGAGCCGCTCACGTAGCCGCCGGAGGCGCCGCCCAAGGCCTTGCCGAGGGTGCCGGTCATGAGGTCCACGCGGCCCATGACGTGGTGGTGCTCGTGGGTGCCGCGGCCCTTCTCGCCGATGAAGCCTACGGCGTGGCTATCGTCCACCATCACCATGGCGCCGTACTTCTCCGCCAGATCGCAGACGGCGGGGAGGTTGGCGATGTAGCCGTCCATGGAAAAGACGCCATCCGTCACCACCAACTTGAAGCGGGCGCCGGCGGCGTCGGCCTCCTGGAGCTTGGCCTCGAGATCGGCCATATCGGAGTTGGCATAGCGGAAGCGCTTGGCCTTGCAGAGGCGGATGCCGTCGATGATGGAGGCGTGGTTGAGGGCGTCGCTGATGATGGCGTCCTCCTCCCCCAACAGCGCTTCGAAGACGCCGCCGTTGGCGTCGAAGCAGGAGCCGAAGAGGATGGTGTCCTCGAAACCGAGGAACTCGCTCAGCTTGGCTTCCAGCTGCTTGTGGATGTCCTGGGTGCCGCAGATGAAGCGCACGGAGGAGAGCCCAAAACCGTGTTTGGGCAGGGCCTCCTGGGCCGCCTTCACCAGCTCCTCCCGGCCCGAGAGCCCCAGGTAGTTGTTCGCGCACATGTTGATCACGCGCTTGCCGTTGGCCTCCACCCAGGCGCCCTGGGGGCTCGTCATCACCCGCTCCCGCTTGAAGAGCCCCTCGGCCTCCAGCTGGGAGAGTTGCTTGAGAAGGTGGTCGTTGAAGGCAGCGTGCACGGGAACCTCGGGCGAAGGGGACATTTTAGTTCAATCCGCAGATTACGCCGATGACGCAGATTCAAACCCAAAGCGCAGGAATCGGCGTTTTTTCATCTGCGGAATCTGCGGAATCTGCGGATAAACCCCTTTTCATTTGCCTTCGCCCGGCCGATACCTCTACCCTTGGAGCTTCGAGCGCACCCATGTCCATCTCCCTCCTCAATCTCAATAATCGGCTCCTTCGCGCGGATCGCGCGTGGGCCGGTGAGGACATGGACTAGACACCCCAACCTCGGCACCGACACCACCCCCGATTCGCGAAAGCGATCGGGGGTTTTTCTTTATCCCCATTTCCCCAAGGAGCTCGCCATGTGCGGCATCTTCGCCCTGCTCAACCTCGACCCCACCCAGGCGCCCCATGCCGACCGGCGCACCCAAGCCCTCGCCCTCTCCCGCAGGCTCCGCCACCGCGGGCCCGACTGGAGCGGCGTCTTCAGCGACGCCACCGCCATCCTCGTCCATGAGCGCCTGGCCATCGTGGACGTGGAGCACGGGGCCCAGCCCCTGGCGGACACCCGCACGGGCGCCGTGCTGGCCGTGAACGGCGAAATCTACAACCACCGGGAGCTGCAGGAGGGGCTTGGCGCGCCCCATGATTTCCAAACGGCGTCGGATTGCGAGGTGATCCTGTACCTCTGGGATGAGGAGGCGCCCGCGGCCTTCCTGAACCGCATGAACGGCATCTTCGCCTTCGTGCTCCACGATCCCCGACGGAAGACCTTCCTCATCGCCCGGGACCCCATGGGCGTGGTGCCCCTCTACGTGGGCTGGGACCGCCAGGAAGTCCTCCACGTCGCTTCGGAGATGAAGGCCCTCGTGGGCATTTGCGAGCGCATCCGGGAGTTTCCCCCGGGCCACTTCTACCTGGGTCATGAGGCGGAGCAGGGCTTTCAGCGCTACTACGAACCCGCCTGGGCCGACCCCGGCGCGGCGCCTTCCGAGGCCTACGATCCGGCCCGGCTCCGGGAGGCCCTGGAGGCCGCCGTCCACCGCCAGCTCATGTGCGACGTGCCCTACGGCGTGCTCATCTCCGGCGGCGTGGATTCCTCCATCATCGCCGCCATCGCCGCCAAGTACAGCCAGACCCGCGTGGAATCCGGGGACCGCGAGCCGGCCTGGTGGCCCCGCCTCCACTCCTTCGCCATCGGCTTGGAGGGCGCGCCGGACCTGGCCCCGGCCCGCAAGGTGGCGGAGCACATCGGCAGCGTCCACCACGAGATCCACTTCACCGTGCAGGAGGGCCTCGATGCCCTCTCCGAGGTGATCCACCACCTGGAGACCTTCGATATCACCACCATCCGGGCCTCGACCCCCATGTACCTCCTCATGCGGAAGATCCGGGCCATGGGCATCAAGATGGTGCTCTCCGGCGAGGGCGCCGATGAGATCTTCGGGGGCTACCTCTACTTCCACAAGGCGCCCGATGGCGCGGAGCTGCATGCGGAGACGGTACGCAAGCTCCAGAAACTCCACCTCTACGACTGCGCCCGGGCCAACAAGGCCAGCGCCGCCTGGGGCGTGGAGGCCCGGGTGCCCTTCCTGGATCGCGAGTTCCTCGACGTGGCCATGGCCCTGGATCCCGACGTGAAGGTGCCCCGCAACGCGCCGCGCCCCCGGCCCATCGAGAAGTGGCCCCTGCGCCAAGCCTTCGAAGGCTACATCCCCGACGAGGTGCTCTGGCGCCAGAAGGAGCAGTTCAGCGATGGCGTGGGCTACGGCTGGATCCAAGCGATCAAGGACAAAGCCGAAGCGGAAATCAGCGACGCCATGCTCGCCCACGCCGCCGAGCGCTTCCCCCTCAAGACCCCGGAAACCAAGGAGGCCTACCTCTACCGCCAGCTCTTCGAGCAGCACTTCCCCAGCGCCACCTGCGCCGCCTGCGTGCCCTGGGAGCGCAGCGTCGCCTGCAGCACGGAGACGGCCCTAAAATGGGATGCCGCCTTCCAGAACATGGTCGACCCATCAGGGCGCGCGGTACTGGACGTGCACGAGGGCACACCAGCGGAGACGTAGCTCGGTCTTAGAAGCGGATCGCGAATAACGCGAATGGTGCGAATGACGCGAATGAAGGCCCGAAGTTCTTATTCGCGTCATTCGCCCTATTCGCGTTATTCGCGATCCCTCTTTTCCATGCGATTCATCATCTTGATCGCCATGCACGCCGCCCCGAAGCCATTGCCGATGTTGACGACGGCGATGCCGGGGCTACAGGAGGCGAGCATGCCGTGGAGGGCCACGGTGCCGCCTTCGCTGATGCCGGCGCCGATGGGTGTGGGCACGGCGATGAGTGGGGCGTCCACGAGGCCGGCGAGGACGGAGGGCAGCGCGCCCTCCATTCCGGCGCAGACGATGAGCACGGGGCACTCGCGGAGCTCGGGGAGGATGGATTGGAGGCGGTGGAGGCCGGCCACGCCCACGTCAAAAAAGGCCTTCACGGGATGGCCCAGGGCTTCGAGCAGGGCCTTGGCCTCCGCGGCCCAGGGGATGTCGCCCGTGCCGGCGGTGACGACGGCCACGGGCGCCTGATGGCGCAGGGGCCGGGGATCGCGCACGGCCGTGCGGGAGACGGGATCCACGGTGGCGAGGCCCTCCAAGGCCGCCATCTGTTCCTCGTTCAAGCGCGTGGCGAAGCGGAAGCCCTCGGCCTCCTGGAAGAGCGTGACGACCTGGGCCACGGACTTGCCGGGGCCAAAGATGACCTCGGGGATGCCGGTACGCCCTTCGCGTGAGTGATCCCAACGCACTTCAGCGCTCAAACACCCACCTCGCTCAGGGCCCTGGAGAGGCTGCCGCTTTGGATGCCGCCCAGATCGACGGCAGCGAAGCGGAAGCCCGCGCGCCAGGCGGCCCGCTCGATCTCCGATCGCAGGGGTTCAGCCATCGCCTTCAACATGGATTCCGGCTCCAGTTCCAGGCGCACGACCGACTCATGCCACCGGGCCCGGGCGGGCCAGAGGCCCTTGGCGCGGAGGAATTCCTCCATGGCCTCCACCTGCTTGAGGCGCTCGGGGGTGACTTCAACGCCCACGGGGAAGCGGCTGGCCAGGCAGGGCGAGGCGGATTTCTCCGCATTGGGCAGACCCCATGCCCGGGCGAGGGCGCGGATCTCCTCCTTGCGGAAGGCGGCGTCCACGAGGGGACTTTTCACGGCGTATTCCTGGGCAGCCTTCAGGCCCGGACGGTGGTCCCCCAGGTCCTCCAGCTGAGTACCGTTCAGCAGCACGCCCGCGAGGCCCTGCTGGGCGGCCAGCGCCTCGGCCACGCCGTAGAGGCTGGATTTGCAGAAATAGCAGCGGTCCCCCTGGTTGGCGCGATAGCCCGCCACCTCCGCTTCCCCGGCCTCCAGCTCGATGAGGTCCACCCCCAGCCGGCCCGCCAGCGCATGGGCCTCGGCCCTTTCGCTGCGGGCAAGGCTGGGCCCCACGGCCAGCACGGCCGAGGTGGGCAGGCCGGCCCTCAGGCAGGCAGCCAGCACGAGGGTGCTATCGATGCCGCCGGAAAAGCAGACGTAGGCCCTCGCCTCGCCTACGGCGGCGCGGGTAGCCTTCACCAGGCGGGACTCCAAATCCAGGAATTCGACCATCCGACAAGTGTGGCATCCTTCCGCCATGAGCCGAATCCCTAAGACCTGCCTAGTCCCCTCGATCCTCGCCCTCTCCCTGGCCTGCGGCGCCTCCAAGCTGGAAAAACGGGAAGCCGAGGCCCAGCTCCGCAAGCTCTACCCCGTCACCGTGATGCTGAAAGTGCCCGAGCAGACCGGGGCCGCCTCCGGCAGCGCCGAGGGCCTGAGGCTCAAGGGCCTGGCCGATGCCCTAGCCCATAGCGGGTGGTTCGAGGCCTCAGCCCCGGATGTGAAGGGCCGGGTGACGTTCACCGCCAAGCTCAAGCCCGGCGCGCCCGCCACCATCCAGGCCGTGGGCCAGGGCTTCCGGGTGCCCGTGGCCAAGGCCGTCTTCGATCGGGCCCTGAGGGATGACGCCCGGGACTCCGAGACCCGCGTGAAATACCAGATCCGCCTGGAGGAGCCCACGGCCCTCTTCCCCGCCTTCCAGCTCCGCTACCCCGACGCCCGGGTGGGCTCTACGAAGGAGCGCCACGCCCGGTTCACGAAGGAGGGGCGGAGCTGGAAGCTGGCGGAGACGGATGAGAAGTATGGGAAGGCCGAAGACTAGGGCCGTTCAAAGCTCAGGGAAGCCCACAGGCTCTCCCAATCCGCGTCGGGCTGGCCTTCCAGGCGCCGCATGTGAACGGCCTTGACCATCCACCGGCCGGTGGCCGGGAGGTCGAGGCGGACGCGGCCCTCGGCATCCGTCCGGGCTTTTACGGGAGCACCGCCCCCTTCGGGCACGGCCACGACCAGCACACCCCCCTGGGGACGCCCCTCGTGCAGAAGGCGCAAGGGGAGCTCCCCGGCGCCTTCGAAGGGATCCGCCTCCGGCACCAGCTCCAGCTTGAGCCCCAGAACGCGATCGTAACCCTCGCGGGCGCCGCCCACCTGCACCAGGGACTTGGCACAGCGGATGAAGCGCTCCCGGCCCGGTTGGGCCGTCTCCCCCAAGGCCATCCGCAGATCGTGAATGGACTCCAGCCCCTCCTCGCGCAGGTAGGCCTCGAATTTGGCGGCGCCCAGTTCCACCTTGGAGGGTTTTCCCGCGTAGTAGATCACCTGGAGCCCCGGGGCGGCGGGGCGCAGGAAGCCCGCGGGATCCGCGCCGTCCATGCCGATGAGGGGCAGGTCTCCCGCGGGTCCCAGCGACGCAAAGCGCGCGAAGCGCTCGGGATTCCGCGTCAACGCCTCCCCCTTGTGGCCCTCACCCACCATGAGCCGGATGCGGATTAGGCTGCCGGGTGCCACGCGGTGGGCCGAGGGTTGGATCCAGAAGTCGTGGGCGGACAAGGTTGAAGCTGCCAGTAAAAATAGCGGCGCAAGGCGCATGGGATCCTCGATCGGGAAGAAACGTCGACGAACGACTCAGACACGGCATCGTGCTGATCCCCTTCGTCCCCTTCATCCCGGCCAAACAAGACGTCCGATGGCGTGCTGCGTGCACTAACGCGCGGAAGACGAAACCGGAAATTCCATCAGCTTTTAGTCGGGTAGGCCGGGGTGGTTGCCCACCTCGGCCCCCCTCGGATC
>CAYWDR010000111.1:0-11777 GCA_964457075.1 uncultured Solibacteraceae bacterium
CCCTTGGCGACCTTGAAGACGACCTTGCGGCCGGCGGGGATCTCGATCTTCTCGCCGGTCTTGGGGTTGCGGCCCATCTTGGCCTTGGTGGCGCGCACTTCGAAGGTGCCCAGACCGAAGAGGCTCACGCGGTTGCCGGTGAGGAGGGTCTCGACGACGTGATCGCGCAGGGTGTCGATGATGGCCTTGGCGCGGGCCTTGGAAAGGTCCTGGCCCTCGGCGAGGCTGGCGGCCAGCTCGGCGATGGAGAGGGTCTCGGGCTTGGAGGCGGTCTTGGTCATGGATGGCTCCTGGGGATGGGCACGGGACGCCCCGCGCGGGGGCTTCGACCCGCGTCCCGATGGAAGGGCCCGGCCGCGCCCGGGCTGGGGCGCGGCCGGGAAACGGGATTACTCGGCGATGGCCTGGACCTCGAGGGTCAGCTTGGCCTGGACGCCCGCGTGGACGCGCACCTCCACCGTGTAGGAACCGGCTTCCTTCACGTGGGGGAGGCTGATGTCGTGGCGGTCGAGGGTGAAGCCCTTGGCCTTGAGCATCTCGGCCACGTCGGCGTTGGTGACGGAACCGAAGAGGGTGCCGCTCTCGCCGGCTTTCTTGCCGATCTCCAGCTTCACGGCTTCGAGCTTCGCCTTCAGCTCGTTGGCCTCGGCGAGTTCCTTGGCGCGCAGCTTCTGGGCGCGCTCCTTCTCCAGCTCGATCTGGCGCTTGTTGCCCGCGGTGACGGGAAGGGCCAGCTTGCGGGGGAGGAGGAAGTTGCGGGCGTAGCCATCCTTGACGTTCACCACGTCGCCGCGGATGCCCAGCTTGTTGACGTTATCGATGAGGAGGACTTCCATGGGGATCTCCAATGCGTTCCGACGGCCAGCGGATCATCCGCGTTCCCCGCCCGGGTTAGGTGGCGACTTCCGCCACCAGGGCCTCTCGTGGAGATGGCGCCCTGTCCCCCCTTGGGTTAGACCGCAAAAAGCGGAAAACCAGTCTATCCTGTCCCCTACCGATCCCAAAGCATGGAAATTGGAGCGCTCATGAGCACGGACCAACGGAAAGACGCCCGGCGCCTGGCCCTTGGCCCTGGTTTCTCCATCCGTTTCCTCGTGCAGGGTAGGGCCCTGGAGGCCCCCATCTTGAATCTGAGCTATGGGGGCTGCTTCACCCTCGTGCCCTTCCGGGACGCCCGCCACTTCGAGCGGGGCGTCGCCGTGGCCGATCTCCAGCTGCTCCACCCGGATCATCCCAAGGGCCTCATCCAATGCCAGGTGGCCTACACCCTGGGTGGCACGGCAGGCGTGGAGCACATGGACCACGTGGGCATGGGCATCCAGTTCATGGAGATGGACGCCGCGGTTCGCGTGGCCCTCCAGGGGTGGCTGGATCGAGAGTGGGCTGATCAAGGGCAGTAGGATTTCCCCAAAACGTGAAGGGCCGGCAAGCCGGCCCTTCACGTTTTGGGGATTGGAACTAGCCTTCGACCTCGTCGGAGACTTTCACCGGCCTCATCAGCGGAAATAGAATCACGTCCCGGATGCTCGGACTGTTCGTCATGAGCATGGCCATGCGATCCATGCCTACGCCCAGGCCGCCGCTGGGGGGGAAGCCGTGTTCCAGGGAGGTGATGAAGTCCTGGTCCAGGAGCATGGCCTCCTCGTTGCCGCCCTCCCGTTCCTGCATTTGATCCATGAAGCGGGCCAACTGCACCTGAGGATCGTTGAGCTCGCTGTAGGCGTTGGCCAGCTCCATGCCGCCCACGAAGAGTTCGAAGCGGTCCACGTAGCCCGGCACGTCGGGCAGGCTCTTCGTGAGGGGGCTCAGCTCCACCGGATGCTCGGTGATGTAGGTGGGGTGCCATAGCTGCTTTTCCGCGTAGTGCTCGAAGAGCTCGCCCACGAGGGCGCCCGGGCTCTTGCGGCTCGTGTCCTCCAGGTGGGCGCCCTGGGCCAGCTTGCGGATCTCTGAAGGATCGTCGAGCTTGGCGCGGTCGATCTTCCCGAATTCGGCGATGGCGTCGCGCATGGTCAGCCGGCGGAAGGGCTTGGCGTAGTTGATGAGCCGGGGCTCCCCGGCCTCGTCCACGCCCCAGGGCAGCCGCTCGCCTCCGAAGACCTCCGTGGCGACGCAATGGAACATGTCCTCCACCATGGCCATCACGTCGCGGAGATCCTCGCCGGCGGCGTAGCTCTCCATCATCGTGAACTCGGGGTTGTGGCGGACGCTGAGGCCCTCGTTGCGGAAATTGCGGTTGATCTCGAACACCTTATCGAAGCCGCCCACGATGAGTCGCTTGAGGTAGAGCTCCGGCGCGATGCGCAGGTAGAGGGGCATATCGAGGGCGTTGTGGTGGGTGGTGAAGGGGCGCGCCGTGGCCCCGCCCGGGATGGGCTGCATCATGGGCGTCTCCACTTCGAGGAAGCCCCTGGCTTCCATGAAGCGCCGCACGACGCTGAGCATGCGGCTGCGCTGGCGGAAGGTGGCGAGCACGTCGGGATTGGAGATGAGATCCAGATAGCGCTGGCGATAGCGCTGCTCCTTGTCCTGCAGCCCGTGCCACTTCTCGGGCAGGGGCAGGAGGGCCTTCGTGAGGAACTGGAGGGAGTCGGCCCTCAGCGTGAGTTCGCCGGTGCGGGTGCGCATCATGGTGCCGGAGACGGCGATGAAATCGCCCAGATCCAGGAGGCGGACCACTTCCCAATCCGTCTCGGAGAGGCCGTCCTTGCGCAGGTACACCTGCAGTTTCGCGCCGTTCTCGGAGAGGTTGAGAAAGCAGGTCTTCCCGCTATCGCGGTAGGCCGTGAGACGGCCCATGACGGCGGCCTTGACGGGCTGCGCCTCGAAGGCCTCGCCCGGAGTCTCTCCGTGGGCTGCCACGAGGGCCTCGATGCGGTCGGAGACGCGGGCTTTGGCCGGGTAGGGATTGACCCCCAGGGCCTTCAGCTTGTCCAGCTTCTCGACGCGGACCGCACGGTATTGGTTGTCCTGCATGGCGCACTCCAGGGGCTTCGTTCCAGGGACTGGCCGGGCCCGAAACGCCCAGTCTACCGGGCGGATCCTATTCCCCGAACCGGTATCCCAGAAACACCGAGAGATCGGGGGCCACGTAGCTGCCGCCCTCCTCGCTGAAGCCGAAGCGCCAGCGGGGGAGGGCCCGGTGGGTGAAGGTCCAATGCTGCTGCAGGGCGCTGCGATCCAGGCGGGGCAGGCCCGTGCGGTAGGGGCTCTCCATCCAGGCCCAGCTGAGATCCAATCCGAGACCTCCTAGGATTCCGGACCCCCGCCCTTGATACCCCATCCCCGCCCAGGCCCGGTTGAGGCTGCGCCGGCCCATGACGGCCCGCCATTCGGAGTGCCGGGGAAGCCCCACCCACAGGTGCTCGGCTTGCCCATGGAAGCGAAGGTTCCCGGAGCTCATCCAGGCGGCGCCGCCCACGGTGAGATCCGTGCCGCCACTGCCGCTGAAGTCGTCGTCCCTCCCGTTGGGCAGCTGGATCGAGCCCCCCAGGCGCGTGCCACGCGTGGCCGTCCCGAAAGTGCGAACCCATGCGAGATCCACATCCATCACGTGGGTGCGGGGCCGGTCCAGGCGGGCGATCTCCCGCCCATCCCGCTCCAGGCGGTAGAGGATCCGGTACTTGGGCACCTGATCCCGGCCCCCGTTGGGTGTATTCAAGAGGGCGTGCCAGGAGGCGAAGCCCTGGTCCGCCATGCCCGCGGAGCGGCGCACGACGCGGGTGCGGAGGTTCAAGCTTCCGCCCGCGAGGGGCCAGGCGAGGTCTGACGTGAGCTGCCACTCCTCGCCATCCACGTCCGCCCTCGCGCGGCCATCGGCGGTGACGCTGCGATCCAGCCGGAGGAACTGGCTCGTCGATTCCAGCGCGAGGCCGCCATGGCCCTCCGGCAATGGCTCCGGCAGGATGGCGAGCCAGATCACGCGGTTGGATCTCGGCGTTTCTTGGGCCGCCAACCCTTGCAGGCTCAGCACCAGCGCCGTGAGGAGTCGCGGCCCCTTCATCGCGGCTGGACGAGGATCATGCCCAGACTGGCCCCCGCGAGGGGCCGGACCTCGAAGGGGCGCCCCTGAAGGGTGAGCGTCGTGGGCCCGGCCACGCGGCCATCCGCGGCCGGGGCTGGCAGGGCCGCCCATGCCTGCTGCAGGGCCTCATCCCCGGCACCGAGGCGCCGTCCCACTTCCGGAAGCCCTTGGGCCTGCCAGGCGGGGCTCACCTCGGCCACGAGACCCGAGGCGCGATCCACGAAGGCGACGGGATGTTCCAGGACCTTGAAGGCCTCCCGGTAGCGTTCCAAAGTGAAGGCGAGATCCTTGCGCGTCGCCTCCAGCTGATCCTCCAGCCGGATGGTCTGGCGCCAGAAACGGTGGGCCTGGACCGCGGCGAAGACGAGGCCGGCGGCCACGGCCACGAAGCCCCAATCGGCCCCGCCGCGGTGGTCTTGGAAGGCGGTCTGCGCCCATGCGGCCAGGCTAACGAAGTTCATGGATCCCCCAGGAGTGGTCGAAGGTCAGTGGTGAGGCGGGAAATGCGGACTCCGGTTCCGCCCTCCCCAACGGTAATCTTGTGAGGTTTTGGAATTCTTTGCATCCGAGGGTGATATGGCCGACAAGCTGGTGTTCAAGGAGGGGCTCGAGGATATCGTCGCGGGCACCACGTCCATCTGTTTCATCGACGGCAAGTTGGGCCGCCTGGTCTACCGCGGCTACGACGTGGCTGACCTCGTGAAGGGCAGCTTCGAAGAGACGGTCTACCTCCTTTGGCACGAGAAGCTCCCCACCCAGGCGGAACTGGAACAGTTCGGCGCCGAGCTGCGCTTCAATCGCGCCGTGCCCGTGGGCGTCATCAACACCCTCAAGACCCTGCCCCGCCAGGGCCACCCCATGAACCACCTGCGCACGGCCGTGAGCATGATGGGCATCTTCGAGGTGGACGGCGACGACTGCAGCCGCGCCAGCGAAGTGGCCAAGGCCCTCCGTCTCACGGCCCAAGTTCCCACCCTCGTGGCCGCCATCTACCGCATCAGCATCGGCGCCGAGCCCATCGCGCCCCGCCCCGATCTGGGCCACGCCGCCAACTTCCTATACATGATGTTCGGCAAGGAGCAGCCCGAGCTCTTCGTGAAGGCCATGGACATGGGCCTCATCCTCCACGCCGATCACGAGTTCAACGCCTCCACCTTCACGGCCCGCGAGATCGCCTCCACCCTCTCCGATATGCATTCGGCGGTGGTGGGCGCCATTGGCGCCTTGAAGGGCCCCCTCCACGGCGGCGCCAACGAGGGCGTGATGCGCACCCTTCTGGAGATCGGGAGCCTGGACAAGGTCGAGGGCTGGCTCACCACCGCCCGCGCCGCCAAGCGCAAAGTCATGGGCTTCGGCCACCGCGTCTACAAGACGAAGGATCCCAGGGCCAAGATCCTCGAAAGGACGAGCGAGCAGGTGGGCGTCGCCACCGGCAACCGCACCTGGTTCGATATGAGCGTGAAGCTGGAGCAGCTCGTCCTCGACGGCGAAAAACCCCTCTACCCCAACGTGGACTTCTACAGCGCCTCCATGTACTACCAGATGAACATCCCCTTCGAGCTCTACACCCCCATCTTCGCCGTCTCCCGCATCGCCGGCTGGACCGCCCACATCCTCGAACAGCACGGCCATAACCGAATCATCCGCCCGGCCGCCGAGTATACGGGTGCCGAGCAACTTGATTACGTGGCGATCGGGAAGCGGTAGTCGCTCACCTCAAGAAACAGGGCCCCAAAAGGCGGGGCCCTGTTTCTTGCTGCGGAAAAGACATAGAAGGGGATGTCCCCCGAGCGGGTCTCCTTCAACCCCCATCAAACGCCCCCGCTCTTGGGGCGTTTGATGGGAGGGGACGGCCCATTGTTCATGCGCCATCCTCCCCACACGAAGAGTAGGGAAACCCGGAGGATTCATGCCTCGGCATCCCCATATCGCGTTGTTGCTCGTCGCGGCCCTGCCGGGGGCCGCGCAATCCCCGGCTCAAACGGTGCTCATCACGCAACTGCTGGCGGAGCAATCCCGGACGGCCTTCACCATCCAAGGCACGGGGGGGCGCGCCGTGGGGACGGGCGGAGCCTTCATCGCCGTGGCGGACGATGCCACGGCGGTCTCCTTCAACCCGGCGGGCCTGGCCCAGCTGTTGAGGCCGGAGTTCAGCCTCGTCGGCGAGTCCCTGAAGCGGGATCAGCGGTTCCGGAACTTCCGTTTCGAGGATCCCGTCAACCCGGTCAGCTACGAGGACGCTTCGCTTCTGGATCGACGGACGAGCCCGCTCTTCTTCTCCGCGGCCGCGCCCTACAAGCGGGGTGGCCGCAACACGGTGGTGCAGTTCTCCTACCAGCGCCTCATCGATTTGAACTTCGATAGCCGAAGCCACTTCCGCAGCCAGGCCGGACCCGGAGGCACGGCCTCTTTCGTGAACCAGGCCATCGTCCAAACCGGGGGCATCGATCTCTGGTCCCTGGCGGCCGCCACGGAACTCTCGCCCCGCTTCCTCTTCGGCCTCTCCCTCAACCACTGGCGCGGCAATTGGGACTTCGATTCCGCCAGCACCTTCAACGAGGGGTTGCCCACCCAGGTGGAGGTGAACCTCGCCCAAGGCAACGAATTCAGGGGGTGGAACTACAATCTGGGCCTGATCTGGCGTTCCAGGTACGTGAACGTGGGACTGGTATACCGCGCCCCCTTCACCGCCGACTACATCCTGGACACCAAGGCCTTCTTCGACCGCAGCATCGGCACGGACGTGGATCTGCCGGATGCCCACCTCTCCACCCGCGTGAAGTGGCCCGAAAGCCTGGGGTGGGGTTTCGCCTTCCATCCCACGGACCGTTTCACCCTGGCTGCGGATCTCACTCGCACCCGCTGGTCCAGGGCCACCTTCGAATCCACGGGCACGCCCTTTGATAAGGCCAACTTTTTCGATCTGGAGGTGGCCTCCCGGACACCGGATACCCGGGATCGCCGTGTGGGCTTCGAGTGGGTGGCCTTCCTGGGGGATCGGATCGTCATCCCGGTGCGGGCGGGGGCCTTCGAGGAACCCCAGCCCATGCTCGATCGGCGCACGGGCCAGCAGCGGGTGTTCAGGGGCTGGACCGCGGGAGTGGGACTGAAGTTTCCCTCCCTCAACTTCGACCTCGCCTACAAGCGCAGCCGGGCCGCCCGGGAGGTCACTCGCATCCTGGGGATTTACGCCTCCGGATCGGATTTCTTCCCCGTCTTCGCCAAGGGAAGGGAGGAGATCCAGGAAGACCGCATCTACCTCACCGCCATCTTCCAGCTCAACACCCAGCGGGTTCACCAGGCCCTCAGGAACTTCTTCGTGGGTGAGTGAGTGCCCATGCACCCCAGGGTTCTCCTTCTCGCGGCCGCGCCTGCCCTGCTCTTCCAGGAGTGGTCCACCTTCTACTCCGCCTACGAGGATGGCCAAGAGGCCCAGCGGCGGGGGGATTGGGCGGGGGCCCTCCGGGCCTACGCCTCCGCGGCGGCCCGCCGCCCGGAGCCGGGAGTGCGCGTCAAGACCTACGGCCTCAACTTCCTTTCCGAGTACTTCCCCTACCTGCGCATGGCGGAATGCGCCCTGGCCCTGGGGGATCTGGACCGGGCCGAACGGGCCCTCCGCGATTCCGAGAAGTGGGCCAAGGAATCTCCTTCGCAACGGGAAGCCCTGCTGCAGCGGCTACGCCAGGCCCACGCCGCCCGGGAGGCCGCTCAAAAGCCCCAGGAGGCGCCCCCTCCAGCCAAGCCCGTCGAACCCAAGCCCCAGCCCCCGGCCCCGCCCGCACCCGTGGTTCCCCAGCCCACGCCTCCCGTGGTCGCATCCACCCCTCAAACCGAACCCCTGCCCAAACCCTCCCCGCCGCCGCGGGAGGGGAAGCCGCAACCAGAGCCTCGCAAGGCCCTCGAACCCGAGACGCCTTCGGACCCCGCACCCCTTCCCCTGGCCACCTCACCGGAACCCCAGGCCCCTTCCCTGCCTTCGGTTGAGGCCCCCAAGCCCCCTCCCGCTGCCTCCACCCACTCCAGGCTCTGGCCCTGGGCCGGGGCCCTGGGATTGGCGCTGGCGGGGGGCGCCTGGGCCCTGCTCCGGCGCCGGAAGAGCCGCACCAATCCCTATCGCGTCAATCTCCAAAGCCTCCCCCAGGCCACGGTGCTGAGCCCGAGCCGGATCTCCGAGATGCCCCAGGAGCGGGGGCCCTACAGGATTTCGCAGATCCTCGGCCGGGGAGGCTGCGCCACCACCTACCTCGCGGTGCATGCCACCACGGGGGAGGAGGTGGCCCTCAAGATCCCCCACACGCACATCATCGAGGATGCGGATTTTCTTCTGCGCTTCCGGCGGGAGGTGGCCTTGGGCGCCCGCCTCCAGCACCCGGGCATCGTGCGCGTGATCGACCAGGCTCCGGAATCCGGCGACCCCTGGATGGCCATGGAATTCGTCCGTGGCCTCACCCTGGAGGACCACCTCCGGGCGCAGGGCCCCCTGCCCCTGCCGGAGGCCATCCACCTCGGAGGGGAGATCGCCGAGGCCCTCAGCTACGCCCACGCCCAGGGCGTCGTCCATCGGGATCTCAAGCCCGCGAACATCATGCTGGGCGAGGGCGGCGCACGCATCCTCGACTTCGGCATCGCCCGCTTCACCGAAGGGGGGAGTCACACGTCCACGCAGGTCTTCATGGGCACGCCCGCCTACTCGGCCCCCGAGAGCCTCGTCAGCCCCAAGGTGGGCCCCCCCGCCGATCGCTACGCCCTGGGCGTGATCCTCTTCGAGTTGCTGGCGGGCCGACCCCCCTTCGCCGCGGAGACCACCTACGGCATCCTCCAGCTCCACCAGCACGCCCCCCTGCCCGATCTCAAAGCCCTGCGGGCCGACCTCCCCGTTCGCCTGGGCCGCCTCGTCGAACGCCTCTGCCTCAAACGCCCCGAGGAGCGCCCCGAGGACCCCGAGGTCGTGGAGATCCTGAGGGGACTCAAGGAGGAATTCCCGTTGTAGCCCCTCAAGAAACAGGGCCCCGGAAAGCGGGGCCCTGTTTCTTGCTGCGGAAAAGACATAGAAGGGTGTCCCCCCAGCGGGTCTCCTTCAACCCCCATCAAACGCCCCCGCTTTTGGGGCGTTTGATGGGAGGGGCCGGACGCTAAAGGAGGGCCTTGGCCCTCGTGACGACGTTAGAAACGCTGAACCCGTACTTCTCGAAGAGGATTTCGGCGGGGGCGGAGGCGCCGAAGTGGTCGAGGCCGACGATGGCGCCTTGGTCGCCGGTGAAGCGCTCCCAGCCGATGGAGCGGCCGGCTTCGATGGCGACGCGGGCCTTCACGGCGGGAGGCAGCACGGCATCGCGGGTGGCCTTGTCCTGGGCTTCGAAGAGTTCCAGGCAGGGCATGGAGACGACGCGGGTGGGGATGCCTTCGGCTTCCAGGGCCTCGCGGGCGGCGAGGGCCAGCGATACTTCGGAGCCCGTGGCCATGAGGATCAGGCGGGCGGCGGCGGAGGCCTCCGCCAGCACGTAGGCGCCCTGGTGGAGGCCCGTGGCCTTGCCGGCGCTCACCGTGGGTAGCTTCTGGCGGGTGAGGATGAGGGCCGTGGGGCCGCTTTGGTGGCGCAGGGCCACCTTCCAGGCCTCCACCGTTTCACAGGCATCCGCGGGGCGGATGACCCGCAGGCCCGGGATGAGGCGCAGGGCCATGAGGTGCTCCACGGGCTGGTGCGTGGGGCCGTCCTCACCGAGGCCGATGCTGTCGTGGGTGAAGACGTAGGTGACGGGTTGCCCCATGAGGGCCGCGAGGCGGATGCTGGCCCGCATGTAATCGGCGAACTGGAGGAAGGTGGCGCCGTAGGGGCGCAGTCCACCGTGAAGGGCCATGCCGTTGAGGCAGGCGCCCATGCCGTGCTCGCGCACGCCCCAGTGGAAGTTACGGCCCGTCTCGCGGGCGCTGAAGGAGGGCTCCCCCTTCAGGGTGGTATTGGTGGAGGGCCCCAGATCCGCGCTTCCGCCCAGGAGGTTGGGCACGTGGGAGGCGATGGCGTTGAGCACCTTGCCGCTGGCTTCGCGGGTGGCCATCTTTTCGCCGTTCTCGAAGGCAGGCATGGCGGAGAGCCAATCCAGGCCCAGTTCGCCGCTCATCCAGCGCTCCAGCTCCGCGGCCAGCTCCGGGTGGCTGGCCCGGTAGGACTCGAACTGGGTGCGCCACTTGGTTTCCGCCTCCAGGCCCTTTTCCACGCAGCGGCCCCAATTCGCGGCGGCTTCCACGGGGATGTGGAAGTGGCTTTCCGGATCCCAGCCCATGATCTGCTTCGTGGCGGCCACCTCGTCCTTGCCGAGGGGTTCGCCGTGGGCCTTGGACGAGCCGCTGCGGTTGGGGGAGGGGTGGCCGATGACCGTGCGGCAGGCGATGAGGGTGGGCTTGCCCACGGGCTTCAGGGCCTCGATGTAGGCGCGCTCCAGTGCGCCCAGATCCTCCCCGTCCTCCACGCGGATCACGCGCCAGCCCATGGATTCGAAGCGCTTGGGCACGTCCTCCGTGAAGGCCAGGTGGGTGTCGCCCTCGATGGTGATCTTATTGTCGTCCCATAGGGCAACGAGCTTCTCCAGGCCCAGGTGGCCGGCGATGGAGGCGGATTCCATGCCCACCCCCTCCATGGCGTCGCCGTCGCTGATGAAGGCGAAGGTGCGGTGGTTCACGATGTCATGGCCGGGGCGGTTGAACCGGGACTCCAGGAAGCGCTCGGCGATGGCCATGCCCACGGCGTTGCCGACGCCCTGGCCCAAGGGGCCGGTGGTGGTTTCCACGCCGGCGGTGTGGCCCATCTCGGGGTGGCCCGGCGTGCGGGAGCCCCACTGGCGGAAGGCGATGAGCTCCGCGAGGCTCAGCTCGTAGCCGGTGAGGTGCAGCAGGCCGTAGAGCAGCATGGAGGCGTGGCCGCAGCTCAGCACGAAGCGATCCCGATCCCACCACTTGGGGTTCTTCGGGTTGTGCTTCATGAACTTCGTCCAAAGCGTGTACGCCGCCGGCGATAGCGCCATGGGCGTGCCCGGGTGGCCGCTATGGGCCTGCTGCACTGCATCCATGGCGAGGACGCGGAGGGTGTCGATGCTGAGTTTGTCGAGTTGAGCGGTCATAAGAACCTCATGGAACCGCGAATGGCGCGAATGAACGCTAATCCCATTCGCGAAAATTCGCGACATTCGCGGTTAATTCTTTTGATCCGCAGCGCTCGCCTTCACGAAGGCCGTGAACAGCGGGTGCGGGGAGAGCGGGCGGCTCTTGAATTCAGGGTGGAACTGGCAGGCGAGGAAGTAGGGGTGGTCCTTCACCTCCACGATCTCCACGAAGACGCCATCGGGGCTCATGCCCGTGAAGGCGAGGCCCTTCTCCTCCAATACCTTGCGGAATTCGTGGTTGAACTCGTAGCGGTGGCGGTGGCGCTCGCTGATTTCCGTGCTGGCGTAGGCCTTCTCGGCCTGGCTGCCGGCGGCGAGCTTGCAGGGATAGGCGCCCAGGCGCATGGTGCCTCCGAGCTCCTCAACGTCCACCAATTCGCGCAGCTTGAAAATGACGCGGTGCTTGGGATTCTCGTCGAACTCCGTGCTATCGGCGCCCTCCAGCCCCACGACGTTGCGGGCGAACTCCACGGACGCCATCTGCATGCCGAGGCAGATGCCGAAGAAGGGGATCTTGTGCTCGCGGGCGTAGCGGATGGACTCGATCATGCCGCGGGTGCCGCGCACGCCGAAGCCGCCGGGCACGAGGATGCCGT
>CAYWDR010000112.1:0-11708 GCA_964457075.1 uncultured Solibacteraceae bacterium
CCCGCGTTTCATTTGATGGGGATTGTTCGATAGGATGGAACAACTTCCTGGGGTCTTCATGCGATTGATCCATGCGCTCGCCATTCCCGCGGTCTTAGTGGCCATCGGCTGTTCTTCCCGGGACCAGCTGAAGAAGGTGGAGCAGGAGGTCGGCGATCTCAAGGTGGAGGTCTTCCGGCTTCGCCAGCAGGCCGAGGAGGCCGCCAGGAAGGCCGAGGCCGAGCAGAAGGCGGCCGCCGAGGCCCGGGCCCAGGATCGCCGCTTCCAGGCTGATTCCCAGGAGAGCATGCGGCAGGTTCAAGACGCCGTGCGCGTCATGAACAACCGGATCGGCAGCACCGGGCGGCCCACGCCCGCCCCGGCGGCTCCCGCGACCCCCTCGGCCCCCCCCACCGATGAGGAGCAGGCCTTCCAGGCGGCCACCCTCGATTACAACAAGGGCAGCTACGGACTCGCGGCGGAGGGCTTCCGGCTCTTCCTGAAGAATGCTCCCCATTCCGCGAGGCGCCCCGAGGCCCTCTACTTTCTCGGCCTGGCCCACTACAACCAGAAAGCCTACGACAAGGGCCAGGCGGCCTTCGAACAGGTGCTCCGCGAGCACGCGGCTTCCGCCCAGTTCCTGCCCGCCAAGTTGAAGCGCGCCCAGTGCCTTTTGAAACAGGGGTTGAAGGCCGCCGCCGCCAAGGCCTTCAAGGAGCTGGTGGACGGCTTCCATGGCACGCCGGAGGCGCGCACGGCCCAGCAGGAGCTGGCCGATCTGGGGCTATAGGGCCTGCACCATCGCCGGAAGGCTGAGGGGCCGCTCGCCCGGGCCCCGGAGGAGATCCCGCAGGCGGGCATCCCGTTTGCCCATGGGTAGCTCTTGGAGCCGCTCTTCGGCGATCCAAGCCAAGTCTTCGACGGCCTGAGGCCGCTCCAGGGGCCTTAGATGCAGTGGGTTCACGCGCTCCCGCCGGTGCGTGTAAACCTGAGTCCAGCCGGGGAATGCCCGGGCCTCGAGGCCATAGGGCAGGGGGCCTTCCGCGGCGCCCTCCATCATGGGCCGGACCGGCCAGCGCCACAGGCCCGCCAGCAGCCCCTTTCCGCCAGGGGGATGGACGAGAAACTCGCCCGCGTGCTCGATGGCGAGGAGCCATAGCTCGGATTCCTTGGGGGCGGCGCGTTTCACGGGGGGCGGGATTTCATGTTGAAGGCCCGTGGCCTTCGCCTCGCACCCTCCGGCCAACGGGCAACCTCCGCATCGGGGCTGGGGCGCGCAGACGGTGGCGCCCAGTTCCATCACCGCTTGAGTGACGCGAGAGGGGCCATGGGCCGCGAGGGCCGGGGCGAGCCAGGCCCGCAACGCGGCAGCGTGGGGCTTGGGGTCCCCCTCGATGCGAAGCAGGCGGGCGAGCACTCGGAAGGCATTCCCATCCAGCGCCGCCACGGGCCATTGGAAGGCGATGGAGCCCACGGCCGCGGCGGTGTACGGGCCGAGGCCGGGCAGCTCCAGCAGACCCTCCAGATCCGAGGGCCATCCTCTGGATACCAGGGCCTGGGCCGCGGCCTGGAGCAAGCGCGCCCGGCGGTAGTAACCGAGCCCTTCCCAGGCCTTGTGGACCTCGTCGCCAGAGGCCTCCGCGAGGGATGGTGGATCCGGGAACCGCGCCATCCACCGCTCGAAGTAGGGAACCACCGTGGCCACCTGCGTCTGCTGGAGCATCGATTCGCTCACGAGCACGGCGTAGGGATCCGGGTGGGGCAGGTCCAGGTTCTCCGCTCGCCAGGGCATGGCGCGCCGGTTCGCGTCGAACCAAGGCGCGAGAGGCGCGAGAAGCTGCGTGGCATCGGGGCTGAGCATCGTCCTAGTACAACAAAAAAAGAGCGCCTCGCGGCGCTCTTCGTATTTGGTGCCCGCGAGCAGACTCGAACTGCTACGGCTTGTGGCCACCACCCCCTCAAGATGGCGTGTCTACCAATTTCACCACGCGGGCAACGCGGAAGAATCATTGTGCCGTGCCTGCGGCACGGCGTCAACGCTCACTTTTGAGAGACAGGCGCGGCGGGCGCGGCGAACTTGTCCACCACGGAGCGATCCGCGCGCACGATCATCACCTCGATGAGGATGCAGGCGAGCAGGAAGAATCCCGCCAGCCAATAAGTAGCCTTGGCGAGGAAGGGCGTGGCGCCCTGGGCGCCGAAGGCGCTGTTAGCGCCGCCGCCGCCGAAGGAGGCGCCCAGGCCGCCGCCCTTGCTGCCGGGCTGGAGCAGGATGGCGCCGATGAGCAGGATGCTCACGAGAACGAAGAGGGTATAGAGCAAGGTCATGAGGGCTCCGAACGGATTAGTTTATAGCGTTCGGGCTAGAACGCCAATCCAACACCCGCAGCCCGCCCCGAGATGATGCGGTGGATTTCCCGGCACTGCTCGACCATCCGGAAGAAGTCCGAGGGCAGGAGGGCCTGGGGGCCGTCGCTCAAGGCTTTTTCGGGATGGCAGTGAGTCTCCACGATGAGGCCATCCGCGCCGGCGGCGACGCCGGCCCGGGCACAGGGGATGACGAGGTCCCGGCGCCCCGTGGCGTGGCTGGGATCCACCACCACGGGGAGGTGAGTGAGGGCCTTGGCCGCGGGCACCACGGAGACGTCCAACGTATTGCGGGCGTGATCGGACCAGGTTCGGATGCCCCGCTCGCAGAGGATCACGCTGCGATTTCCCTCGGAGAGCACATACTCCGCTGCATAAAGCCACTCTTCAAGGGTGGCGGCGGGGCCTCGCTTGAGGAGGACCGGCTTTCCGCACCGCCCCGCGAGTTTCAGCAGGGCGAAGTTCTGCATGTTCCGGGCCCCGATCTGCACGAGGTCGGCCGTCTCCGCGACAGCATCAAAGGTCTCCGCCTCCGTGGCTTCGGTGACGATGCCCAGATCGAACTCACGTCGGGCCTCTTCAAGGAGGTGCAACCCGTCCAGGCCCAGCCCCTGAAAGCTGTAGGGA
Organism: uncultured Solibacteraceae bacterium; assembly: GCA_964457075.1. Classification (GTDB taxonomy): domain Bacteria; phylum Acidobacteriota; class Holophagae; order Holophagales; family Holophagaceae; genus JAFDVN01. Next base: position 2,974 of record CAYWDR010000112.1, read on the forward strand.
CTCGTGCGGGGCTTGAAGGCGCCGGCCCGCAGCAGCTTCAAGCCCGCCTCCGCGACGTACCGGGCGATGGCAAAGAGCTGTTCCCGGCTCTCCACGCCGCAAGGGCCGGCCACCAAGGCCAGCTCCCCGCCGCCGAAGCGCACGCCTCGCACGTCCACCACGGTGTGGGTGAGGCTGCCTTCGGCGCTGGCGAGCTTGAATGGGCTTGTGATGGGAACCACTCGCCGCACCCCCGGCAGGCCCTCCAACCGGTCGGGTTTGAGGGCTTTGGAGGCATGGGGCGCCAGGATGCTGGTCGCCTCCTCGGATTCCTGGATCTGGGGCCGAATGCCCGCAGCCTGTAGCAGCGCCACCACTTCCGCGATTAGATCCGGTCCCGCGGCGGGCTCCATGAGAATCAACATCGGTAAGGCTCCCTACCTGATTCTAGGCGCCCCGGCCCAATGATGGATCTGGACACGGAAATTGCATGGACTGATCCTGATCCCACGGAGCTTCCCATGCGACCTGCCCTGTTCATGGTTCTTCCCGCCCTTTTCTCAGGCTTGGCCTGCAAGCGGGCTGAGGTTGAGGCCTTCCGCCAGGCTCCCCGCCCCGTCGTGGTGAGCTTCCAGGTGCCCGAGGAGGTGCCGGAACGGGAGACCGTGGCCAAGGAATACGCCGCCGTTCTCCGCCACCGTCTGGCCACCCGGCTCGAGGTGGTGCCCGAGGGCGTGGAGGCGCCGGCCGGAGCGGCCCAGCTCCGCGTGATCATCTCCTCCATGAAGTCGGATCGTGGAGGGCCGACCCCCGGCGAAGTGGGCGTGGCCACGGGCGTCACCGTCGGCGTCGTCAGCGGCGCCCTGGGCAATCGCCACCCCGTGTGGAGCGGATTCTGGTGGGGCATGTTCGCGGGGCATCACGCCGCCCACGCCCGGCGCTGGGAGGATCGCTTGGGCTTCCGCCCCATGCGCATGGAGGCCCGGCTCCTGCTCACCCAGCCGGGCCTCAAGGATCCCGTCCTGGATATGGACTTGGAGCCGCGAGAGATCATGGATGCCATGGACCCCGTCCGCCGCAGCGAGGAGGATGATGCGGCCGCCATCCGCGAAGCCGAGGCCCGGGGCCTCGCCCGGGTCGTGATCCGCGCCCTGGATTCCGAGTTGGAGCTCAAGCCCCGGGAGGCCCGGTGGTTCGGTGACAAGCCCAAGCTGGATGAGGAACCGAAGGCCGAGCCCAAGACCGAGCCTTCTCCAAAACCGGAGCCGAAGGCTGAAGAGAAGAAGGATGGGATCTAAACAAGGCGTCATAGGTTCTGCCGGAGTTGCAAGCTGCCCGGATGGTGCACAACCGCCTTCCCCCAAAAGCAGGTTCCCATTCGCCCTGGAGTCGTTTTATCAGCGCGCATCAGCGGTCATCAGTGTTGATCATTTGCAAGAAAGAAAAATCCAGCTCTGATGAACGCTGATGTCCACTGAAACCACCTGTTGGACGTCCCCTTCTGTCTAGCGCATCCGCTTCAACGACGAGGGGGAATCGAACATCGACGCAGTGCGGGCCGCGGAACCGGGCGTGGGTCAGCCCTGAGCGGCCCGCACCAGGGATAGGAACTTCTCGGGATCCAGGCTGGCGCCGCCCACGAGGCCGCCAGCCACCTCGGGGATGGCCAACAATTCGGCGAAGGAATCTGGGGTCACGCTGCCGCCATAGAGGATGGGCGTCTGGGCGCCGGCTTCGCCCAGGTGGACGAGCAGCTCCTCGCGGATGAAGCGGTGGGCGTCCTGGATCTGGTTCACGTCGGCGCGCCGGCCCGTGCCGATGGCCCACACGGGTTCGTAGGCGACCCAGAGGGGGCCGGGGTCGGCGGCAGAGAGGATCTCCAGCTGCCGCTTGAGGACGGCGTAGGTCTGCTCCGTGTCCCGCTCGTGCAGGGTCTCCCCGATGCAGAGGAGGGGGAGCAGCCCGTGGGCGCGGGCCGCGGAGAGCTTCCTGGCGAGGGCCTCGTCCGTTTCACCGAACAGGGTGCGGCGCTCGCTATGGCCCAGGATCACGCCCGTGCAGCCCGCGTCCCGCAGCATGGCCATGCTCACCTCGCCCGTGAATGCGCCCTTTTCCTCGAAGTGGGCATTCTGAGCAAAGACGCGCACGCCCTTGCTTCGCACCTCCTGGGAAGTGCGGGCGAGCCAGGGGAAGGGCGGGGCGATGGCCACCTGCACGCCTTCCGTAGGCGAGTAGCCCCCCATGAAGGCCTCGCAGAAGGAAGCGGCCTCCTGCCAAAGCATGTTCATTTTCCAGTTGGCGACGACGCAGCGCATTCCAGCAGGCTAGCAGCTGTCGCCTTCCCGGGCGTAGGCGGCGGGGGTGCGGCCCAGGAGGGTTTTGAAGTCGTGGATGAAGTGGGCCTGGTCGAAGTAGCCCAGATCCAGGGCGAGGGCCGCCAGATCCGGAGTCTCGCCCGCATCGAGGCGCTCCACCGCCTCGTGGAGCCGGTACCGGCGGATCACCCACTTGGGGCTCACGCCGACGTATTCGCTGAAGAGGCGCTGGAGGCTCCGCAGCCCCACGCCCGCGGCCTCCGCCAGGGCCTCCACCCGCTGGAGGCCGGGGTCCTCCAGGATGCGCCGCACCAGCTCCCGGGCCAGGCGGGCCTGGGGATCAGGCTGGGGCAGGCGTTCGAGAAGGAAGGTTTCCGCACACGCCACGGCGGCGGCCTCGTCATCCCCCAACCTCAGCACCTCCGTCTCAAGGGCCAGCCCCTCGGGCCCGAAGGTTTCTCCCAGCGGCAGCACGCGGTCCGCGAGCTCGGAAACGGGGCCGCGCCAGAAGGGCCGGAATCCCCCGGGGTGGAACTTCACGCCCAGGGCGCGGCCCCGTCCCTCCAGAGTGCGGATGAACCGCTCGGTGGTGGGCCCCGCCAGGCCTGACTTCCCGGCTTCGATCACGAGGTGGACGGTGGGGTGGGGCAGGGTCTCCCGGGTCACCGGCGCCTGGAGATCCCAGGCCACGGGCCAGAAATGCTGGACGAAGAGCTCCAGGGGCGGTTCCGGAAGGTAGCGCCGTACCGGGGATTCCCGGCGGATGGCCTCCGCGTGGAGCACCCCCCGAGGCGCCCATTCGATGGGTGTGGCCATCCCGTTTTCCCTCCTTCGCGTCGCGTTTCTACAATACGGCCTTCGCCGGCCCGCCCATGCTGGGGTCCTGCCAGGAGCCCCCATGATCCCGACCCTGCTCGCCCTCGTCCTCGCCCAGGCCCCCGCCACCGCCCTCAAACCAACCCCCCACGCCGCCCTGGAGGCCCCTATGACCGCCCATGCCACCGGCACCTTTGAGGTGAAGGTGAAGCCCCTCACCAGCGACAACGCCGGCTGGGGCGCCTTCGGCCGCCTCTCCATCGACAAGGCCTTCCATGGCGATCTGGAGGGCACGAGCCTCGGCCAGATGCTGGCGGAAGGCGACGGGAAAGGGGGCAGCGGAGGCTATGTGGCACTGGAGCGGGTGACGGGCACCCTGGCGGGCCGCAAGGGCAGCTTCGTGCTCCAGCACAGCGGCACCATGATTCACCGCAAGGCGGAAATGACGGTCACTGTCGTTCCCGACTCCGGAACGGGTGAGCTGAAGGGCCTGGCGGGCCGGCTACGGATCATCCTTGCGGATGGCAGGCATGGCTACGAGTTTGACTACACGCTTCCAGCGCAGTGATTCAGGTAGCGGGGTTCGGGTAGAGAAAAGCACTCGCGGAGGGGCGCGGAGGGAGCGGAGAAAAGCTGAGAAAAGCAGACCTGCTCATCGGCCTTCTTGGTCTTTTCTCCGCGATCCTCAGCCTCCTCCGCGCCCCTCCGCGAGTGCTTTTCCTTCCTAGAAGGCTCTCATTGCTGGAGCGCGGCCACGCCCGGCAGTTCCAAGCCCGAGAGGAATTCCAACGAGGCGCCGCCGCCCGTGCTGACGTGGCTCATCTGGGCGGCGACGCCGGCCTGGTTCACGGCGGCCACGCTATCGCCGCCGCCCACGAGGACGTAGGCGCCGTTCTTCACGGCGGCGGCCAGCTCCTCGGCCACGCTGAGGGTGCCGCTGGCGAAGGCGGGCATCTCGAAGACGCCCATGGGGCCGTTCCAGAGCAGGGTCTTGGCGCCGCGGATCTCGGCGGAATAGAGGGCCACGCTCTCGGGACCGATATCGAGGCCCATCTTGCCGGCGGGCACCGCGACATCGTCGGTGATGGCGGCCTCGGCGTCGGCCTTGAACTCGGCTGCCACGACGTGATCGGAGGGGAGCATTAGCTTCGTGCCCTTGGACTGGGCCTGCACGAGGAGTTCCTTGGCTAGTTCCAGCTTGTCCTCTTCGCAGAGGCTCTTGCCGATCTCGATGCCCTGGGCCTTGAGGAAGGTGAAGCTCATGCCGCCGCCGATGAGGATGGCCTGGGCCTTGCCGAGGAAATTCTGGATGAGCTCGATCTTGTCGCTCACCTTGGCGCCGCCGAAGATCACGACGAGAGGCTGCTCGGGCTGGTGCATGATGCGACCCAGGGCGGTGAGTTCCTTTTCCATGAGGAAGCCCGCGGCCACCTTGTCCTTGGGGAAGTGGGACACCATGCCGGAGACGGAGGCGTGGGCGCGGTGGGCGGCGCCAAAGGCATCGTTCACATAGGCCTGAGCCAGCTTCGCCAGGGCCTCGGCGAACTCCGGCTTGTTCTTCGTTTCGCCCTTATCGAAGCGCAGGTTCTCCAGGAGTAGGATCTGGCCGGGCTTCAAGGCGGCGGCTTCGGCCTCCACGGCCGCGCCGGTCACGCCGGAGGCGAGGCGAACGTCGAAGCCTTCGGCCTTCAGCCACTCGGCGACAGGGCGGGCGCTGTAGGCCTCCTCGAAGCCCTCGCCCTTGGGGCGGCCCAGGTGGGAGGCGAGCACGACGGAGGCGCCCTTTTCGAGGAGGGCCCGGAGGGTGGGCAGCGTTTCCTTGATGCGGGTGGCATCCGTGATGCGGCCTTCCTTCAAGGGCACGTTCAGATCCGCCCGCAGGAAGACCCGAAGGCCCTTGACGTCGAGATCGCGCACCGAGGTGAAACCCATGGGAGCCTCCAAAGAACAACCCCCCATTCTGACGTGGGCCTAGAACTTCTGGAAGATTCCGATCCAGCGGGGGCTCTCAGGTCCGAAGGCGTTTCCCGCGTAGTCGCCCAGGACGGTTCTCAGGCCCAGGCCCGCTTGGGCCCCCATGGAGATGATTTCCTCGGGTTCGTATAGCCGCACGCTCTCCAAGGCCGTCCGGGTCTCCCCCGTATCCTGCCGCTCCAGCTCCATCTCCTTGATCACGCGGGAACCCTCGATGCGGCGCCGGCTTGCCACCCGGATGCCGGCGCGGCAGGTCACGTCCTCGGGGACGAGGGTGGCCCTCACCTGGGCCGCGTGGAGGTAATCCATGAGCAGCACGCCGCCGGGGCGGAGGAGGGCGGAGAGCTCCAGCAGCAGCTGCCGATTGCGGGCCTCGTCGAAGTAGCCGAAGGGCGTGAACCAGAGCTTGATCCCGTGGAAGGTGCCGGAGCGGAAGGGCAGGGCCCGCATATCCCCCCGCACGAGGTGGCCGGGCGAGGCCTCGGCGGCTTGCGCCAGCAGAGCCTCGGAAAGGTCCAGGCCGAAGGCTTGGGCATTCGTTTCCCGGAGCACCGCCAGGTGACGGCCTGCGCCGCAGGCCAAGTCCAACACGGGGCCGGAGGCCAGCTCCGGCGCGGCTTTGAGGGCCGTGGCGACGGCCTCCCGGGCCTCGGCCTCATCGCGGTGGGCGTAGAGGAGGGCGTAGTCCTCGTCAAACCAGTGCTCGAACCATTCGGCCATGGGGCATGATGCCACGCGAAAGGCCCGGGGATGGGCTCCCGCGGGTACACTGAAGGGGATGAACCGCCCGGAACGCCTCGAAGACCAGCTCCATTTCATGCTCAGCACGCTGATCCAGCGCGACCTCCGGGATCCGGATCTGGGCTTCCTCACCCTCACGGCCGTGCGCCTCACACCCGACCGCAGCCTGGCCAAGGTGTACTTCACGGCCATGGGCACGGAGGGGCGTTCCGACGAGGCCCAGACGGCCCTCGCCCGCAAGGCCCTGGGCCGCGCCGCCGGCTTCCTGCGCAGCGCCATCGCGCCGCGCCTGCACATGAAGCGGATCCCCGAACTCACCTTCTTCCCCGACACCACGCTGGAGCAGGGGAACAAGATGGACGCCATCTTCCACGAGATCCAAAAGGAACGCGAAGCGCATCCCCGGGTGGAAGAGACGGACGAACCCGGCGAGACCCAGGACTGATGGACGAGGTCCAGGCGGAGCCCCTCCAGCCCGGCATCCTCCTCGCCCACAAGCCCGTGGGGGGAACGTCCTTCCAGATGGTGCGCCACCGCATGTGGGAATCCCGCCAGGCGGGGCAGAAGAAGTTCCCCGTGGGCCACGGCGGCACCCTGGATCCCTTCGCCGAAGGGCTGCTCCTGCTGCTGCAGGGCCAGGCCACGCGGCTCATGGACCTCATGCATCCCCTCCCGAAGACCTACGAGGCGCTCGTGGCCTGGGGCGTGGAGACCGATACCTGCGACCCCCTCGGAAAGGCCGTCTTCGAAGGGGACGCTTCGGCCCTAACCCCTGAGCTCGCCGATGGCGAGCTCAGGAAATTGATGGGATGGCAGGATCAGGTGCCGCCAGCCACCAGCGCCAAGCGCATCGACGGCGAGCGCGCTTATGCCAAGGCCCACCGCGGGGAGGAGGTCGTGCTGCCGCCGAGCCGCGTCTATCTGCACGGCGCCGAATGGCTATCGCACGGTCTGCCCCGCGCCTCGCGTCTGCGCATCACCTGCCGGGGCGGCTACTACGTCCGCAGCCTCGCCCGGGATCTGGGCCGGGCGCTGGGCTGCGGCGCCCACCTTCTGGAGCTGCACCGGACGGCCATCGGCCCCTGGAACGATCCCGGCTTGAATCGATCCGTCCTGATCCAGGGCGAAGATCTCATCCCCTGGTGCCCCACGCGGCATCTGGACGATATCGAACTGGACCACCTCCTCCATGGACGCCGTATCGGGATCGGCCGCATCGAACCCGGCACCTGGGCCCTGCCCGAGGGCTTCCCTGATCCCGAGGCGCCCATCCGGGGCCTCCATGGGGGCAAGATCGTGGCGCTCCTGCGGGAGGAGGACGGGTCCCTACGAACGACGGCGAATTTGCGTGGGGGGCTCTGAGCCGGGAATCGTGCGCTCCGCGGGAGGAGTAAAGACGGAACGCGGAGGTCGCGGAGAAACGCGGAGAAAAGACCCCATGCTCCGCCGGGGCACCTCCTGGCATGAAGGTCTTGGTTGAACCACCAAGGCACCAAGACCACCAAGAAATGCAGGCTCCCTTCGGCCTTGTGCCAAGGCCATCCGGGCCGTTGGCCCCAGGTCCAGCGAAGCTGGACCTGCCTTCGGGGGCGGCGCCAGGTGGACCCTCGATGGCCCGCCCGGCGCCGCCCCCGAAGGGGATGACCGGGGTGGGTCGGACCCCCTTGGTGTCCTTGGTGTCTTGGTGGTTCGCAGTTTTGGCCGCGTTGAGGGCGACGTTCACGACAGCGGAAAACCAATGGCATTTTTTCTCCGCGTCCCTCCGCGTTCTCCGCGTCCGATTTTCCCAAAGCCCAGCCGTACCGTTACCGATCCCCCCAATGCAGCTTCTGCTGCAGCAGATCGTAGAAATCGTGCCCCTTGTTCTGCAGGAGGGTGACGCTGGCCTCCGAGCGTCTCATTCGGACGCGGTCGTCGGGTTTCACGGGGTGGCCCACTTGCCCATCCAGGGTGAGGTGGGCGTCCTCGGCGGAGCCGACGGTGATCTCGATGGGGCGGTCGCCGGGCACGACGCTGGGGCGATGGGTGAGGCTGTGGGGGCAGATCGGGGCGATGACGAAGGCGTGGAGGCTGGGGTGGAGGATGGGGCCGCCGGCGCTGAGGGCATAGGCCGTGGAGCCCGTGGGCGTCGCCACGATGAGGCCGTCGGCCTTGAGCGGGCCCGCGTCCTCGTTGCCCACCTTGAGGGAGAGGTCCATGATGCGGGCCAGGGCGCCCTTGGCCAGCACGGCGTCATTGAGCACGTCCTGGCTCAGGAGGCAGTGGCCTTCCCGCCAAAGCTCGGCGGTGAGGAGTTCCCGCCGGTCCTCCACGAGGTCGCCAGCCAGATAATCTTCCACCATGTCCCGGGCCTCGGGGGCCGGGTGGGCCGTCAGGAAGCCCAGGGAGCCCAGGTTCACGCCCAGCAGGGGCACGCCCCGGCGGCCCAGCTTGCGGGCCCCGGCCAGGAGGGTGCCGTCGCCTCCGAGGACGAGGCAGAGGGCCGGCAGGTGTTCCATGTGGCCCAGGTCCTCATGCAGGATCAGCTCCGCGCCGAGGGCCGCCTCCTGCCACGTGAGGGCGAGGGCCGGCTCAGAGTGGACCGTCCATCCCCGCTCAAGGAAAGGGGGCATGGCGTTCCGCAGCGTCTCCCTCAGGAGCGGAGATTTCGCCTTGGTCACGAGGGCTAGGGCCGGCATTCAGGAAGGCTATCAGGGAATGGGAGGGGACCTCATGGCTACACTTGTCCCATGTCCAAGTCGAACTCCTCAAAACACCCATGGCTGCGCTGGCTAGGATGGACCCTCCTCGGCGGGACCCTGCTCGGATCCGCGATCTTCGCCATCATCTGGTCGGTGATGAGCCGGGACGCCGATAGCTACCTCACGATCTTCGCCCTGCGGGTGCCCAAGACCATCACCAAGGTGCTGG
>CAYWDR010000113.1:0-11680 GCA_964457075.1 uncultured Solibacteraceae bacterium
CGGAGGCCTCTTCCGGAGAGCCTGCTTTGTTCTGCGGTTTCTGCGTTCTTCTGCGCCTTCCGCGTTCCGCTTTTCGATCCGAGCCAGAGCCCAGAGCCCAGAGCTCTGAGCTCTGAGCCGCGCCTACTGCACCGCCCCCGCCCGCACCACGAGCTCTCCCCCCTCCACTTCCAGGCGGGCCACGCCGCCGGGCTGCAGTTCGCCCTTCAGCACCATGCGGCTGAGGGGATTCACCACGACTTGCTGGATGAGGCGCTTCAGGGGGCGCGCGCCCAGGGCCGCATCGAAGCCCTCCTTCGCCAGCCAGCTCAGGGCCTCGGCGGGGATATCCAAGGACACCCGCTTCTCCTCCAGGAGGGCCTCGACGCGGTGCAGCTGGATGGCGGCCACGGCTTCCATATCCGAAGGCGCGAGGGCCCGGAAGGTGACCACCTCGTCGATGCGGTTGAGGAATTCCGGACGGAAGGCCGCGTGCAGCGCCATCCGCAGGGCGGCCTCCGCCTTGTGGGCATCGCCGCCGGCCGCGAAGATGGCCTGGCTGCCCAGGTTGGAGGTCATGAGGATCACGACGTTCCGGAAGTTCACGGTGCGGCCCTTGCCATCCGTCAGGCGGCCATCCTCGAGCACCTGCAGGAAGAGGTCGAAGGCGCGGGGGTGGGCCTTTTCCATCTCGTCCAGGAGGAGGACGCAGTAAGGGCGGCGGCGCACGGCCTCCGTGAGGCGCCCCCCCTCCTCGTACCCCACGTAGCCCGGCGCGGCGCCGATGAGGCGCGTGGCGTCGGCCTCGTGGGTGAACTCGCTCATATCGATGCGGACCATGGCGCTTTCGTCGTCGAAGAGGAACTCCGCCAGGGCCCGGGCCACCTCCGTCTTGCCCACGCCCGTGGGCCCGAGGAAAAGGAAGGAGCCGATGGGGCGCTTTGCGTCCGAAAGCCCCGCGCGATTGCGGCGGAGGGCGTCGCTGATCGCCACGAGGGCGGGTTCCTGGCCCACCACGCGCTGGCTCAGCTTCTCCTCCATGCGCAGCAGCTTCTCGATCTCGCCTTCCATCAGCTTTTCCACCGGAATGCCCGTCCACCGGCTCACGACGCTCGCCACGTCGGGCTCCCCCACCTCCTGCCGGAGCATGGGGTTCTCCTCGTGCCCGGATGCGGCCGCGATCTGCTTCTCAAGGGAGGGGATCTCCCCGTACTCCAGGCGCGAGGCCCGATCGTAGTCGCCGCGGGATTTGGCCTGATCCAATTCCACGCGCAGATCGTCGAGCCGCTTCTGGAGGGTGCGGGTCGCCTCGATGCCCTTCTTGGCCTTTTCCCACTGGGCGCGCAGCCGCGTGAGCTCCTCGCCGAGTTCCCCCAGTTCCGCCTCCAGTTCCTTGAGCCGGGATTTGGAGAGGTCATCCTTTTCTTTCTTGAGGGAGGCCTGCTCGATGCGCAGCTGCATCTCCCGGCGCTCCCGCACGTCGATGTCCAGGGGGCGGCTATCGATTTGCATGCGCACCATGGCGGCCGCCTCGTCCATGAGGTCCACGGCCTTGTCGGGCAGGAAGCGGTCGGAGATGTAGCGGTGGCTCAGCTGCACGGCCTCCACGAGGGCCGCGTCCTTGATGCGGACGCCGTGGTGCAGTTCATAGCGCTCCTTGAGCCCTCGCAGGATGGAGATGGCATCCTCCACCGAAGGCTCCTCCACGAAGACGGGCTGGAACCGGCGCTCCAGGGCCGCGTCCTTTTCGATGTGCTTTTGGAACTCGTTGAGCGTGGTCGCGCCGATGCAGCGCAGCTCTCCCCGCGCCAGGGCCGGCTTGAGCAGGTTCGCCGCATCCATGCTGCCGCCCACGGCGCCGGCCCCCACGAGGAGGTGGAGCTCGTCGATGAAGAGGATGACCTTCCCTTCCGCCTGCTCCACCTCGGTGATGACGCCCTTGAGGCGCTCCTCGAACTGGCCCCGGTACTGGGTCCCCGCCACGAGGGCGCCCATGTCCAGGCTCACGAGCCGAGTGCCCTTGAGGCTCTCGGGCACGTCGCGCTTGGCCACGCGCTGGGCGAGCCCCTCCACGATGGCCGTCTTGCCCACGCCCGGCTCGCCGATGAGCACGGGATTGTTCTTCGTGCGCCGGCTGAGCACCTGCAGGACCCGGCGGATTTCCTCGTCCCGGCCGATGACGGGATCCAGCTTGCCCGCCTCCGCCAGCTCCGTGACGTCCTTGGCGTATTTTTTCAGGGCCCCCTGTTTTTCTTCCGCGCGTTCATCCTCTACGCGGCTGGCGCCGCGTAGAGATTTAAGTGAAGCCTCCAGTTTTTTGCGATCGAGCCCGAAGGCTTCGAGGAGCTTCTTGGCGTCGGTGGCGGCGTTGGTGAAGGTGAGGAGGAGGGCGTCCGTGGCGAGGTAGCGATCACCCAGGCCTCGGGCCGTGTCCATGGCGACTTCGAGGAAGTGGCGCAGGGCGGGGCCCGCCTGGGGTTCGGCACCGCCGACGGCCTTGGGGAGCTTGGCCACGAGGGCGTCGGCCTTGTCCTGAAGACCCTTCAGGCCTTCCGGCGAGAGGCCCGCCCCCTCCAGGACGGGACGCAGCCCCATATCCGGCAAGAGCAGGGCCAGGAAGATGTGCAGGGGCAGGAGCTCCGGGTGCTGATCCCGCAGGGCCCGCTCCCGGGCGGCCACGAGGGCGTCATTGGCCTTTTGAGTTAAGGGAAGCATGGCAACCTCCAGAGCCTCAGTGTTGTTTGAATATGCGTGTTGTCAACTAAGATTTTATACATCGTTTCAGTCCATTCCCTATCCTTTGCAGCCCGTCAAAGGGCTGCGAAGGATGGGGAAGCCCTTGGTACCCTTGGGGTTTCCCTTGAATGAGGCCCCCGTGCGCATCCACTCCGAAGCCCAGGAACGCAACACCCGGCTGGCCGCCCTGGCCCCCGCCGTGGCCCGGGCCCTGAGCCCCTTGGGGCAGCGGGCCTTCTTCCCCAAGGGCATTCCCTTCCAGGCGGGCCAGTCGGGCACGTGCAGGATCAACGCGACCATCGGCCAAATCACGGATGGCGCGGGCAACCCCATCCCGCTGGCCCCCCTCAAGGAAAAGCTGGCCAGCTTCCCCCCCAAGGACGCCTTCCTCTACAGCCCCATCCAGGGCCGCCTCCGCGCCCGCGAGGCCTGGCACGCCAAGCTCGCGAAGGAGGACGCCCGCATGGTCCAGGTGGCCCTGCCCAACGTGAGCAGCGGCATCTGCCACGCCCTCTCCATGGCGGCGGATATGTTCTTCGCGCCCGGCGAGACGCTCATCATCCCCGACCTCTACTGGGACAACTACGACCAAGTCTTCCTCATGCGCCTCGAAGGGGAGACCCAGACCTACCCCTTCTACAACGCCGACGGCGGATTCAACCTCCAGGGCCTCCGCGCCACGATCGCCACCCAGGGCCCCAAGGCCCACGTCCTACTTAACTTCCCCTCGAACCCCAGCGGCTACAGCCCCACGCCCGTGGAACTCAAGGCCATCGCGGAAGCGCTCATCGAGGCCTCGAAGGATCGCGTGATCGTCGTCTACTGCGACGACGCCTACCACGGCCTCGTCTTCGAGGAGGCCGCCACGTCCAAAAGCCTCTTCTTCGATCTCGCGGAGGCCGCCATCTCCGGCCGCGCGCCGAACCTCATCCCCGTGAAGTGCGACGGCGTCACCAAGGAGCTGAGTTTCTTCGGCGGCCGCGTGGGCTTCATCACCTTCGGCGTGGCGAAGGACGCCGCCGCCATCCTCAGCGACAAGGCCATGAGCCTCGTCCGCGCCGGCATCGGCAGCCCCGTGGGCCTCAGCCAGTACCTCATCGAGGAAGAGCTGCTGGATCCCCGCCACGAGGAGGAATTCGATAAGCTCCGCCTCATCCTCGCCGCCCGCTACCGCAAACTGAAGGACCTCCTCTCCCAGCCCACCCCCCACTGGACCGTCTTCCCCTTCAACGCCGGCTGCTTCTGCCTCCTCCAACTCCGCGAAGGCCTCGACGCCGAAGCCGTACGCCAGGCCCTCATCCACGACGAAAGCGTCGGCGTCATCAGCCAGGGGGACCGCTACCTGCGCCTCGCCTTCTGCTCCCTGCATGACAGTGCCATCGAGCCGCTCGTGGATGCGTTGCGGCGAGTGTGCGGAAAGATGAACTGAACACGCAGAGGTGAGCAGAGGGGGCAGAGGTGAGCAGAGAAGAGCATCCCCATAAGGAGCTCACGGAGCGCGTGATTGGGTTGGCGATGAAGGTGCACCGGGCCTTGGGTCCGGGGTTGCTGGAGTCCGCCTATGAGGCCTGCCTGGCCTTTGAGTTGGAAGGGGCCGGCTTCCAGGTCCGCCGGCAGGTTCCAGTCGACATCACTTACTCCGATCGCCTTCGCATTGAAGCTGCGTACCGAATGGATCTCGTCGTAAACGACATCCTCGTGCTGGAATTGAAAGCCGTTGATCGAATCATTCCCGCCCACGAGGCCCAGGTGTTCACCTACCTCCGCTTCTCCAGCCTCCCCATCGCCCTAATCCTCAACTTCTGGGCTTGGCCACTCAAAGAAGGCGGAATCAAGCGAGTAATCCTCCCGCAGCCCTGATCCTCTTCTTCCTTTTTTTCATCTTTTCTCTGCTCACCTCTGCACTCTCTGCTCACCTCTGCGTGTTCAGTAAAAGGCCCCACCCATGTCCACCCCGATGATGCAGCAGATCGCCGGCCTCAAGCGCGAGGCGGGCGAGGCCATTCTGCTGACGCGGATGGGGGATTTCTACGAGCTGCTGGGCGAGGACGCCATCAAGGCGGCGCCCGTGATGGAAATCGCGCTGACGATGCGCGGTAGGGGATCCGAATCGGAGACGCCCATGTGCGGGGTGCCCCACTTCGCGCTGGAGAGCTACCTGCCGAAGCTATTGGCGGCGGGCTATTCGGCGGCCATCGCGGAGCCCACGGCCAAGGCCGAAGACGTGAAGGGGCTCCTGCCCCGGGCCATCTCGCGCATCATCACGCCGGGTACATGGCTGGATGACGACGGTCGATGGTTGGGGGCGCTGCATCGCTCCGGGTCCAGCTGGGGGCTCGCCCTGCTGCAGCTGGCTTCGGGGCAGATCCGCGTGATCCCCGGCGAAGGTCGGGAGCTGCTGGAGTCCACCCTCGAGCGCCGCGCGCCGCACGGGCTGGTGATCGCCGAAGGGGCCGAAGCTCCCGCGCTGGAGATCCCCCTCGCGCGGCTGCCCGTCTGGCGCTTCGAGGCCAGCCGCGCGGCGGAAACGGTGAAGGCCTTCTTCGGGTGGAAGCATCTGGAGGGCGTGGGTCTGGAAGCCTTTCCGGCGGCCTTGGGCGCGCTGGCGGCCCTGCTCGATCAGGTGGAGACCACGCAGCGGGGCAAGCCCGCGCACCTCCAAGGCGTCACGTTGGAGCTGGGCGCCACGGGCCCCCTGCTGGACGCCACCAGCGCCCGCCACCTGGAGATCCACGGCAACAGCCTGGACGGCTCCAAATCCGGCAGCCTCTTCCAGCTATTGGACCTCGCCCGCACCCGCATGGGCAGCCGCCTCCTGCGCACCTGGCTGGATCAGCCCCTGCGCGAGCGCGAGGCCCTGGAGCGCCGCTGGCAGCAGGTGGCCTGGCTCACGGCCGATAGCCGCCGAGAGCCCCTCCAGTCCATCCTCAAGGGCATCCCCGATTTGGATCGTCTGCTGGGGCGCGTGGCTTTGAATCTCGCGACGCCGCCGGAGTTGGCGAGCCTCCGCGAAGGGCTCATCCAAACCGCGAAGCTGCCTTCGCAGCTTCGCGAAATGGGATTCCTTGAAGAGGCCTTTTCGCTGGGCCTCTGGGAAGAGGGCACACCCCTCTGCGATGGGCTGCGTGAAGAGCTGAAGCGCTGCCTCACGGAGCAGCCGCCCTTGGATCTGGAGAAGGGCAACGTCATCGCAGAGGGTGTTGACCCCGAGTTAGACGCCGTAAGGCGCCTAGCTCGGGATGCAAAGCAAGTAATGCTGGAGTTGGAGGAGGAGGAACGCGCGGCTTCCGGCATCCAGAGCCTGAAGATCAAGTACAACCGGGTGTTTGGCTACTACTTCGAGATCACGAAGGCGAACCTCGCCGCAGCCCCCGCCCACTTCATCCGGAAGCAGACGCTGGCGAACGCGGAGCGCTTCACGACGGAAAAGCTCATGGCCTTCGAGCAGCGGCTGCTCTCCGCCGAGAGCGATCAGGCGCGGCTGGAAGAGGCGGGGTTCAAGCGTTTGCTCGGCCTCGTGCTCGCCGCCCGCGCGGAACTCACGGGCCTCAGCCAGGCCCTCGCGAAGCTGGACCTCCTTTGCGCCTTCGCGGAGCGGGCCCGCCTTTCGGGGTGGTCCCGGCCGGAACTGAGCGACACGCGGGAGCTCGTCCTGGCTGGCGCCCGCCATCCCATGCTGGAAGCCCGCCTGGGCCGCGAGTGCATCCCCAACGATCTGCGCTTCTCCTCCGAACAGCCCATGGCCGTCGTCACGGGCCCCAACATGGGCGGCAAGAGCACCTTCCTCCGCACGGCGGCCCTGCTCGTGGTGCTGGCCCAGGTGGGTTCCTTCGTCCCGGCGGAGCTGCTGCGCTTCGGGCTCGTGGATCGCATCTTCACGCGCATCGGCGCCTCGGACTTCCTCGCCAAGGGCCAGTCCACCTTCATGGTGGAGATGACGGAGACAGCCCGCATCCTCAATCAGGTGACGCCCGCCAGCCTCGTGATCCTCGACGAGATCGGCCGCGGCACCTCCACTCGGGACGGCCTCGCCCTGGCCGAAGCCATCGCCTGCTTCCTGCGGGACCTCAAAGGCGGCGCGCCCCGCACGCTGTTCGCCACCCACTACTTCGAGCTCACGAAACTGGCGGACGACGTGCGCATCGCCAACCTCCACGTGGAGGTGCAGGAGTGGGAGGATCAGCTCCTCTTCCTCCACCGAATCCAGGAGGGCCCCGCGGACCGCAGCTACGGCATCCAGGTGGCCAAGCTGGCGGGCCTCCCCCGCCCCGTCATCCAGCAGGCCCGCCGCCTGCTGCAGGATCTCCCCGAGGCCCCCGTGCCCCCGCCCGCACGGCCCCGGCAGGAGGTGGCCCAGCCCCTGCTGCCGATCTTCGACGTGCAGCCGGACCCCCTCCGGGAAGAGCTGGAGGCCCTGGATCTGGACGCCCTCTCCCCCCGGGAAGTGGTGGCCTGGGTGGCGGAGCGGCAGGGGCGAAACGGCGCCGGGTGAGATTCATCGCGGATCGCCAGGAATGAAAAGGCAATGCCCACCCCGGATCAATCTCGCCGCTTCCCGGCAAGGTTGCTTGGATCGGTGACGGGCTGGAGCTGAACAGGATGTCCGAGGGCCTGCTGGAACAACGAACGGGCGGGACCGAGACCGAATATGGTGTTTGCTTTTATCAGGTTTTATCAGCGTCCATCATTGCCCATTTTTTCTCAAGTTCATTCGCTGAAAAGGAATGAACAATGATGAACGCTGATGGACGCTGATGAAATGAGGCTGAGCTATCCATCTCACTGGTTCACCGTTCTCACTGGCTGCTTTCTTTCTTGGCCGGTGAGGCCAGTGAGGTCCGGTGAGAACGGTGAGAACGGTGAGAACAGTAGTGGCGGGTAGCTCGGGCTAAATGGAGAGCCCATAAACGAAAAATGAGCCTGGATCAAGGGAATGGAGTGGATGCAAGCCTGGGGTGTTCACAGGAGTGGAGCTGAAGAATCGAATTTTCGGATCGGCCCCAAATGAGGCCTGTCACCCTGATGGGACCAACTCCATTCCCTGCCCGAGGTGACGCCATGCGTGCATCCCTTCCCCTGCTCCGTTCCCTGGCCCTGCTGCTCGCCGCCGGAACCGCGATCACGGCCCAGACGAAGCTGCTGCGCTTCCCCGCCATCCACGGCGATCGCGTGGCCTTCACTCACGGGGGGGATCTCTGGTCCGCGCCCGCCACGGGCGGAACGGCCACGCGGCTTACGGCCCATCCGGGCCTGGAGCTCTTCGCCAAGTTCAGTCCGGATGGGAAGTGGATCGCCTTCACGGGCCAGTACGACGGCGATGAGCAGGTCTACGTGATGCCCAGCGGCGGAGGCATTCCCCGCCAACTCACCTTCGATCCCGCCGCGGGCCCCCTGCCGCCCCGGGGCGGCTACGACCATCAGGTGGTGGGCTGGACCCCCGACGGGACCCATGTCGTCTTCCGCGCCGCCAGCGATGGCGACGGCGTGCTGAGCCGCACGGCCCTTTACACCGTGGCCCTCACGGGAGGGCTGCCCAAGAAGCTGCCCATGCCCACGGCGGGGCCCGGGGCCTTTTCTCCGGACGGCAAGCGGATCGCCTACGCCCCCATGTTCCGGGACTTCCGCCATTGGAAGCGCTACGAGGGAGGCTGGGCCCAGGAGCTCTACGTCTTCGACCTCGCCACCCAGCAGCAGAAGAAGATCGCCTCCAGCAAGCGCACGGAGCGCGACCCCATGTGGATGGGCGACAAGGTCTATTTCGCGTCGGACCGGGATGGCACCCTGAACCTCTTCGCCGTGGACCCCGCCACGGATGCCGTGCAGCAGCTCACCTTCCAAAAGACGTGGGACGTGCGCTGGCCCTCCAGCGATCAGCAATCCCGCATCGTCTACGAGTTCAACGGCGAGCTGCGCGTGTTCGACGTGAAGGCCGGGGAGGACCGGGCCCTCGCCATCACCGTGCCCACGGATGGCGGGGCCTCGCGCCCCGCCCGGGCGAGCGCCGAGCGGATGGTGGAGTCCTTCACGCTTTCGCCGAAGGGGGAGCGGGCCCTCTTCGTGGCGCGGGGCGACGTGTTCACCCTGCCCATCGAAAAGGGGCCCACCCGCAACCTCACTCACAGCTCCGGCGCCCACGATAAACATGCCCGCTGGTCCCCCGATGGCAAGAAGGTCGCCTTCGTGTCGGATCTCTCCGGCGAAGATCAGGTCTATCTGGTGGATCAGGACGGCAAGGGCAAGACCGAGGCCCTCACCTCCGGCCTCACGGCCCAGCTGAACCCGCCCGTGTGGGCCCCCGGCGGAAAGCACCTCGCCTTTTCCGATAAGGACGGCGTCGTGTACGTGGTGGGCACCTCCGACCGCAAGCTGCAGCGCGTCGCCAAGGATGCCTTCGCCCGCGTGGGCGACTTCGCCTGGTCCCCGGATGGGCAGGTGCTCGCCTTTTCCCTGGCCAACCTCAACGGCACGCGGAGCCTCCACCTTTGGAGCCTGGGCGACACCCAACTTCGGCGCATGACGGGGGACCTCTTCCCCGTGACGGAGCCCGCCTGGGATCCCGAGGGCAAATACCTCTACGCCCTCAGCCGCCGGGACTACGCCCCCCAGATCAGCAATCTGGAGTTCGATTTCGCGGGCAACCGCAACGTGGATGTGGTGGCCTACGCCCTCACGAAGGACGCGCCCCACCCCTTCCCCCCCGAGAGCGACGAGGTGGGCGAAAAGAAGGAGACAGAGAAGAAGGAGAACGGCGAGAAGAAGCCCGACGCCCCCAAGGCCCCCGCCCCCACCCACATCGATTGGGAGGGCTTCGAGCAGCGCGGGGTTCGCGTCCCCCTGCCCGCCGATAACCTGAGCGGCCTGGAGGCCATCAAGGGCCACCTGCTCTACAGCAAGAATCAGCCCTTCGTGTATGGCGAGGCCAACGGCCGCCGACCCGCGGGCAGCAGCCTCTGGATCTACGATCTCAAGAAGCGCCAGGAGAGCGAGCTGCTGCCGGGTATCCAGGGCTGGGCCCTGAGCCAGGATGGCGCCAAGGTGCTCGCCCGGGTGGGCCAGGGCCCCGCGGCCACCTACCAGCTCCTCGACGCCAAGCCCAAGGCCACGGAAAAGAAGACGGTGGCCACCAAGGATCTGGTGGTGGATCGCATCCCGGCGGAGGAGTGGCGGGAGGTCTACGACGAGACCTGGCGCCGCTTCCGCGACTTCTTCTACGTGAAGAACATGCACGGCTACGACTGGAAGGCCCTGCGGGAGCAGTACCGCCCCTGGCTCGCCCACGTCACCCACCGCTCCGACCTCACCTACGTGCTCACGGAGCTCATCTCCGAGCTCAACATCGGCCACACCTACACGGAGGGCGGCGATCAGGTGATCCCCGAGCGGGCCAAGGTGGGCCTGCCCGGCGCCCGCTTCGAGCTGGATGCCGCCGCGGGCCGCTACCGCCTGGGCCGCATCTACCGGGGCCACAACGAGGAGCCCAGGTATCGGAGCCCCCTCACGGAGGTGGGCGTGGACGCCCGCGAAGGCGACTACGTCCTCGCCATCGATGGCGTGGAGCTGAAGGCCGACGACAGCCCCTACCGCCTGCTGCGGAACAAGACCTTCAGCATCACCCTCACATTGAATTCGAAGCCCACGCTGGACGGCGCGCGGCAGGTGGCCTACGCGCCCATCGAGAGCGAGGCCAACCTCCGCTACCTGGACTTCGTCCTCCGCTCCAAGGAGGCCGTGGACAAGCTCAGCGGCGGCAAGGTGGGCTACCTCCACATCCCCGACATGGGCGCCCCGGGCCTCTACGAATTCATCAAGTGGTACTACCCCCAGATCCGCAAGGAGGGGCTCGTCGTGGACGTTCGCGCCAACGGCGGCGGCAACATCAGCCAGATGATCCTGAACCGCCTCGGCAAGAAACTGCTGGGCACCCGCTTCGGCTACAGCGGCGAACACCCCACCACCTACCCCAGCGCCGTCTTCCACGGCCCCATGGTGGCCCTCACGAGCGAGACGAGCGCCAGCGACGGCGATATCTTCCCCTACCACTTCCGCTTCGCGGGCCTCGGCCCCCTCATCGGCAAGCGCACCTGGGGCGGCGTCGTGGGCGGGGGCAACACGGGCCTCGTGGATGGCGGCAGCGTCTTCGTGCCCCAATCCGGCACCAACGCCCCCACGGGCGAGTGGATCATCGAAGGGGAGGGCGTCGCCCCCGATATCGAAGTGGAAAACGATCCCGCCTCCATGCTGGCGGGCCGGGATCTCCAGCTGGAGCGGGGCGTCCAGGAAGTCCTGAAGCACATGGCCGAGAAACCCATGCACCTCCCCAAGCGCCCCGCCGACCCCGTCAAAGTCAAATAAGGAGCCCTCATGACCCACGTTCTCCACCTCTGCGGCGCCTTTCTCCAATGCGACGATCCCGAAGGCCTCTCCCGCTGGTACGCCGAGGCGCTGGGCCTCGACTGGCAGGAGTGGGGCAAGGGCACCTGCTACGGGATGATGTGGCCCCACGCCCTGGAAGGGGGGACGGAGAGCCACCTCCTCTTCACCCTTCAAAAGGCGAAGGCCCCCCTCGGAGCCTCGCCAAGAACCTGCGTCGTGAACCTGCGGGTGGCGGATCTCGCCGGGCTGACGGCGGGCCTTGGCGGAAAGGGCATCCCCGTAGAAGGCCCCACGACCGATGACTACGGCAGCTTCGCCTGGATCACGGATCCGGAAGGGAACCGGATCGAGCTTTACGAGGCTGTGAATGAGCACGGGAGTGCCTAAAATTGGCGGCCTAGCCATTGCTTCATGGTTCCAAGCCCTGGATTGAGTCGCATTGGTTCGATCAAGGGAGGCAAGAGGGGAAGGTTTTTATCAGCTTTTATCAGCGTTTATCAGAGCCAGCTTTTTCTTTTCAAACCAAAAGCCTGGCAATGGTCGAGTGGCGCGGGGGAGTTACACCCCCACGCCCTCACAGAACCGTGCGTGA
>CAYWDR010000114.1:0-11672 GCA_964457075.1 uncultured Solibacteraceae bacterium
CGGCCGGCTTCGTCATGGTGGCCGTCTGGGCCATCCGCGCCGGCCAGTTCAAGGACGTCGAGGGCGTGAAGTACCGGATGCTCGAGGACTTCAACGCCAAGGGCGGGAAGAAGGATGGGGAAGAGTTCAAGGGATAGCGTTCAGTTATCAGCTATGAACGCTCAGCATCGGGCGCTTCGGCGCCCGATGCTCGTTGAGGCTGCGCTCTGGCGGGATCGGGCAGATCCTCGAGCCAGCGGAGGACGGCGGCCCAGGCTGCGTCTTGGGGGTTCAAGTGCTCGAAGTGACCCGTGCCGGAAAGCTCGACCAGCACGACGGCGTCCCCTGCGGCACTCGCGGCGGCGGCATAAGCCCGGCTGAGTCCGGGGGGCACGACATCGTCCTCCGCACCATGCACGAGGAGCTGAGGAACACCCATCGGGAGGAGGGCGCAGGGTGAAGCGAGGGCGAAGCGCTCGGGCACCTCCATGGGAGTCCCGCCGAGCAACTCCGTGGCGACCCCTTGGGAAAGGCCGAGCTTATGCACGCTAAGCAAGTCGGCGGCCGGGGCCTGGCCAACCGCCGCAACCACCTGGATCGCCGGAGCGAGGCTTAGGTTGATGGAGTGGATTCGGTGGCGCCCCGCCGCCCACAGGGCCAGGTGCCCACCCGCGGAATGACCCACCGCGGTCACGTGGTCCAAGTCGAGGTCGATTCCCTGCCGGACGAGGGTGGCGAGGTGGTCGATGCCGTTCGAGACATCCTCGAAGGTGGCCGGCCAGCCGCCCCCGCCTCCGATGCGACGGTATTCCAGATTCCAGGCAGCGTAGCCCCTGGACGCCAGGTCCGTGGCGAGGGGCGTCATCTGGTCCCTCCCGTAGGGCATCCTCCAAAAACCGCCGTGAAGCAGGCAGACGACGGGGGGCCGCAGGCGGTCAGGCAGGTGCAGATCCCCCATTTGGGAGGGATCGCCCCCATAGGCGAAGGTGCGGAAGGTCATGGGAAGGAACGAGTCCGAAGCCGAAGAATGGCCCTCAATTCGGCATCCCCACCCACAACCCCAGCACCTTGAGCTCGAACAATAGCCCGGCGAGCCGCTCCACGGGGAGGCCCATCACCGTGGCGAAGCTGCCCTCCACACGCTCGATGAAGAGGGCGCCGATGCCCTGGATGGCGTAGCTGCCGGCCTTGTCCATGGGTTCGCCGGTGGCGACGTACCAGCGGGCCTGGGCCTCGGTGAAGGGGCGGAAGTGGACCTCGGCCGTATCGACGAAGCTATGCACGTCGCCGTTGCGGCGCAGGGCCATGCCCGTGTGCACCTGATGGGCGCGGCCCTGGAGGAGCATGAGCATGCGGATGGCGTCTTCGACGTGCTCGGGCTTGTTGAGGGTGTGGTGATCCACGGCCACGGTGGTATCGGCGGCCAGCACCCAGCGGCCGGGGTTCCGGGCGCAGACGACCTCGGCCTTAGTGCGGGCCAGGCGCAGCACGAGGTTTTCGGGATCCTCGTCCATGATGGGCGTCTCGTCCACGTCCGGCACCTGCACCTCGAAGGGCAGGTTCAGGGCCTCCAGCCACTGCTTGCGGCGGGGGCTGCCGCTGGCGAGCACGAGGGGAGCCATGATGCGGGTGGTATCGCCCGTCTGGGGCTGGCTCATCGGATCCCCCGGGCACGCAGCTCGGCGGCCGTCACCCGCATGTGGATGGTGGCGTGGGCCTCGGCGTCCTGGAAGCCGAACCGCTCGTAGAGCCGGTCCGCGTCCCGCGTCTCGAGCACGAAGCGCTGCACCTCGCCCGCGGCCGGGTGCTTCAGGGCCCAGCCGACCAGGGCGGAGGCGATGCCTTGGCCCATGAGGTCCTTGGCGGTGACGACGTCGTAGAGCTTGGCCTCGTAGGCCCCGTCGGACCAAAGCCGCGTGGTGGCCACCAGCCGGCCGCCCCGGGCGCCCTCGGGCTCCAGGCGCGCCGTGAGGAGGCGCCCCCCGGCCAGCAGGCGGCGCCACTGTTCCAAGGTGCGGTCGGCGGTCCAGAACACCTCTTCCGCCTGGAAAAAGGTCTGGACCTCCCGTGGGTCGATGGTCCAGGTCTCGTCCGCGAAGGCCACGCGGCCAAGCGGGGTGGCGAGGGGCTCGGGGGCCAGGATCGGGTTCATCGAGAGCGCCATGCTAGCACCCCCGCCGCCACCAGCAGCAGGCCCCCGAGGAAGAGGCTCCAGGCCCCGCTCTGGGCGGGCGTGCGCACGGGGTTCCAGGCAAGGGTGAAGGCGTAGTCCGCCTGCGTGAGGGGCTCGCCCCAGAGCTGCCCCGAGCCATCCTCCCGGTACACGCCGCTCATGCCGCTGAGGGTGCTGCGCAGCAGGGGCACGCCCAATTCCGCGGCCCTCAGGCGGATCTGGGCCCCGTGGAGGCGGGTGGCGGAGCTTTGGTCGAACCAGGCGTCGTTGGTGTGGTTGGTGAGCAGATCCGCGCCGCTCAGGACGGCGCCTTCCCGGCTCCGCTCCGGCAGCAGCGCCTCGCTGCAGATGAGGGAGTGGACGCGCACGTCCCCCGTGGGGGTGGGCACGAGGAAGGCCCCGGGCAGGAGCGGGCCCGGCTCCTGGCTGAGGATGCCCATCTGCCGATCGAGGAAGCGGCGGAGGGCCGGGGGGCCGGGGTTGCGTTCGCCGAACCACATGGGCACCACCTTCGCCTGCAGGTAGGGCGGACGCCCGGGGGACTCCCCCCGGACGAGGTTGAAGAGCCCGCCCTCGGTCCCGAAGAGCCAGGCCAGCTTCCGCCGCTCCGCCTCCTGCCGCAGGCGGGGCTGGAAGCCCCGGTGATCCTGGCCCAGCACGGTGCTCTCGGGCCAGAGCAGCAGCAGCGCCTCCCCAGGCCGGGGCAAGCGGTGCTTGGCGAGGGCGGCATCCGTCTGCGCCCAGGCGCGGGCCTCCATGCCTGGCACGCGGTCCCCGGCGGGGAAGTTGGGCTGGATCATGAGCACGTCCAGGCGCCGCTCGGGTCCCCGGGGCAGCAGATGCCAGGCGGCGCCCAGGAGGGCCAGAAGCCCGAAGGCCGCGAGGGGCGCGAAGAGGCGGCGGGGCCGTTCCTGCACGGGCCCCGAGGCCGCCAGGGCCCCCGCGCCCCAGGCCAGGGCCCCCAGGAAGGGGGAAGGCAGGAAGGCGGCGCCGCGGGCGAGGAAGGGCAGGGCCCCAAAGGCGCTGCCCCAGGACCAGTCGTAGATGTGAAAGGCGAAGCGCTCCCATAGGAGCCAGGCGAGGGCCGTCCCGCAGGCGGCGGTCCAGGGCCCCCGCTTGAGGAGCCGCGCACCCACCCAGGCCACGAGGGCGAGCCCCAGCCCCTCATAGGCCCAGAACAAGAGGCCCACGCCCAGGGAGGCCAGGTAGGGCAGGCCGCCCTTCGTCTCCATCACGGCCGGCACCCAGGCGTAGCCGATGGCCATGCCCAGGGCCGGCCCCAGCCACAACCACCCGAAGCCCCGCCCGCGAAAGGCCGCCTCGCAAAGGGCCATGGGCAGGGCGAGGGCGCAAACCACCTCGATCCAGCCGCCCAGCAACCCCAGGCTGCGGAAGGCGCCGACGAAGAGGGCGGCCAGGATGGCGGCCTCGAAGAGATGGCGGAGGCGCGGGCCGGTCATGGGTGGGAACTCCCATCGGTTGAGAAAGCCTGAAGGGATTCACCGCCAAGGCGCCAAGACGCCAAGAAAAGCAAAGATCTGAAATCGGCCCTATTTGGTAATGGGGCCGGTTCCCGCTTGAAAGTGCAGACGCAGAAGACGCAGAAGAACGCAGAAGCCGCAGAACGACTCCTTCCTGCCCGAGCAGAGAGCCGGTCGGGCCGAGCGGCCGCCGAGGCGGCGGGCCGCACCGATGGCCAGAATCTTGGGGCGGGTTTCTCGATGAGCCGGGGTCCTTCTGCGTCTTCTGCGTTTTTCTGCGGCTTCCGCGTTCCGCTTTTCATCCCATCCATGGCGCCAGACGACCGGCATGGGATCTTGGCGGTGAATCTTTGGCCCTGGATTCCCCACCTCATCCCAGCCGCCTCGCCACTTCATAGCACGCGATGCCCGCCGCCACGGAGGCGTTGAGGCTCTCCACGCCGCGGATGGGGATGGCCAGCTTCCGCACGCCGGGCGGCAGCGTCACGCCCTGCCACCCGTGCCCCTCGTTGCCCACCCAAAGGCGGAGGGGTTCCTCCAGCTCGGCTTTGGGCAGGGGCACGGCGCCGGGTCCACCCTCCAGGGCCCAGGCTTGGCCGTGGTCGGCGTCCAGGCGTTCGCGTCGATGGATGGGCAGCGAAAAGGCCGCACCCATGGCCCCCCGCAGGGCCTTGGGGGCGAAGGGGTCGGCGCAGCCGGGGCCCAGGAGGGCGTCCGTGAAGCCGAAGGCGACGGCGGCCCGCAGGAGGGCCCCCAGGTTGCCGGGATCCTGCACACCCCAGGCGCCCAGGGCCCGGGCGCCCACGGGAGTCTCGGGCTCCGGACCCAGGGAGACGTGCAACGCGAGCATGGGCGCGCTGCCCGTATCCGTGAGCTCCCGCATGCGGGGCTCCGGCAACAGAAGCGTGGGCAGGCGCAGGGCCGCCTCCAGCTTGTGATCGGCGGCACCTTCCAGGCGCACCCAGCCCTCGGGCCGGAATCGCGCGGCGGCGGGCAGGGCCCGTGCCTCCCACCAGGCCTCGATGAGCTTGGGCCCGAGAATCAGCGTGTGCGTGCGGCTTTCGCCTCCGGCCTTCAACGTCGCGCGCAGGGCCTTGAAGGCGGGATTGTCCTTGCTGCTGACGGGGTGGGGTTTCACTTCAACAGTGTAGGCAAAAGGCGCGCTGGGCCGGGGCGGGGATCCCAGGTAATCTTGTCGGACTGTCCAAAATCAAAGCACCACCCAGGAGCTTCCATGGCTGACCAGGAGCAGTTCAAACCCTATGTGCCCGACGAGGCCCAGGTGGCGGAATTCACGCCCAAGGCCATCTTCTTCGGCGCCCTCTTCGGGATCATCTTTGGCGCCTCCACCGTGTACCTGGCCCTTCGCGCCGGCCTCACGGTTTCCGCGTCGATCCCCATCGCCGTGGTGGCCATCAGCCTCCTGAAGAAGTTCGGGGGCAGCACCATCCTCGAAAACAACATCGTCCAGACCATCGGCTCCGCTGGCGAGTCCATCGCGGCGGGCGTCGTCTTCACCCTGCCGGGCTTCCTCTTCCTGAGCCCCGCCTCCGGCGGCTCGGGCTTCTTCAACTACTGGACCATCTTCACCCTGGCCCTCATGGGCGGCGTGCTGGGCACCCTCATGATGATCCCCCTGCGCCGGGCCCTCATCGTGCAGGAGCACGACCAGCTCCCCTATCCGGAAGGAACGGCCTGCGCCTCCGTGCTCATCGCCGGAGAGAAGGGCGGCGACCTCGCCAAGCCCGCCTACCTGGGCCTGGGCGTCGGCCTCGTTTACGCCATCTTCCAGCTCATCGTGAAGGCCATCGCGGAGACCCCCACCTGGGTTTCCAATATGAAGTCCAAGGTCTTCCCCGCCGCCACGGTCAACGGCAACATCACCCCCGAATACCTGGGCGTGGGCTACATCCTCGGGATCAAGAACGGCGGCATCCTCGTGGCCGGCGGCATCCTGGCCTGGTTGGGCCTGATTCCCCTGCTGGCCTCCCTGGTGCCCGGGGAGATCATCGCCGCGCAATTGGTGAAGCTCGGCTACCTCAAGGACGCGGCCCAGGCCGGAGCCTACGGGTGGGATCCCGTCACCCACGAATTCGCCCAGCTCAACCGCGCCATCTACTTCGCCTACGTGCGCCAGATCGGCGCCGGTGCCGTGGCCGCGGGCGGCTTCATCACTCTGATCAAGACCATCCCCACCATCGTCAGCGCCTTCAAGGGGGCCGTGGGCTCCATCAAGGGCGGCGCAGGGGCCGCGGCGGTACGCCGCACCGAGAACGACCTGCCCATGAGTGTCGTGGCCGGCGGATCCATCGGCCTCGTGATCATGGTGGCCCTCCTGCCCTTCATCCCCGGCTCCGGCTTCGGCAAGGTCATCCTGGGCCTCCTCATGGTGCTCTTCGGCTTCTTCTTCGTGACGGTCAGCAGCCGCATCGTGGGCATCATCGGCTCCAGCTCCAACCCCATCAGCGGCATGACCATCGCCGCCCTGATGGCCACCTGCCTCATCTTCGTGGGATTCGGGTGGACCGGTGATTTGTATCAGCCCATGGCCCTCTGCGTGGGCGGCATGGTGTGCATCGCCGCCGCCAACGCAGGCGCCACGAGCCAGGATCTCAAGACCGGCTACATCGTGGGTGCCACCCCCCGCAGCCAGCAGATCGGTCTCATGATCGGCGCCGTCGCCGCCGCCGTGGTCATCGGCATCACCATCAAGGTGCTCGACAACGCCCACGTGGACGCGGTCACAGGCCAGATGGTCCACGCCATCGGCGGAGAACGCTACCCCGCACCCCAGGGCACGCTCATGGCGACACTCATCAAGGGTCTCCTGGCCCACAACCTGGATTGGCAGTTCGTGCTGGTGGGCGTCTTCCTGTCCGTGACCATGGAGCTCTGCGGCGTGCGGGCCCTGGCCTTCGCCGTAGGGGCCTACCTGCCCCTCTCCACCACCCTCCCCATCTTCTGCGGCGGCGTGATCCGCTGGATCGCGGACAAGAAGAACAACGGATCCAAGAAGGAAACCCACCATACCGCCGAGGAGGAGGAATTGGGCCCCGGCAACCTCTTCGCCACGGGCCTCATCGCAGGCGGGGCCCTCACGGGCGTTCTGGTGGCCATCCTCGTGGCCAGCTCCGACAAGTTCCCGACCCTGGCCAAGATCCTGAAGGCCGTGGATCTGGAGCACACCCTCACCCACAGCCTGGGCGCGGGGGGCTTCGCCATCCTGGGCGTGGTCGCCTTCATCGCCATGGGTGCCTACCTCTTCCGCACCGCTACCAAGAACGGCGGCAAAGTCGAAGGCTAGTCTTTCCAACCCTCAATAGAAACGGGCCCCGCACGGGGCCCGTTTCTATTGAGGACTGCGAAATGAATCGGCGGGTTCCAGGCTTATGTGTGACGCGGCTCAAAAATCGGATAAAGGGTGGCGCCGATCAATGCGGGAGGGGTTGCCGGCCTCCCAGTCTGGGGGATCCGGAGGTTCCCATGAGTACTGCCGCCAACCTCACCCCCGACGCCGTCCGCATCGATGCCTGGCGAGGGGAGCACGAACTCGCCTTGGGCCAGCTGGAGACGCTGGGCGCCGCCCTCCGCGCCCAGGACTGGGCGAAGGTCGATGGCGTGGCCCGCTGGATGTACGAGGTGCAAAGGCCCCACCACGAGGCGGAGGAGCGGGATCTCTTTCCCCTCCTGGAGGAGATCGGCGCCGAGGCCCTGCTGGAGCGGCTCCGGGATGAGCACCGCCGCGTATGGGTGCTCACCCTGGATCTCCTCGCGGGCATCGCGGATGGCCAGGTGGCGAACGCCAAGGACACGCTGGGCACGGCCCGGGAGCTGCTGGAGCTGATGACGGAGCACGTGGCCATCGAGGAGGACCTCATGCTGCCCCTGCTGAGGGGCAAGTCCCTCTATACGCCGGAGTCCGTGACCGAGGAGGGCTACCTCATCCTGGAGAAGAAGCTCCTGGCGCCGGAGACGTGGTCCTTCATCGTGCAGGCCCCCATGGTGGCCCGCCGCCGCAAGCCCGGCCAGTTCCTCATGGTCTCGCCCTTCCCCCATAGCGAGCGCATCCCCCTCACCCTGGCGGGTGGCGATCCTCGGGGCGGCTGGATCCGCTTCATCATGCAGGAGGTGGGCGCCACCACCCAGGCCCTGGCCAAGTTCCAGGCGGGCGACCGCCTCTTCGCCGTGGCGGGCCCCATGGGCCATCCCACGGAGCTGGTGGAGAAAGGCACCGTCGTGCTCGTGGCGGGCGGCTACGGCAGCGCCGCCGTGCTGCCGGCGGCCGAAGAGCTGCACGGGGCCGGGCGCCGCATCATTTCCATCCTCGGCGGCCGCAACAAGGAGCGAGTGCTCCTCGCCCTGGAGCTGGGGAACGCCTCCGATGAGCTGATCGTCACCACGGACGATGGCTCCCTGGGCCGCCAGGGCATCGTGACCCAGGCCCTCAAGGAGGTGCTGGAGCGGGAGCCCGTGGCCCAGGTGGTGGCCGTGGGCCCCCTGCCGATGATGCGGGCCATCAGCGACCTCACGAGGCCCTTCGGCGTGCCCACGCTCGTGAGCCTCAACGCCCTCATGGTGGATGGCACGGGCATGTGCGGCGGCTGCCGCGTGGCGGTGGGCGGCGAGATGAAGTTCGCCTGCTTCGATGGCCCCGACTTCGACGGCCACCTCGTCGACTACGACATGCTCAAGAACCGGCAGGATTGGTACCGCGGCATGGAGGCCGAGGCCAAGGAGCACGACTGCCACATCGGCCGC
The DNA here is from genome assembly GCA_964457075.1 of uncultured Solibacteraceae bacterium. Classification (GTDB taxonomy): domain Bacteria; phylum Acidobacteriota; class Holophagae; order Holophagales; family Holophagaceae; genus JAFDVN01. The sequence continues at coordinate 8,392 of CAYWDR010000114.1, forward strand.
GCCAAGGCGGAGGCCGGCTTCCAGATGCCGGATCTGGGCGAACCCGAGGCGGATCTGGATTGGCAGGGCCTGGACCTCGCCGCCCTCAAGCCCAGCCAGAAGATGAAGGTGCCCCGGCAGCACGTGGCCTGCCAGGACCCCGTGATCCGCGTGAACAACTTCCACGAGGTCACCCTCGGCCTGAGCCCCGAGCAGGCCCGCCTCGAAGCGGCCCGCTGCCTCCAATGCAAGGCCCCCCACTGCATCGACGGCTGCCCCGTTTCCATCGATATCCCGCACTTCCTCCGCGAGATCGTGGCCGGCAACCCCCAAGGGGCGGCCATGGTCATCAAGCAGTCCTCCAGCCTCGGCTCCGTCTGCGGCCGGGTATGCCCCCAGGAAAAGCAGTGCGAATCCAAGTGCGTCGTGGGCATCAAGGGCGAGAGCGTGGCAATCGGCCGCCTGGAACGCTACGCCTCCGATAGCCTCCTGGGCACCGGCACCCTGCCGCCCATGCAGCCGCCCACGGGCAAGAAGGTGGCCGTCATCGGCGCGGGGCCCGCGGGCCTCACCGTGGCCGGCGAGCTGGCCTGCAAGGGTCACGAGGTGACCGTCTTCGAGGCCCTCCACAAGGCGGGCGGCGTGCTGCTCTACGGCATCCCCGAGTTCCGCCTGCCCAGCGCCGTGGTGGATCAAGAGGTGGACACGCTCAAGAAGCTGGGCGTGAAGTTCGTCCTCAACACGCTCGTGGGCCGCTCCATCACGCTGGATGAATTGCGGGAACAAAACGACGCCGTCTTCATGGGAACCGGCGCGGGCCTGCCCAAGATGATGGGCACGCCGGGCGAGGATCTGAAGGGCGTCTACACCGCCAACGAGTTCCTCACCCGCATCAACCTCATGCGGGCCGACCTCTTCCCCAACCACGGCACGCCCATCACCGTGGGCAAGAACGTGGTCATCGTGGGCTGCGGCAACACGGCCATGGACGCCTCCCGCTGCGCCCGTCGCATGGGCGCGGAGAACGTCACCGTCGTCTACCGGCGCACCCAAAAGGAGAGCACCGCCCGCCACGAGGAGCTGGAGCACGCCATGGAAGAGGGCGTGAAGTTCGCCTGGCTCACCACGCCCATGCGCCTCCTGGGCGAGGGCGGATGGCTCAAGTTCGCCGAATGCGCCCGCATGGAACTCACGGAGCCCGGCCCCGACGGCCGCCGCGGCGTGCGCATGACGGAGGAGCGCATCCAGATCCCCTGCGACACCCTTGTCATCGCCCTCGGCTTCGACGTGAACCCCCTCCTCACGCGCAACGAGCAGGGCCTCAAGACCCTCAAGGGCGGCGTCGTCGTCGTCAACGAGGAGACGGGCGAGACGAGCCTGCCCAAGGTCTTCGCCGGCGGCGACGTCATCACCGGCGGCGCCACCGTCATCCTCGCCATGGGCCAGGGACGCAGGGCGGCGGCGGCGATGCATGCGCAACTGAGCTGAAAAACGTTGGAACCGCGAATGACGCGAATGGACGCGAATTAAAAACTCGAAACGAATCAACGAGGCCCCGTCAATGGCGGGGCCTTTTCATTCGCGTGCATTCGCGTCATTCGCGGTTCCAATGTTTTTGACCGTCGTCAATCCGACGAACTCGGCTGAAAACAGAACCTTGTGACGGCCTCCACAGGCCCTGTGACCCCCCGCATGGGGCCCCGGCATGACTCTGGGTCAACCGAGAAGGAGCCCCCATGCGCCCCCGCACGATCGCCGAACCCTACCGCATCAAGATGGTCGAACCCATGCCCGTCACCACGCGTCCCCAGCGGGAGGCCGCCATCCAGGGGGCGGGGTGGAACACCTTCCTCCTCCCCAGCGATGCCGTGGGCATCGACCTCCTCACGGACAGCGGCACGTCGGCCATGAGCGACCGGCAGTGGAGCGCCATGATGATGGGCGACGAGGCCTACGCGGGCAGCCGCAGCTTCACGAACCTGGAACGGTCCATCCAGGAGATCTACGGGTTCGAGCACGTGGTGCCCACCCACCAGGGCCGCGCCGCCGAGCACCTCACGAGCCAGATCCGCATCAAGCCCGGCCAGTACGTGCCCATGAACATGTACTTCACGACGACCCGGGCCCACGCCGAGCGCGCCGGCGGCATCTTCTACGACTGCATCGTGGACGAGGCCCACGATAGCCAGAGCGAGTTCCCATGGAAGGGCAACATCGATCTCAAGAAGCTTCAAAGGCTCGTGGATGAGAAGGGTGCCGAGAGCATCGCCTACCTGAGCCTCGCCCCCTGCGTGAACATGGCCGGCGGTCAGCCCTTCTCCATGGCCAACATCAAGGCCGTGAGCGAGTGGGCCCAGGGTTACGACCTGCCCATCATCTTCGACGCCACCCGCGCCGTGGAAAACGCCTACTTCATCCAGAGCCAGGAAGAGGGCTACGCCTCCCGCTCCGTGGCTTCCATCCTCAAGGAGATGATGGGCTACGGCGAGGGCTGCACGGTGTCCAGCAAGAAGGACAACCTCGTCAACATCGGCGGCTTCATGGCCACCAACAACGCCGAGTTCGCCCGCAAGACCAAGGAACTGCTCGTCGTCTTCGAAGGCATGCCCACCTACGGCGGCCTCGCTGGCCGCGATCTGGAAGCCATGGCTGTGGGCGTGCGCGAGATGGTGGAGGACGCCTACATCGCCAGCCGCGTCCGCCAGGTGGCCTACCTGGGCCGCCAACTCCAGGAGGCCGGCGTCCCCACCGTGAAGCCCTTCGGCGGCCACGCCATCTTCCTCGATGCCCGCGCCTTCCTGCCCCACCTCCCCCAGGATCAGTTCCCCGCGCAGAGCCTCGCCGCCGCCCTCTACGTGGATAGCGGCGTCCGGGCCATGGAGCGCGGCATCGTCAGCGCCGGCCGCGATCCCAAGACCCACGAGCACTGCCGCCCCAAGCTGGAGCTGGTGCGCCTCACCATCCCCCGCCGCGTCTACACCAACCTCCATATGGACGTCGTCGCCGAGAGCTGCATCGCCCTCTTCGAGCAGCGCGAGAAGATCCAGGGACTGAAGATGGTCTACGAGCCCGAAAGCCTGCGCTTCTTCCAGGCCCGCTTCGAGCCGTTGGCGGCGGCGGCGGTCAGAGCCTGAAAACCCATTAACCATCCAGGCTCATCTGTTCGTTTTTGCCAGGATGCAGGGGATGGATGGGATGGCTTCTCACCGTCCTCACCGTCCTCACCGTCCTCACTGGCCTCACCGTCCTCACTGGCCCTTGTATGTTTCCTTCGCCCTCTAGCTGACCCACCGAGAATGGTC
>CAYWDR010000115.1:0-11664 GCA_964457075.1 uncultured Solibacteraceae bacterium
CGCCCGACCTCGGCACCTACGGCAAGATCATCGGCGGCGGCATGCCCGTGGGCCTCTATGGCGGCCGGGCCGACGTCATGGGCCGCATCTCCCCGGACGGCCCCGTCTACCAGGCGGGCACCCTCAGCGGCAATCCCGTGGCCATGGCCGCGGGCCTCGCCACCCTGGAGCAGCTCACACCGGCCTTCTACGCCCGGCTGGAGACGGAGGGCGCCCGCTGGGCCAAGGCCTTCGAAGTCATTCCGGGCCTCCACTGCCCCCACATCGGCAGCCTCATGTGGCCCCTCTTCCAACCCGACGCCGTCAAGCGCGCCGATCGCATCCAGAGCGGCGCCATCGATCAGTTCAACCGCATGCACAAGCTCATGCTGGACCAGGGCGTGTACCTCGCCCCCAGCGGCTACGAAGTGGGCTTCCTCAGCGGTGCCCACGGCGAGCCGGAGTTCGCGCACTTCTCGAAGGCCGTCGCGGAAGTAGGCAAGGCCTTTTCTGGAACCGCGAATGACGCGAATGCACGCGAATAAAGGCTTTTCCATTCGCGTCATTCGCGTGAATTCGCGGTTAACACCTTTTTTGGAGCTCCCATGACCCGCATCCACTCCCTCGCCCTCGAATCGGGCAACCAGAAGGAAGGCCGCTTCCTCCTCGTCCAGGTCGCCCACAAGGACATGCGCGGCGCCCTGCGCGTCGCCCTCGCGGAAGCCGCCAAGCAGGGGGGGCGCTGGCGCCTGGTGCACAAGTCCGTGCGCCGCACGGGGCTCGCCATCCCCACGGGCGAAGTCATGGGCGTGACCGGACCCTTCGATTACGCAGTGGATGAGGCCTGAGCATGGCGAACCCACTCGTCCGCGTCCTCCAAGGCGAAGTGATCGCGCCGCCCCCGGTGTGGTTCATGCGCCAGGCGGGCCGCTTCCTGCCCGAGTACCGCGCCATCCGCGCAAAGTCCACCTTCGAGCAGCTGCTCAACGATAGCGACCTCGCCGCCGAGGTCAGCCTCCAGCCCATCCGCCGCTTCCCCAAGATCGACGGCGCCATCATCTTCAGCGACATCCTCGTGATCCTGGATGCCCTGGGCTGCGGCGTGACGATCCCCGAGGGCGGCCCCGTGCTGGCCCGCACGCTGGATCAGATTCCCCTCGACCAGCCCCTGGACGAAGCCGTGTTCAAGCCCGTGTGCGATGCGCTGCGCAAGGTCCGCAAGGAGCTGCCCGCGGAAAAGGCCCTGCTGGGCTTCGCCGGCGCCCCCTGGACGCTGCTCGCCTATGGCCTGGAAGGGAAGGGGAGCAAGACCTGGAGCCGCGCCAAGGCCTACCTCCATAAGGAGCCCGTGAAGGCCCAGAAGTGGCTGGAGAAGCTCGCCGACGCCGCGGCCCGTCTGCTCAACCTGCACATCGAGGCCGGCGCCCAGGCCGTGCAGCTCTTCGACACCTGGGCGGGTGAACTGGACGCCGACGACTACGCGACCTTGGCGCTGCCCGCCGCCCGACGCACCCTGGAGCAGGTGAACAGCGTCCCCACGCTCTTCTTCGCCCGCACGGGCTACCTGCCGGACGCGCTGAACGATTTGCCCTGCGCCGGCTTGGCCGTGCCCTGGCAGGTGCCCATCGCCGAGGCCCGCCGCCGCTTCAACGGCAAGGTGCTCCAGGGGAACTTGGATCCCGTGGCCCTTTTGGCCGGTCCCGAGGTGGCGAGGCGCAAGACGAGGGCCATCCTGGAGGCTATGAAGGGGCACGCGCACGTCTTCAACTTGGGACATGGGCTCGTTCCCGAGACGAACCCGGATGTACTCGCTGCAGTCATCGAAGAAGTGAAATCCCTATGAAACCGCGAATGACGCGAATGAACGCGAATGGAGAATTTGGGATCGTCCCCTCGATCTCTTCCTCGCTTATATTCGCGTCCATTCGCGTAATTCGCGGTTAAACCCATGACAAACCTCATCGATCTCGTCCGACACTACGACCGCCCGGGGCCGCGCTACACGGGCTATCCCATGCCGCCCGCTTGGCACGACGACTTCCCGGAGCCGGAGCTGATCGAGGGGCTGAAGCGGGCGGACGCGAGCAAGGAGCCCCTCAGCTTCTACGCGCATCTGCCCTTCTGCCGCCGCCGCTGCGCCTACTGCGGCTGCAACGTGGTGATCAGCCCCCACTACGATCCCGTCGAGTCCTTCCTCCAGCACCTGGAACGGGAGCTGGATTTGTGGGCCGCCCACCTGCCCAACCGCCGCGGCGTATTGCAGCTGCATTGGGGGGGCGGCACGCCCACTTACTTGGAGGTGCCGGAGCTGCAGCGCACCTTCCGCATGATCACGGATCGCTTCCCGCTCCTGCCCGGCGCGGAGGTAAGCCTGGAGGCGGATCCCACCTTCCTGCGCCCGGATCAGCTGCCGGCCCTCCGCGAAATGGGCTTCAATCGCATTTCCTTCGGCGTGCAGGATCTGGACGAAGAGGTGCAGGAGCTCATCACCCGGGGCCAAACCTGGGAGCAGACGCTGGCCGCCGTGAAGCAGGCCCGCGGCGTGGGCTTCGAGGGCGTGAATCTGGATCTCGTCTACGGCCTCCCGGGTCAGACCCTGGAGAAGTTCCGGCGCACCCTGGACGAGGTCATCGCCCTCGAACCCAACCGCTTGGCGGTCTACGGCTTCGCCTACCTCCCCAAGATGATGCCCTTCCAGCGCAGCATCCCCGCGGAGACGATCCCCACGCCGGATAACAAGCTCCAGCTCCTTCTGATGGCCACCGAAAAATTGGAGGCCGCGGGCTACGTGGCCGTAGGCATGGATCACTTCGCCCACCCCGAGGACAGCCTCGCCAAGGCCGTGAAGGACGGAAGCATCATCCGCAACTTCATGGGGTACGCCGTGCAGGGCGGCCCCGATATGGTGAGCGTCGGCCCCAGCGCCATCAGCGACGTGGGCGGCGTCTACCACCAGAACGACAAGATCCTATCCAAGTGGGAGAAGGCCGTGGGCAGCGGTCACTTCGCCATGCACAAGGGCCATAGCTGCACCTCGGAGGATCGCATGCGCCGCTGGGTCATCCACCAGGTCATGGGCCGCTTCGAGCTGAAGTGGGCGGATCTCAAGGCCAAGTGGAACATCGACGGCCCCACCCACTTCGCCAGCGCGGTGAAGGAACTCCAGGCCGAGGAGCCCATGGGGACCGTGAAGGTGACGGAGGAAGGCGTCTTCGTGACGGAGCTGGGCCGCCGCTTCGTGCGGAACCTCGCCATGCCCTTCGACGCCTACATGGAGCAGATGGCCGGCAAGACGTTCAGCCGGACCGTTTGATGCATCGCGACACCGCGATCCTCCTCTTGAACCTCGGCGGGCCCGTCACGTTGAAGCACGTGGAGCCCTTCCTCTACGCGCTGTTCAGCGATCGGGACCTCATCAAGCTCCCCGGCCCCGCATGGTTCCAGCCGACCTATGCCTGGGGCATCTCCAAGCTGCGGCGCAAGGGGGCGATGCAGCGCTACGCTGAGATTGGGGGAGGCTCGCCGCTGCTCAAGGAGAGTGCCGCGCAGGCATCAGCCCTGCGCGCGCGGTTGCGCGCGCAGGGAGTTGAAAGCCCCGTGAAGCTCGTGTTCCGGACGAGCGCTCCGCGGGCGAAGGGGATGCTCGCGGCGCTGAAGAAGGAGGGGGTCACGAAGCTTTTGCCGGTGACGCTCTACCCCCATGCCTGCCACGCGACGACGGGCAGCTCCATCCGCGAGTTGGAAAAGGAGGCCAAGGCCTTTGGGATGACGCTGCTCGAAGGGGTGCGGGATCACGCGGTGGACCCCGACTACGTGGAGGCCTGGGCGCAGCCCCTGCGGGAGGCCCTGGAGGAGCTGCCCTACGCCACCGTGCTCTTCAGCGCCCACAGCCTGCCCCTCAAGCAGATCCAAGCCAGCGGCGATCCCTACGAACGGGAAATCCACGGCACGGTGGAGGCCATCAAGGCCCGCATCGGCGACCTTCCCGGCGGCTACCTCCTGGGCTATCAAAGCCGCGTCGGGCCCATTAAGTGGCTTGAGCCCAACCTACGCCACGTCCTGAAGGATCTGGGCGGCCGCGACGTCATCGTGCTCCCCATCAGCTTCGTCAGCGAGCACATTGAGACGCTTCACGAGCTGGATATCGAATACAAGGAGCTGGCCGACCACGCGGGCGTGCGCACCTGGAAGCGCCTCCGCACGCCGGGCACGCATTCGAGTTATATCGAATGCCTGGTTCGAAGAACGCTCTCGGCACTCGAGCCCGAAGCCCGAAGCCCGAAGCCCGAAGCCCGGACTGGAGCCCCCGCATGACCACCCTCATCCTCGGCGCGGGCATCAGCGGCCTCCTCTCCGCTTGGCACTTGCAGCGCCGAGGGGAACCCCTCGAGATCTGGGAGGCCCAAGGCCATGTGGGCGGCTGGGTACAGACCCTCGACTGGGCCGGCCCCCACGGCGAGCCGGGCCATCTGGAGCGCGGCCCACAGGGCGTGCTCGTGGCGCCGGGTTCCCCTTGCGACAAGCTCTTCCACGAGATTGGCCTTCAGGTCCACCGCCCGGGCCATGGCGCCCGCTGGCTGGGCCGGGGCGGCCAGCTCGTGCCCGTGCCCACGCATCCAATGAAGCTGCTTGCGTCGAGCCTGCTGCCCCTCTCCGCCAAGCTGCGCATGATGCTTGAACCCTTCCAGCCCGTGCGCCCCGCGGAGCCCGAGGAGACCCTCTTCGACTTCGCCGCCCGCCGCCTGGGCCACGGTGCCGCCGAGGCCCTGCTGCCCGCCATGGTGGCCGGCATCCTCGCCGCGCCGCCTCAGATCCTCAGCGTGGACGCCATGCCCAAGCTGCGGGAGTGGGAGTCCGCGGGTTCCATGGTGAAGGGCATGGGCAAGGGCGGGCGCTCCGAGATGATCGTCCCGAAAGGCGGCATGGGGAGCCTGCCCAAGGCCCTCGCCGCCAAGCTGCCTCTCATCCACACGGGCCTCCGCGCCGAGTCCCTCCAGCGAGAAGGCGAGGCCTGGCGCGTGACGGGAGGCGGCGAGACGCGCCTCGTCTCCAAGGTCATCCTCGCCTTGCCCGCCTTCGAGGCGGCCGCCCTCCTGGGCTCCGTGGGTCCCCAAACCGCCACGGCCCTGGCCGCCATGCCCTACACGGGGATCAAGCTCTACAACAGCCGCCATGCGGCCCTGGAGGGCCTCAAGGACGGCTTTGGCTTCCTCATCCACCCGCCGGAAGGAAGGGGCTTCCTCGGCGCCCTCGTCCCCTCCTGGATGGATCCCGACTCCGCGCCCCAGGGCCTCATGCAGCTCCGCGCCTTCGTGGGCGGCGCCTTCCCCGTGGCGCCGGGCATGGACAGCGTCGAAGGCGTCCAAGCCGCCCTGCACGGCTGGGTGCCGGCGCTCTCCGAGCCCCTCCAGACCCGCCTCGTGGAAGCTCCCAACGCCATCCCCCGCGCCGAACTCGGCCACCGCGCCCGGCTGGCGCAGGCCCTGGGCGGATTGCCGGTGGGGATCGATTGGATCAGCAACGCCCGCTTCGGGCCTGGAGTGCGGGATCTGGTCGAGGCACTGGATACCTACTTATTCAGCTAAGGAAAAAGAGCTGACAGAATGAACAGAATTAAAAGCCAATGAACAAAATGAAAAGCTAAGTAACTTGAGGGTTCATTGAAGTGGCCCGAATCGGCCTGCCAAGTAGTCTTCATTCTGTTCATTTCTTTTTTTATTCTGTTCATTCTGTCAGCTCTTTTTCCTTTGTCCTTTCTCGCCCGTTTCCCGCTGATCGCGAGGGCCCGGATTTCTGCCATGCTGGGGGCCTCATTCAGGAGAACGACATGCGCATGTTCCTCGCCCCCCTCTTTGCCCTCACGGCCCTCATCGCGCAGGACGCACCTTCCGCTGAAGTGAAGGTCGGCACCGGCGTCGAGAAGATGGCCATTCAGGGCGAAGCCGCCGCCTTCAAGGTGGCCGCCAACACCAAGCTCTTCGTGTGGACCTCCGTGAAAGGGGCGGCCGATAGCGCCATCACGGTGAGCTTCGAGAAGGATGGCAAGCAGGCCTTCAAGCAGGAGCTGAAGGTGGCCCGCAGCCCCTACCGCACCTGGGCCTACCGCACCTTCCGGGCCGGTGACGCCGGCCAATGGACCGCCAAGGTGCTGGATGCCGAGGGCAAGGCGCTGGGCGAGGCCGCCTTCACGGTCGAGATTGAAAAGTAGGGCTCCACGCGATAAATCGTAAGGGTGAAAGGATTACCTCTTGCCCTCGTGATGCGCGGGGCCGAGCCTGGAAACGGACGTGTGCCATGCGCATCGGACCCGACCCTCTCCTCCCGCTCAATCCCATTCGCCCGGATCGTTCGGTGCATTATCCGAAGGCCTTGGGTGCGGAGTTCGTGGGAAATCCCCTGCTGAAATTCCCCGAGGTTGAGATCAAGCCCTCCGAGGCCCTGCAGGCCCGGGCGAAGGAGGTCGCCGAGGCCCGCACCAAGGATAAAGGTGATGCCACCCAGGCCGTCGAACCGAAGCAGACTGAAGGTCTTTCGGCCCGGGGGGCCCTGGCTCAGCTGCCCGCGCCTCGCAGCACGGCTGAACCCTCGGGTCCCCTGGGCTCAAGGGTGGATCTTCTGACGTGAGCGGGCCCTTGACGAACGCGAAATAAAAGCGAAACTGCTTCCATGCCCCCATCGCACCCCGGGGGGGATCCGAAGAGGGTCCTTCCGCGTGGCTTGGTACTGGAAGCCCTATGATCCCCCTCCTGGAACCGGCGCCGTCGCCCACCTTGTTTCCCGAACTGTCCACTTCTCCGGGCCACCGCATGAATTGGCCCGGAGAAGTGCAGGCCGAGGACGCGAGCAGCATCCTCCGGGCCCAGAAGGATCCCCTTTACGGGTTCACGTTCGCCCTGAGCCCCTACCGCGGCTGCAGTCACGGCTGTGCTTACTGCTACGTGCGGGACTACCCGGCCCGAAATCCCAAGGCCGGCCCGGGAGCCCTGCATGATCCCGCCGATTGGGGCCGCTGGGTGGCCCCCAAGCTGAACGCGCCGGCCCTGCTTTGGGCTCAGCGCCACCGCCTGCACCAGCAAACCGTGTTCATGAGCTCAGCCACAGATCCCTACCAACCCCTGGAGCGGGAATTCCGCCTGAGCCGGGGTTGCCTGGAGGTGCTGCTCCAGTGCCCCACCACCAAGGTGATGCTGCTGACGCGTGCTCCCCTCATCCTCCAGGATTTGGACCTGCTCAAGGCCTTCGGGCCGCGCCTCAGCGTGGGCCTCTCCATCCCCACGGATGACGACACGGTCCGCCAAATCACCGAGCCCGCCGCGCCCCCCATCCCCAGCCGCTGGGCCACCCTCGAGCGGCTTGCCAAGGCCGGGCTCCAGACGGGCGTCGCCATCGCCCCTCTCATGCCCGTCCACGATCTCGCCGCCTTCATCCGCCGTGCCCGCGCCAGCGGTGCCACCTCCGCTTGGGTCGGCGGCCTGCGCCTCCTCGACAAGGATCCCTTCCACCACACCCTGGCCGAGCATGGCTGGCTGAAGGTCCTGGATCCCGGCTACGTCGCCGAAATCAAGGATGCCTTCCGCCAGGCCTTCCCCCGGGGCGAACGAGCCACCCGGGCCCCCAAGCGCGGCACCGGTTCCCACCTCGTGCCCCCTCCGCCGAGGGAGAGGCAGCCCGGGCTGTTTGATGCGGCGGGGTAGGCGTTCTCGATGATCGCTTCGCCTCGCGGAGCTTCCTCAGTGCGCCTCCGTCTCCCCCTTGTGGGTCTCGTATAGGGACTCGATGAGGCCTCCGTACATCTCGTTCACGATCCGGCGCTTGATCTTGAGGCTGGGGGTGAGTTCGCCGGTCTCGACGGTCATCTCATGGTGGAGAATGGCGATCTTTTTGATGCGTTCGTAGCTGGAGAGGGTCTGGTTGACCTTTTCAACGCGGGACATGAGCTTGGCCATGACGAGGGGGAGGCCGGTGAGCTCGCGCTGGTTGTCGTAGTGGAGCTTCTTGTAGCCGGCCCAGCGTTCGAGGCTGTCGTAGTTGGGGACGACGATGGCGGTGATGTAGTTGCGCTGGTCGCCGATGAGGACGGCCTGGCTGATGTACTTGTCCGTCTTGAGGAGGTTCTCGATGGGCTGGGGGGCGATCTTCTTGCCGCCGCTCGTGACGATGAGCTCCTTCTTGCGGTCGGTGATGCGGAGGCGGCCGCGCTCGTCGAGGGAGCCGATGTCGCCCGTGTGGAAGTACCCGTCGGCGTCGATGGCCTCCTGGGTGGCCTTTTCGTTGCGCCAGTAACCCAGCATCACGTTGGGGCCCTGGCAGAGCACCTCGCCATCCTCGGCGATCTTCATGAACGGGCGGCCCTCCCACTGGTCGTAAAGGGCGTGGCCCACGGTGCCGGGGCCCACGGCGCCGGGCATGTTCACGCAGATGACGGGACTCGTCTCCGTGAGGCCGTAGCCTTCGAGGATGGGCAGGCCCAGGATCCAGAAGAACTCCATGAGCTTGGCGCTGAGGGGGGCGCCGCCGCTGCAGGCGAAGCGGATGCGGCCTCCGGTGCGGGCGAGGATCTTGTTGAAGACAAGCTTTTTGGCGAGGCCGTACTTGAAGGCCAAGAGGCCCGTGATGGGCTTGTCGTCGTAGAAGCTGGGCACGGCCTCCTTGCCCACGGCCATGGCCCATTTGAAGATGAGCCGCTTGAGGAGGCCGCCGCCAGCGATGGAATCCTGGATGCGGGCGTAGATCTTCTCGTAGATGCGGGGCACGGAGCAGAGCACGGTGGGCTGCACCAGGATCATGTCGGCGGCGACGGTGTTCACGCTCTCGGCGTAGTAGATGGAGCTGCCGATGTGCCACATGCAGTAGTGGCCCGCCATGCGCTCGAAGATGTGGGTGAGGGGGAGGAAGCTGAGGCAGCGGTCGCCTTCCCGCAGGGGAAGAGCCTTCAATGCTGCGTGGACGTTGGACACCACGTTCCCGTGGGTGAGCATGGCTCCCTTGGGATCGGCGGTGGTGCCGCTCGTGTAGATGAGGGTGAGGAGGTCTTCCGGCGTGCGGGCCTTGGCCCATTCGCGCACTTCGGGGCGGCGGGCCTCCTGGGCCTCGCCTTCGCCCATGATTTGGGACCAGGTGAATACGGGGCGCCCCGCGGCTCCGGCGGGCATGTCGCCCTTAATGAGGATGGCGGCGCGCAGTTCGGGCAGGGTGGGCCAGCTCTCCACCACCTTTTCCAGCTGGGCCACGGTGGAGCAGATCACGAGGGCGCTGGCGCTATCCCTCAGGATGAAGCCCGCCTGCGGGGCGTTGAGGGTGGCGTAAATGGTGGTGAGGGGCAGGCCGAGGATGGCGCAGGCGTAATCGACGTAGGCCCACTCAGGGCCGTTCTCCGCGAGGATCGCCACGTTCGTGCCGAAGGCGTAGCCGCGATCATTCAGCGCCAGGGCCAAGCGTTCCACCTGAACCTGGATCTGGGCATGGGGGATGGGCGTGAAGGCTTCTCCCGCTTTAACGGCCATGGCGTCGGGTAGCTGCCGTTCCAGGCCACGGTAAAAAAGTTCCGCGATGGTGCTGACCTCTTGAGGCAACTTGTACTCCGTGGGATGGATATAGGTGATGGTATCAGAGCGAGAGGTCGATCCCCTCGGGGTGGATCCCCGGGAATTCCTGCTGGAACAGCGGGCGCGGGGCCTTTCTGCCCACACGCTGCGGGCCCAGGAGGGGGATTTGGGCAAGCTCGCGGACCACGCCCAGCGTCTCCGCTGGGGCTCCTGGGCCGTGAGCCCGCGCACCCTGCGGGGATTCGCGCTCGAGCTTGCCCAGCGCGGCTTGGATCCCGCCTCCCAGGCGCGCATTCTCAGCACGATCAGGGCCTTCTATGCCTGGTGTTTCGAGACGGGCCGGGTGAAGGAAAACCCCGCCTCGGGTCTTCGCAACCCCAAGCAGGGCCGGAAGCTGCCTGCCTTTCTTACGGAAGGGGAAAGCGAGGCCCTGCTGCAATTGCCCGAGGCCGTGGACTTCGCCTCCGCCCGCCTCCGGGCCCTTCTGGAGCTGCTCTACGCCTCGGGCCTTCGCGTGTCGGAGCTCGTGGGGCTGGATCTGCAGGATGTGCTGTTCGGGGAGCGCACGCTTCGGGTGCTGGGCAAGGGCAACAAAGAGCGCATCGTTCCCTTCCACGCGGTCGCCGAGACGGCCCTGAGGATCTACCTGAGGTATAGGTCCGCGCTCGTGGCGGAGAAGGGGACGGCGGGCGGGCCGGCCATTTTCCTCAATCAGCGGGGCGGGCGCCTCACCCCCACCAGCGTGCGGACCTTCCTCGATAGGGCGTTGGATGAGGCCGCCGTGCGATCCAAGGTGAGCCCCCACGCCCTCCGGCACAGCTTCGCCACCCATCTGCTCAACGCGGGCATGGACCTCCGCGCCATCCAGGAACTGCTGGGCCACGCGAGCCTGAGCACCACGCAGCGGTACACGCACCTGAGCCTGGAGGAACTGGCCAAGACCTATGCGGACGCCCATCCGAGGTCCGGGAAGTAGGCCTTCTCTTCACCCTCCCCCGGAAATGGAAGCGGCGCCCCGGGGCGCCGCTTCCATTTCCGGGGGACTGCTACCCTTGCGTCTTTTTGAACTGGGCGATGATGTCGTCCACAGAATCCTTGCTATGGTCCGCTTCCATCGTCGTCTTGAAGATGTTGTCCTGCGTGGCGACTTTGCGGTGCTCGAAGATGGCGCCTTCTCCGCCGGCCGCTTCGATGTTGAAGATCACCAGGAGGCGCTGCAGGCCGGATTGGAAGTTTTTAAGGAGCAGCACGACCTTTTCGATCTTCTGGCGGGTGATGTCCTGGAACTGGAGGATGTTGAGGATCTCGAAGGCCTCGTCGTTGATGGCCTGCATCCGGCCTATGGTTGCGTCCAATTCCAGCGGTGGAGCCTGTTCCATCTGCAGGGCGAAGAGGTATTCCAGCACCTCCTGGGCCAGGTTGGTGCTGTCCTCGCCGGCGGCGGCGCGATCCAGGAAGGTGGCCACGGACTTGGCCAAGTCCGCCCGCTGTTCTTCGTGGCGCCGGAAGGCCGGTGCCAGCTTGCGCAGGCCGTCGGAGGCGTCCTCCGTATGGGCCATGAGGCCATCCAAGCGGTTCATCACGTCCTGGGTGGCGCGCTCGGTATCCGAGGTGATGGCGTCCAGCTGGGCGGCCAGCTCGGGCACCTGATGGCTTTGGGCCTTCACCGAGGCGTCCAGCTGCTGAAGATTGAGGAGGGTCTGGTTGAGGCTCGTGACGAGGGCGCCGATCTCGCCCTTCGCGTCGAGATCGCTCTTTTGATAGGCCTGCCCGGCGGCCATATCCTTGGCCACCTGGGCGAGCTTGCCGAGGCTCAGCTTGGAGTTGCCCTGCAGCTCGGCGCGCAGATCCTCGATCATGCTCTTGAGGTTGTCCAGGCGCAGATCCAGAGATCGGCTCTGGCTGGCGAACTCCTGGACCAGATCCTGGGAGGAGTCATCGCTCTGGGGTGAGTTCATGGCATCCATGGGGGGTCCTGGGCTTAGGGTGCGGGGCGGACTTTCACAGGGGATCCTTCGGCCAACTCCCAGGCCTCCATGAATTCCCGTGGGATGGCCACGATGCGATCAGGCAGTTCCGCGTTGAATTTCACGGGCTCGATGGCGGGGCCCTTGGGCCAAATGACACGGAGGTTGCGGAT
>CAYWDR010000116.1:0-11594 GCA_964457075.1 uncultured Solibacteraceae bacterium
GAGTCCTGCATTATTCTGCGGTTTCTGCGTCCTTCCGCGTCTTCTGCGTTCGATCCTTTCCTTTGCTTTTCTCCGCGTTCTCCGCGCCCCTCCGCGCCCTCCGCGTTCAGCTTTTTCCAATCCGCTACCGTTCCGCCTCCAATCGGAGCATCGCCTCCCCCGGCCTCCCCTCCCGGCTGTACCCGATGCGAACGCTGCTGCCCAGGGGCTTGGCCTCGACGAGATCCAGCAGCGTGTCCCATGAATCCACGGCCTTGCCATCCACGCTGGTGATGAGGTCCCCCGCGAAAAGGCGGCGGCCTTCCCTTTCCACGCCCCGCAGGCCCGCCCGCGCCGCGGCGCCGCCCCTTGCCACGCGCCCCACCATGACGCCCTTGCGCAAGCCGAAGTAGCGCTCCAGCGCGGCGGCGCTCACGGGCTCGAATCCCAGATCGGGCCGCTCCAAGCGGCCCTGGCTGATGAGCTGGGGCACGACCCGGTTCACCGTGTCCACGGGCACGGCGAAGCCGATGCCGGCCGACGCGCCGCTGGGGCTTTGGATGGCCGTATTCACGCCGATGAGGCGGCCGGAGCTATCGAGCAGGGGGCCGCCGCTGTTGCCGGGGTTGATGGCGGCGTCCGTTTGAATGACGCCCCTGATCTCGCGGCCCTCGGGGCTTTGGATGGCCCGCCCCAGGGCGCTGACGACGCCCGTGGTGAGGGTCTGATCCAGCCCGAAGGGGTTGCCGATGGCGAGCACCCCCTGGCCCACCTGCAGATCCCCGCTGGCGCCCATGGGGATGGGGCGCAGCTTGCTGGGCGGCTGCTCGATCTTGAGCACGGCGAGATCCTTGTCGCCGGCCGCGCCCACGTAGGAAGCCTCGTGCACGGCGCCGTCGCTGGTGGTGACGAAGGCCCGGCGCGCGTTCCGGATCACGTGGAAATTGGTCACCACGTGCCCGCCCTCGTCCCAGATAAAGCCCGTGCCGCTGCCGGAGGGCACCTCCACCCGGCTGAAGCCGAAGAGATCCCGGGCCCGCTCTTCCGTGGTGGTGATGTAGACGACGGAGGGCGCGGCCTCCTTGAATCGCTGGATGGTGAGCTTCTCCTGCTCGAGCAGGGGCCCCCGAGGGTCCACGGGCCGGGGCTTGCCCGGCCGCGGGATCGCATGGGTGCTGCACCAGCCCACGAGGACTCCGGTGGCGAGGAGGGAGATGAAGACGAGGGTGCGGCGCATGCGGAATCTCCGTGCCCCATCTTGCAGGGTTCGGCAGGGAAATTACAGGAGACGGCCGCGGCGCCGAAAGGGGGTGTGAGTGCATTGAAGCTCATGAAGCCCGTGACCCTTCCCCCTTCCTGGTGCCTGCCCCTCGCAGGGGCCGGCCTCATCCTCCTGGGCTGGCTCGAAAGCCGTACGCCGGCGACCCTCACCTTCAGCAGCTACTACTTCATTCCGGTGGCCCTGGCGGCCTGGAGCGGGGGGCGGCATTGGGGTTTCGCCTTCGCCGGGCTCACGGGGCTCACGTGGTTGCTGGCCGATCTCCACATGGGATTTCCCCCCAGGGGGCAAACCCTGTACCGGATCGTCAGCCTCTTGAACCACGGCTTGGCCTATGGCGCGGCGGCCTGGCTGGTGGATGGGCTGCGCAGGGCCCTCGTGGCGGTCCAGGATCGCGACACCGCCCTTCAGGACGCCTTGGACGAGGTGGATCGCCTTCAGGATCTGCTGCCTGTCTGTGCCTGGTGCCGGAAGGTGCGCGACGATCAGGGCCTCTGGCATGGGGTGGAGGGATACCTGAGGTCGAAGGGAACCCGGCTCACCCATGGCATCTGCCCGAAGTGCCAGGAAGAGGCGCGGCGCGAAATGGACACCCTCAAATCCCAGGTGATTACGATTCACGCCGAGCCCCGGAAAATCAGTACCCGATGAAGGTTCCGCTTCCGAACTGCCCGGGCTGGCCGGTGATCTGGATCCGCTGATAGGGCTTGCCATCCGCCACGACCAGATCCGGGAGGCCGTCGTCGTTCATATCGCCCGCGGCCACGCCCAAGGGGCCCGTGTAGCCGACGTAGTTATCAGGGGCCAGGAAGGTGCCGAGGTTCGCGGGATCCTGGGCCAACACGGCCACGCTGCCCGGATCCCCAGGGACGCCCGCGCACGCCGCGGCCAGATCCGGGTGGCCGTCGCCATCCAGATCCGCCACGGCGAGGCCCGCGGTGTAGTAATCCCCCACGTCGTAGCTGACGCCCGTGGCGAAGGTGCCGGGGGCCGTCTGCCGGAGCACGGTGATGCCTTGGGCCGTCGTGGCGGCCCGGTAGTTGGCCGTGATGAGATCCAGCCGCCCGCTGCCCGCCAGATCCACCGCCTTGAGGGCGACGGGCCGGCTGCCCACGGGCAGGTTCAGGGGGGTGGCGAAGGTGCCGGCACTGGCGTTCTGGAAGAGCACGGAGACGACGTCGGCGGTGGTGCTCACGGCGAGGTCCATGCGCCCGTCCCCGTTCAGGTCGGCCACCACCACGGCCCGGGGGTCCCCGCCGAGGGCGAGGCTGGTGCCGGGCTGGAAGCTGCCCGCCGTCCCGGTCTGGAAGAAGATCATCGCGGAGTTCGAACCGTCGGTCGCGACGGCGATGTCAGGGATGGCGTCCTGGTTCAAATCCCCGATGGCCACGTCGAAGGGGGTCAGGGAGCCCGTGCTCAGAGTGGCGGCCAAGGTGAAGGCGTGGGTGGGGCTCTGGAAGAGCACCGAAATGGTGCCGCTGGCGGCGTTGGCGACCACGAGATCGGGCCGGCCATCTCCGTTGAGATCCCCCACGGCCAGGGCGGCGGGGTCACCCCCCACGGTGGTGCGGGTGGGAGTGCCCAGGGTGCCGGGGGTGGTCTGGAGGGAGATGGAGGCGTACCCGGCCTCTGAATTGCCGTCCCGATAGAGGCCGTTGCCCGTGATGACATCCGGGTTGCCGTCGCCATCCAGATCGGCCACCACCACGGCGTTGGTGTAGCGCGCCCGGTAAGAAGAATCATCTGAAGAAGTGCAACCCAGGGCCAGCAGGGCGAGAGCGGGCAACAAAAGTCGGACGCGCATGGATCACTCCCAAGTCCCCTCAATGTGGATGAACCTCTGGGCGGGGACAAGGGGGTTCGCCACGATCGGGTCATGGAAAGGCGGCATCGCCCTCCTGATGGGTGGGACCCGCCAGCCATGACGGGCTCGTGACCGACGGTTCGTCCAGGAAAAGGGGGCGCTCGCGGGGGACGCCGGGCCCTCCAGAGGGGTGGAAAACCCTGGTGATTCCATCTTTCGGGGCGCAACCTAGGCTGGTCGAACCAGATCCAAAACCGAAGGAGGTTCTATGAAAACCATGCAGCGATTCGCCCTGGGTGCCGCCCTCGCGATCACGCCCCTCGCCCTCACGATCGGGTGCGATCGCAAGGCCGATCAAGCCGAGGCCGCCAAGGCCGAGGATCTCGTCCGCAAGGTCACCGAGGCCGAAAAGGCCGAGGGCCAGGTCAAGCAGGCCGCGCAGGCCCAGGCTCAGGCCATGGGTCAGGCCGGCATGCAGCCCAACACCCAGGGCGTGCAGCTCACGGATGCCCAACGCGGCCTCCTGGAAAAGCGAGTGAAGGAAGAGAAGGACAACAGCACCGCCGCCCTCATCCAGGAGATCCTCGACCGCGACAAGCAGATCAAGGAATTGGATAGCCGCGTGGCCCGCCTCCGGGCGGAGCTGCCCAAGCCGCAAATCGCCACCGAAAAGGACAACCACTTCGCCATGGCCGTGCGATTCCTGAAGGGCAAGGGCATCGCTGAAGACAAGGCCAAGACCCTGGCTGCCAGGGCCAACATCATGGAGGAGCTGCAGCCGGGATGGCAGGTCTACCAGCAGTACTTCAACGGCACCTACCTCACCACCGTCACGCAAGGCAAGGCCTCCGTCAGCCCCAGCGAATTCGTGAAGGGCCAGCGAATCGCCCTCGAACGGGAGCGGGATGACACCCGGGCCATCGCCCGCGGCCTCGCCGATGAAGTGGACAGCCTGGTGGCCCAGCGGGTGAAGGTCGAGGAGGAAATCAGCGCCCTTCGCACGGAAAAGACCACCCTCCAATCCCAGGTGGGCGAGCTCACCACTCTCAGCACCGGCCAGAAGGCCAAGCTGAACTCCATGCACTACCTCATCGGGGCCCGCAAGCAGCTGGAGGAGGACGGCGTCATCGTCGTGCCCATCTTCACCAAGGACCGCATGGGGCCCAAGGCCACCGTCGCCAAGTTCGACAAGGATCTCCTCTTGGAGGGCAACGGCAATCCAGAGGTGGTCATCAAGGCCAGCGAGCTGGGCGTGAAGAAGATCGCCAAGGTGAACGTCGTTCCCGGCTCATTGGAGAAGGACAAGCACTACGCCATCGCCTACGCCGACGATAAGCAATCCGCCACCGTCAAGATCCTCGATCCCGAGCGGCTCAAGAACGACCGCGTCGTGTTCGCAGTAGCGGATTGATTTGGGCAACTCCCCGAGAAACGGCGGCCTTTGGCCGCCGTTTCTCGGGGAGAGGGAAAGCTATCCGGGGGGGAGGCCATCTGCATTCCCGCCGCAGAGAATGAGCCCGGCTGTGCCCCTCGCCTTCCACCGGCCCGCCATGAGCGCGGCGAGGCCGGCGCAGGCGCCCGGCTCCACGAGCAGGCGGGCTTCGCGCCAGAGCCAGGCCTGGGCTTCGAGGAGTTCCGCGTCGGAGACGAGCAGCGGCCAACCCACGCGGGTGCGGAGGATGCCGAAGGGGAGGTCGCCCACCCGCGGCGCGCCGAGGCTGCTGCGGGCGGGGCCCGAGGGGTGGATGGTGACGGGGGTGCCGGCGCGGAAGGCGGCGTCGTAGCAGGCGCAGCTCTGGGGCTCCACGGCGATCACGGTGGCTTCGCCCTCCATGGCGAGGCAGAGCCCCGCGGCGAGACCGCCGCCGCCCAGGGCCACGGCCCATTCGGCGACCTCGGGCGCTTCTTCCCGCAGCTCAAGGCCCAACGTGCCCTGGCCCTCCAGCACCTCCGGCTGATCGTAGGGGTGGATGAGCGGCAGGCCCGCGGCGTCGGCGAAGTCCCGGGCGGCGGCGAAGGCCTCCGCCATGGAAGGCGAGGGCTGGATCACCCGGGCGCCGAGGCGGTGCAGGCCGTCCACCTTGGCCTTGGGGGCGTCCGTGGGCAGGAAGACGGTGGCGCGCCGCCCCAGGGCCCGGGCCGCATGGGCCACGCCGAGGCCGTGGTTGCCGCCGCTGCAGGCGACGACCTCCAGCGCGCCGGTGGCAGCGATGGCGTTCAGGGCGCCCCGCACCTTGAATGAGCCCGTGAATTGGAGGCATTCGAGCTTCGCCACGGACTCCACGGGGCCGGAGGGCGTGGGCACTGATAGCCGCAGCAGGGGCGTCCGGCGCAGGTGCGGACGCAGCTTCTCCCGGGCCCCGGCGAAGTCCAGGGCCCTTGCTTCGCATGCGGCCATGGTCAGCTCGCCAGGGCGGGGCGGAGGCGCGTGAGCCAACCCTCACGGGTGGCGTCCCCGCCGCGCACCAGCGCGGCGTAACGGGCCTGCAGCTCCCGGGTGACGGGATTCGCGCCAAAGGCGTGCTGATCGAGGCGCGCCACGGCGGCCACTTCGGCGGAAGTGCCCGTGAGGAAGACCTCGTCCGCCTCCAGCACCTCCTTGCGCGTGAGGCCCTTGCGCGCCGCCCCCGTGAGGGCGATGACCGTGTTCCGGGTGATGCCGGCCAGGGCGTCGGGGTGCTCGTTGGCGGTGACGCGGCCGCCCTTCACGATGAAGAGGTTCTCCCCCGTGGCCTCCACGATGCGGCCCTGGCGATCCATGAAGAGGGCCTCGTCGTAGCCCAGCCCCGTGGCCTCCCGCTTGGCGAGGATGCTGTTCACGTAGCCGCCGCACAGTTTCAAGGGCGGCAGGGCGTGGCGGCTGTTGCGGCGCCAGGCGCTGCTGAGCATGGCGACGCCCTTGGAGCCCGCCTCGCCCAGATGGCTCTTCCAGGGCAGGGCCGCCACCATGAGGCGGGCCTTGAGATTGTGGACGTCCAGCCCCAGCCCCCCCGTTTCGAAGAAGGCCAAGGGCCGCAGGTAGGCGTCTTCAAGCCCATTCGCCTCCAGCACGTCGAGGCAGGCCCGTTCCGCCACGGCCCCGTCGAAGGGCAGGGCGATGGCGGAGCAGCCCCGGGCCATGCGTTCCAGGTGCTCCCGGAGGCGGAAGATGGCGGGGCCCCTCGGTGTCGCGTAGGCGCGGATGCCTTCGAAAACCCCGGTGCCGTAGTGGAGACCGTGGGATAGGGGGCTGACGCCCGCTTGGTCCACGGGGAGGAGCTGTCCGTCGAGCCAGACCTTCATCGGGGCGTCCCTTCCAACTGAGGGGCCTCGACGGGGTTCAGGAAGGGCATCATGGCCCGCAGCTTGCGGCCCACCACCTCCAGCTGGTGCTCCTGCTCGGCGGCCCGCCGACCCTCGAACCAGGCGCGCCCCGTCTGGTTCTCTTCGATCCAGGCCTTCGCGTAGCGGCCGTCCTGGATCTCCTTCAGGATCTCGCGCATCTCGTCCTTGATGGAGGGCGGGACGACCCGGGGACCCCCCGTGTAGTCACCGTATTCGGCCGTGTCGCTCACGCTGTAGCGCATGTAGGAGAGGCCGCCGCGGTACATGAGATCCACGATGAGCTTCAGCTCGTGGAGGCACTCGAAGTAGGCGATTTCCGGCTGGTAGCCCGCCTCCACGAGGGTCTCGAATCCCGCCTTCACGAGGGCGGAAGCTCCGCCGCAGAGCACGGCCTTCTCCCCGAAGAGATCCGTTTCCGTCTCCTCGGCGAAGGTGGTCTCCAGCACGCCGGCGCGGGTGAGGCCGATGGCCTTGGCGTAACTGAGGGCCAAGTCCAGCGCCTTCCCGGAGGCATCCTGGTGCACGGCCACGAGGCCGGGGACGCCGCCCCCTTCCACGAAGACCTCGCGGACTCTGTGTCCCGGCGCCTTGGGGGCCACGAGGCTCACGTCCACGCCCTCGGGCACGGCGATGGTGGCGTAGCGGATGTTGAAGCCGTGGGCGAACATCAGCGTCTTTCCGGGCTTCAAGGCCGGCCGGATGGCGGATTCATAGAGGGCCGCCTGCCCCGTATCGGGCGTGAGGACCATGACGACGTCCGCCCAGGCGCAAGCCGCCTCCGGCGTGAGCACGGTGAGCCCCGCCGCCTCCGCCTTGGCGCGGCTGCGGCTGTTGGCGGGTAGGCCCACGCGGACGTCCACGCCGCTGTCCTTTAATGAGAGGGCGTGGGCATGCCCCTGGCTGCCGTAGCCGAGGACGGCCACCTTGCGGGCGCGGATGAGGGCGAGATCGGCGTGGGTGTCGTAGAAGAGGGTGGCCATGGGGGCTCCGGGAAGGATGAAGGGTGAAGGAGGAAGGATGAAGGCGGGGTGAGGCTAGGCGGAGGCGGCGAGAAGGGAATCAGCGGGTGTGCGGGCCATGGCCACGGCGCCGCTGCGGCCGAGGTCCAGGAGGCCGTAGGGGCGGAGGACGTCGATGAAGCGGTCGACCTTCGTGCGATTGCCCGTGCATTCGAGGACGAGGCTGGCGTCGGCGA
This sequence comes from uncultured Solibacteraceae bacterium, assembly GCA_964457075.1. Classification (GTDB taxonomy): domain Bacteria; phylum Acidobacteriota; class Holophagae; order Holophagales; family Holophagaceae; genus JAFDVN01. The sequence goes on from CAYWDR010000116.1 coordinate 7,582, forward strand.
GGTCCACCACGCGGGCGCGGAAGACCTCGGCCAGCTGCAGCACGGCGGCGCGCTGGCTAGGGCCGCAGGCCACGCGAGCCAGGCAGAGATCCCGGGCGAGGTCGCCGCTCTGGAGCAGGTCCACGCTCTGCACGTTCACAAGCTTCTCAAGATGGGCCACCACGCGGCGCGCGCCGGCCTCCGTGGCCTCCACCACCAGCGTCATGCGACTGGTGCCCGGCTCGAAGGCGGGACTCACGGTGAGGCTTTGGATATTGAAGGCCCGGCGCCGGCACAAGGCCGCGACACGATCGAGCACGCCGGGTTCATCGTCTAGGAGGGCGAGGATGCAGTGGGATTCGGTCATGGGGGGGGCTCCGGGGTGCGGGGAAAGAGCTGAACGCGGAGGGCGCGGAGGGGCGCGGAGAACGCGGAGAAAAGAAGAGAAAAGAAGGAGGAAAGACAAGAAGGAAAGGAGGGGCGTGCTTGCTCGGGGGTTGCTTTTCTCCGCGTCCCTCCGCGGATCTCCGCGCCCTCCGCGTTCGCTTTTTCTAAGCCGGATCCGCCCCCGTCTCCGCCAGCACGGAGGGCGCCGGTCGCCGGATCATCTCGTCCAGGGCGGCGCCGGCGGGGACCATGGGGAAGACGCTGTCCTCCTGCTGCACGCGGAACTCGATGAGGGAGGGGCCTTGGACGGCGCGGGCCTTGGCCACGGTATCGGCCACGTTCTCGCGGGATTCCACTCGGAAGGCCGTGAGGCCGTAGGCTTCGGCGAGCTTCACGAAGTCGGGGCTCTGGATGGGGCTGGCGGCGTAGCGACGTTCGTAGAAGAATTCCTGCCACTGGCGCACCATGCCCAGGAAGCCGTTGTTGATGACGGCGATGCGCAGGGGAAGGCCTTCTTGCACGGCCGTCATGAGCTCGCAGCTCGTCATCTGGAAACCGCCGTCGCCGGCGATCACCCACACCTCCCCATCGGGCCGGGCCATCTGGGCGCCGAGGGCCGCGGGCAGGGCGAAGCCCATGGTGCCGAGCCCCCCCGACGTGATGAGGCTCCGCTCCGCCTCGTGGCGCCAGTACTGCGCCTCCCACATCTGGTGCTGCCCCACGTCCGTGACGACGGTGGCCTCCGGGCACAGCCGCCACAGATCGTGGATCACGTGCGCCGCATAGAGCACGCCATGATCCGGCAACTGCTGGATATCGCGCACGGAAGCATCCCCCCTGAGCGCGCGCAAATGCGCGCGCCAGCTCCGCCGCTGACGCGGCGAGGAATCTGCCAAGAGGGCCTCCACCACGCTTTTCAGATCTCCGTGGATCGCCAGATCCACGGAGACGTTCTTGTGGAACTCCGAGCGGTCGATATCCACATGGATCTTCTTGGCCTTCGGCGCGTAGGAACTGAGCTTGCCGGTGACGCGATCGTCGAAGCGCATGCCGAAGGCGAGGAGGAGGTCCGCCTCCTGGATGGCCTGGTTCACCCAGGCCTCCCCGTGCATGCCCATCATGCCGAGGCCGAGTTCATGAGTGGCGGGCAGGGCGCCCAGGCCCAGCAGGGTGCAGGCATAGGGGATGTCCTGGCCCTCGGCGAAGCGCTGCACGGCGTCCCGGGCCCCGCTAAGGGTGATGCCGTGGCCGGCGAGGATCACGGGGCGCTCCGCTTGCGCGAGCAGGGCCAAGGCCTGGGCCAGCTCGGCGGGCGCCGCTTCGGGGGTGCGGCGCCGGTGGGCCTTGCGGGGCGCGGCGGCCTCCCAATCGAAGGCCGTGCGGCCCTGTTGGGCGTCCTTCGTGATATCCACGAGCACGGGCCCGGGGCGTCCGCTCCGCGCCACGGCGAAGGCCTCGCGAAGGGCCGGAGCGAGGTCCTCGGCGCGGGTGACGAGGAAGTTGTGCTTCGTGATGGGCAGGGTGACGCCCGTGACGTCCACCTCCTGGAAGGCGTCCGTGCCCAGCAGGCTGCTGCCCACCTGGCCCGTGATGGCCACGAGGGGCGTGCTATCGAGCATCGCCGTGGCCAGCCCCGTCACGAGGTTCGTGGCCCCGGGCCCGCTCGTGGCGATGACGACGCCCACCCGCCCCGAGGCCCGCGCGTAGCCATCCGCCATGTGGCAGGCCCCCTGCTCATGCCGCGCCAGCACGTGGTGAATGGGCGCGTCCACGAGGGCGTCATAGGCGGGCAAGATGGCGCCGCCCGGGTAACCGAACACCGTGTCCACCCCCTCGCGGGCGAGGCATTCCCATAGGATCTGCGCGCCGGTCAGCTCAGACATGGGGAGTCCTCGACGAAAAGAACTGATGAACCACCAAGACACCAAGACACCAAGGAAAGACAAAAACATGGATAGGAAGTCAGGCTTAAGGGCCATTGATTCTTTTGCTTTTCTTGGTGTCTTGGTGTCTTGGTGGTGAATCTTTTTCTTGAGTTCATGCCATCACCTCCTGCTTCGTCTCCGCGAAGGGCACTCCGGCCCCTGCACCTTGGCTCGCACACCGGGCCGCCGCGGCGTAGCGGGCGAGGACGCCGCGGCGGACCCTAGGCTGAGGCTCCGACCACTGGCCCCGGCGGCGCATCAGCTCTTCGGGGGAGACGAGGAGGTCCAGGCGGCGGCTGGGGAGGTCCAGCAGGATGCTATCGCCTTCGCGGACGAGGGCGATGGGGCCGCCGACGGCGGCTTCGGGCGCGACGTGGCCCGCCATGAGGCCCCGGGTGGCGCCGCTGAAGCGGCCATCCGTGAGGAGGGCCACGCTATCGCCCAGACCCGCGCCCATGAGGGCGGCGGTGACGGCGAGCATCTCGCGCATGCCGGGGCCGCCGCGGGGGCCCTCGTAGCGGATCACGAGCACGTCGCCCGCATGGATGGAGCCCGCCTGCACGGCCTCGAAGGCGGCCTCTTCGCAGTCGAAGACGCGGGCGGGGCCCAGATGATGGGTGCGCGGGGTGCTGGAGCTCTTCACGACGCAGCCGCCGGGGGCGAGGCTGCCCCGCAGGATGGCGAGGCCGCCTTCGGCCTTCATGGGGCGATCCACGGGGCGCAGCACTTCCTGGCCGGGCTGCTCCTTCGCCTGGGCGGAGGCCTCGGCCAGCGTTTCGCCCGTGACGGTGAGGGCGCGGCCATCCACGCGGCCATCGGCGATGAGGCGCTGGAGCAGGAGGGGACCGCCCCCCGCCGCGTGGAGATCGGGGGCCGTGAAGCGTCCGCTGGGCTTGAGGTCGGCGAGCAGCGGCGTGGTGCGGCTCACCTGGTCAAAGTCCTCCAGCTCCAGGGGCACCCCCGCTTCCCGGGCCAGGGCCATGAGGTGCAGCACGGCGTTCGTGCTGCCGCCGCTGGCGGCCACGGCGGCGATGGCGTTGAGGAAGGCGGTGCGGGTGAGGAGCGTCGAAGGGCGCCGCTCCGTGCGGGCAAGGGCCACGGCCAGGCGGCCCACGGTGCGGGCCGCCTCGGCCTTGCCGGGGTGGGTGGCGGGGATGCCGTTGAGGCCCGCGGGGGAGAGGCCCAGGGCCTCCAGCACGAGGCTCATGGTGTTGGCCGTGAACTGCCCGCCGCAGGCCCCGGCGCCGGGGCAGGCGCTGTCCTCCACGCGGGTGAGTTCGGCCTCGGAGAGCTTGCCGGCGGCGCAGGCGCCCACGGCCTCGAAGACGTCCTGAATGGTGAGATCCTTCCCATCGCAGTGGCCGGCATCCGTGGAGCCGCCGTAGAGCACGACGCCAGGCAGATCCAGGCGGGCGAGGGCCATGGCCACGCCGGGGTTCGTCTTATCGCACCCGCTGAGGGCCACGAGGGCGTCGAAGGGGTAGGCGAGGCCCACCAACTCGATGGAATCGGCGATTAACTCCCGGCTGACGAGGGAAGTTCGCATGCCCTCGCTGCCCATGGTGATGCCGTCGGACACGCTCACGGTATTGAACTCGAAGGGGGTTCCGCCCGCTTCCCGGATGCCCTCCTTCACGCGCTCGGCCAGCTCCCGCAAGTGGAAGTTACAGGGCCCCACCTCGATCCACGTATTGGCGATGCCGATGAGGGGCTTCGCCAGAT
>CAYWDR010000117.1:0-11555 GCA_964457075.1 uncultured Solibacteraceae bacterium
AACATATTCTTGCGGATGAGCTTGGGGGCGGCGGCGCCGGGGACGAGCACGGCGCCCACGACGAGGTCGGCGGAGGGCAGCAGCTCTTCCACGTGGGCGTCGGAGCTCCACACGGTCTCGATCCGGTTGCCAAAGATGTCATCCAGGTAGCGCAGGGTGGGCAGGCTGCGGTCCAGCACCGTGACGCGGGCGCCGAGGCCCACGGCCATCTTGATGGCGTTCACGCCCACGACGCCGCCGCCGAGGACGAGCACGTGCGCGGGGGGCACGCCGGGAACGCCGCCCAGCAGCATGCCGCGGCCGCCGTTCGTCTTTTGGAGGTACTGGGCGCCGATCTGCACGGCCATGCGGCCGGCCACTTCGGACATGGGGGTGAGCAGGGGCAGGCGGCCCTGGGCGTCGGTAATGGTCTCGTAGGCGATGGTGGTGGCGCCGGAGGCCAGGAGGGCCTGGGTCTGTTCCGGATCGGGCGCGAGGTGGAGGTAGGTGAAGAGGATCTGGCCCTTGCGGAGCATGGCGATCTCGGCGGGCTGGGGCTCCTTCACCTTGATGACCATATCGGCACCGTCGAAGACTTCCTTGGCCGTGGCGAGGATCGCCGCCCCGGCGGCCTTGTACTCGGCGTCCGTGAAGCCGCTGCCTTCACCGGCCTTGGTTTCCACGAAGACCTGATGCCCGGCGCCCACGAAGGCCTTGGCTCCGGCGGGGGTGAGCCCCACGCGGTTCTCGTTGTTCTTGATCTCCCTGGGGCATCCGATGCGCATCCCGGCTCCTTGTGAAATAGCAAACGGACCATCTTACCCGAGGTCGGTATGCGGCGATCTGCCCATTCCGGGATTGAGCCCTTGGTCACGCCTTCAGGGCCGATAAACTGGCCCTTTCCGGAAGGTGCCCATGTTGGATTTCACCCTGACCCCCGAACAGGCCGAGCTGCGCGCCCAGGCCCACGATTTCGCCGTGAACGTCATGCGCCCCGTGGCCCGCCAGTACGACGACACGGGCGAGTGGGCCACCCCCGTCTACAACAAGGCCTGGGACCTGGGATTCCTTCAGGCCCTCGTGCCCAAGTCCTGCGGCGGCCCCGGCAAGACCCAAGTGGAAGAGGCCCTCGTCTGCGAGGAACTGGCCTGGGGCTGCGGCGGCCTCTACACGTCCATCATGGCCAACGGCCTGGGCATCACCCCCATCCTCATCGCCGGCAGCGACGATCAGAAGAAGCAGTGGCTCACCAAATTGGTGGAGGCCCCCGTCTTCGCCGCCTTCAGCCTCTCCGAGCCCAACGCCGGTTCCGACGCCGGCGGCATGACCTGCCGCGCCGAGCTGAAGGGCGACAAGTACATCATCAACGGCACCAAGTGCTACTGCACCAACGGCGGCTACGCGGACTTCTACACCCTCTTCGCCAGCACCAACCCCGATAAGGGCGCCCGCGGCACCAGCTGCATCGTCGTCCCCCGGGACACCCCCGGCATGAAGATCGGCAAGGCCCTGGACAAGATGGGCCAGCGCGCCTCCAATCAGGTGGAGCTGCACTTCGAGAACGCCGAAGTGCCCGCCGTCAACCTGCTGGGCAAGGAGGGCATGGGCTTCATCATCGCCATGAAGACCCTCGATCAGACCCGCGCCGCCGTGGCCGCCGGGGGCGTGGGCGTGGCCCGGGCCGCCTTCGAGATCGCCCTGGAGTACGCCAAGACCCGCATCCAGTTCGGCCAGCCCATCTTCGCCAACCAGGCCATCAGCTTCATGCTGGCCGACATGTCCAAGAAGATCGAAGCCAGCCGCCTCCTCACTTGGCAGGCCGCCTGGATGACCGACCACAACGTCAAGAACTCCAAGCAGAGCGCCATCGCCAAGACCTTCGCCACGGATACGGCCATGGAGGTCAGCACCGACGCCGTGCAGATCCTCGGGGGCAACGGCTACTCCCGCGACTACCTCGTGGAAAAGTGCATGCGCGACGCCAAGCTCCTCCAGATCTACGAGGGCACCAACCAGATCCAGCGCCTCGTGATCGCCAAGGAAATCCAGCAGGGAAACTAGCTCCCCGGTAGGTTCCCGGCTCGAATCACAAAAAAGTTGAAAATTTGTGGTGATTCCCATCAGACATGTCCACACTAGTTAGGAACATCACGTTCGAGCTTGGCCACCTCCGCCTGGTAGGAACCAACGCTATACCCCCCAGGCAATGTTTTATTCAGAGGTAGTCACAATGGCTCAAGGCACCGTGAAGTGGTTCAACGCCGAGAAGGGCTTCGGCTTCATCACCCCCGACGAGGGTGGTCAGGATCTCTTCGTTCATCACACCGCCATCCAGGATCGCGGCTTCCGCACCCTGGACGAGAAGCAGCGCGTCAGCTTCGACGTGACCCAGGGCCCCAAGGGCCCCCAGGCGTCCAACGTCCAGAAGCTCTAATCCTTCCAGAATCAAAAGAGCGGCCCCTCCGGGGGCCGCTCTTTTTTTGGCTTGGATCCCCTGCCGGAAAAGGCCTTTCAGGCACGGGACCAAGACCCCGGCGACCTGACATGACCCGCCCGGCCGAACCATTCCGGTTTTCCTGCGTTCATCCTTATAGGGCATCACGCCCCCCCCCCAGGCCCCATGCCCCCATCCCCCCTCCCCGACCTCCTCCACCAAGGCGACCCCCTCGCATGGGAGTCCTTCGTCCGGGCCTATCAATCCCGGGTCTTCGGCCTCGCCTATCACTACACGGCCCAGGCCGAGGACGCCCGGGACCTGACGCAGGACGTGTTCGTCCGCATCTACCAGAACCTGGCCCTGCTCCCCGAGGAGGAGGGCCGCCTCCCCTGGATCCTCCGCATCACGCGCAACGCCTGCATCGATCATCTGCGGCGGCGGAAGGCCCGGCCGCCCCTGTGGGATCTTCCGGCGGACGAACTCTTCCACCTGAGCTCCCCGGAGCTGAACCCCGAGGAGGCCCACCTGGAGCGAGTGCGCGCGACGATGGTGCACCAGGCCCTGCAGGAGCTCACGGATCTGAACCGGGAAATCATCCTGCTCAAGGAGATCCAGGGACTGAAGGTGGAGGCCATCGCCGGGATCCTCAACGTGCCCGTGGGCACCGTGAAATCGAGATCCAACCGCGCCCGCCTGGAGCTGGCGGAAAGACTCGCCGCCGCGGGCCTGGGAGCCTGAGATGCACGACGCCCCGATCAAGCCCCTCCGCCCCGATGCCCTCACCCCCGAGGCGGCACTGGACCTCACCCGCGCCATCCTGGCCCGCACCTCGGGCTCGCCCTGCGCGCGGGTGCGGGATCTGGCCTGCGCCTACGTGGATGGCGAACTGGAAAGCGCACGGCAGGGCCTCGTGGCCGGCCACCTGGAGCACTGCGAAGCCTGCGCGCAGGTGGTGACGGCCCTGACGCGGGCCACGGCCCTGCTGCCCCGCATGGCCGAGGCGGATCCCGGCCCCTGGTTCACGGCGCGGGTGCTGCGAGCCACCGTGCATGCGCCCCGGCGCCCGGCCTTCGATGGATGGGCCGCCTGGGTGGGACTTCTGCATCGCCCACGCATCGCCCTGGAGGCCGCCTACTTGGGCACGGCCCTAAGCTTCATGGGCCTCGCCCTGCCCCTTCCCGCCTCGCTCGGGTCCCCCCGCACCCTGCTGCGCAACCTCTCGCCCGACCCCCTGGTGGCGCCCCTCAAAGCGCCGGCGGAGCGCGTACTGGGGCCGCTAGTCGCCGCCGAGCGGCGAACGGCCGCCAGCGTGCAGCGGGCCCTCAAGTTGGGCGCCGCGCCTTCCCAGGGCGAAGCCGCGAAGAAGACGCCGTGGCAGCGGGCCTCCATGCGGCTTCGCGGCTGGTGGCGGGCCCTCCGGGGCCTCCCTCCTGAAAATACGGCCGCCCCACCGAACCCTTGAGCGACTCCCCGCGTTCTTCCTGGTAGGTACCTACCATCCGATTCCACCCCCTTCCCGGAGCCCCACATGACCCCCCTTCCCGACCACGATCCCCACGGCGCGCCGCAGGCGGCGCCCTTCGCTCCGCCTGCGGCGGCCCAGCCGGGCTATTACCGCGATCCACGCCTCAAATCCCCCATCGTGGCCACGGTGCTCTCCCTCATGCCCGGCCTCGGGCAGGTGTACCTGGGCTACACGCAGTTGGGCTTCATCCACGCGCTGGCCATGGCCTCCTTCATCGCCCTCATGTCCGCCAACATCCTGGGACGGCTGGAGCCCGTGGTGGGCATCGGCATGACCTTCTTCTTCCTCTACAACCTGGTGGACGCCCACCGCCGCGCCGTGCTGATCAATGAATCCCACGCGCGGCTGGAAGCGCTTCCGCTGCCCGATGGCTTTGGGGCCATCTCCTTCGGGGGCCGCCTCGCAGCGGGCGTGCTCCTCATCGTGGGGGGCATCCTGTCTCTGCTCCACCTTCGCTTCGGCCTCTCCATGGCCTGGCTGGCGGATTGGTGGCCCTTGGGCCTCGTGGGCTTCGGCTTCTACCTCGTGGCCCGCACGTTAAAGGATCGCGACGCGAAGACCGACTCGAACGAAGGCTGAACGAACCCTCCGGCTACGGCGCGGGTGGCCGAGTTCCACGCGCGCCGGGCCGATCGCAAGAACTTCTTTCCTCAACCTCATTCCGGGGTCCTTGAACCCCTTGGGAGTCCCATGTCCGTTCGAACGACCCTCGCCCTCCTCCTCGCTCCCGCCTGCGCCCTCGTGGCTCAGGCGCCCCCCGCCGCCGCGCCCCTGGATGCCGCGGCGCGCAAGGCGGCCCTCGAAAGCCTCTACCCGCAGCTGAATTCCAAATACGTCTTCCCGGAGGTCGCGGCCAAAGTGATCACGGGCCTCAAGGCCAAGGCCGCCAAGGGGGGCTACGAGGCCGCCGCCACCGCGGGCGCCTTCGCTGAAATCCTGGGGAAGGATTTGAGGGAACTCGCCAACGATGGCCACTTCATGGTTCGCGTCGATCCACGGTTCAAGGCCGAGGAGGGGGAGGGGGAGGACAGGCCCCCCACGGCCGAGGAAGTCGCCGAAGCCCGCAAGGAGTCCGCCAACATGGCCTTCGGGCTGGAGCGCCTGGAGCGGTTGCCCGGAAACGTGGGATACCTGGAGATCCGCGGCTTCGGCCCCACGGAATTCGTGGGGGCCGCCTACTCCCACGCCCTGGCCCTGCTCTCCGGCAGCGAAGCCATCATCCTCGATCTGCGGCGGAACGGCGGCGGCAGGCCCGAGAGCGTGGCCTACCTCATGAGCCACTTCTTTCCCGAAGGCGACTCGCGCCACCTGAACGACATCTACTTCCGTCCCGACAACAGCACCCGCCAATTCTGGACGGATCACACGGCGGGCCCCCGCTTCACCGGCCCCGTGTACGTGCTCACCTCCCGCCGCACCTTCTCCGGCGGCGAGGAATGCGCCTACGACTTCCAGACCCAAAAGCGCGGCACCGTCATCGGCGAGCCCACCGGCGGCGGCGCCAATCCCGTGGGCCCCGCCTCCATTGGTCACGGCCTCGTCGTGCACCTGCCCCAGGGCCGGGCCATCAACCCCATCACGAAGACCAACTGGGAGCACGTAGGCGTGAAGCCCGACGTCGCCGTGCCCGCCGCCGACGCCCTCAAGACGGCCCACGCGGCGGCCCTCAAAGGGGTGCTCGCCAAGGAGAAGGACCCCGAAGGGCGGGAGCAGTTGGAAGCCCTGTTGGCCCGCGTGGAAAAGGGCGAAGCCGAAAAGCCCAACTACGCGCCGCGGCGCTGAAGTCGCTGACCCATGCACCCGCAGGGCCCCGCCCGCCGCTAGGCTGGTGATGGGCCCTGCGGCCCTGTCTTGGAAAGCCCCGACCCCATGCCCCCTCGCTTCACCCCAGGCCAACGATGGATGAGCGAGGGGGAGCCCGAGCTGGGGATCGGCGAGGTGCGGGCCGTGAACGTTCGCACGGTGACCGTGGCCTTCGGGGCCACGGGGGAGACGCGGGACTACGCCTTGGAGGGGGCGCCCTTGAGACGCGTGGCCTTCCGGGTGGGAGATGCGGTCCAGGACGTCCAAGGCGGCGAATGGACGGTGCGCGGCGTGAGGGAGCGGGAGGGGCTCTTCCGCTACGACTGCGGGGATCGAGAGCTCCGTGAATCGGAGCTCAGCCTGGCCCTCGGGTTCGGCGGCCCCCGGGAGCGCCTCCTGGCGGGTCACTTCGACGGGGCGCCCCCCTTCGAACTGCGCTTCGCGGCCCTCGTGCACCAGTATCGAAGGCGGAAATCCGAGGTGCGGGGCTTCCTCGGCGGGCGCATCGATCTGCTGCCCCACCAGCTCAGCCTGGCCTCGGAGGTGGCGGGGCGGCTGGCGCCCCGCGTGCTGCTCGCGGACGAGGTGGGCCTGGGCAAGACCATCGAAGCAGGGCTCATCCTGCACCGCCTCCTCCTCACCGGGCGTGCCCGGCGGGTGCTGATCCTCGTGCCGGAATCCCTCGTGCATCAGTGGTTCGTGGAGCTGCTCCGCCGCTTCAATCTGTGGTTCGCCATCTTCGACGAGGAGCGATGCCGGGCCATCGAAGCAAGCACGCCCGGCGCCAATCCCTTCCTGGATGACCAGCTCGTGCTCTGCGATCTGGGGTTGCCCGCCCGCGCCCCCGGGCGCCTACGGCAGATCCAGGAGGCCGGCTGGGATTTGCTCGTGGTGGACGAGGCCCACCACCTGGGATGGTCGCCCGGGAACGCCAGCCCGGAATATTCCGCCGTGGAGGCCCTCGGCCGATCGACCCCGGGCCTGCTGCTGCTGACGGCCACCCCCGAACAGCTTGGCCTGGCGGGTCATTTCGCGCGGCTGCGCCTGCTGGATCCGGATCGCTACACCGATCTGGAGTCCTTCATCCAAGAGTCGGAGGGCTACCGCGCCGTCGCCCGGCTTGCGGAGAAGCTACAGGCCGCGGCGCCCCTCTCGCATCCCGAGGTGGCGAACCTCGCCGAGGTGCTTCAGGAACCCGAGGCGAAGGTGCGCGCCACGCTGGAACGCCTGGCCGAAGGCGACGGAGGGGCCCGCCAGGAGCTCCTGGATGCGCTTCTCGATCAGCACGGCACGGGTCGCGTGATGTTCCGCAACACCCGGGCCACGGTGGCGGGTTTCCCGAGGCGGGTGGCCCGGCTCCAGCGGCTCGGGGCCGAGGCCGGAGATTCCAGCCGCTTCAAGGCCCTGGCCACGGAATGGGCCGCCGATTCGGGCACGGGCGAGGGCCAGCGCTTCCGCCCCAGCTTCGACCGGGATCCGCGGGTGCCGTGGCTCGCCGATCTCCTGCGTGGCTTGGGGTCCGCCAAGGTGCTCCTGATCTGCCACTCCTTCGCCAAGGCCGAGGCCCTGGAGTCGGCCCTGAAGGCCCACGTGAAGGTGAAGATGGCCCTCTTCCACGAGGGGCTCACGCTCGTGCAGCGGGATCGCGCCGCCGCTTGGTTCGCGGATCCCAACGGCGCCCGGCTGCTGCTCTGCTCCGAGATCGGCAGCGAGGGCCGCAACTTCCAATCCGCCCACCATCTGGTGCTCTTCGACCTGCCCTTGGATCCGGGCCTGCTGGAGCAGCGCATCGGGCGCCTGGATCGCATCGGCCAAAGGGCCGATATCCAGATTCACGTGCCCTTCATTCAGGGCAGCCACCAGGAGGTGCTGGCGCGCTGGTACCACGAGGGGCTGGGCGCCTTCGAGGCGATCCTCGCGGGGGGCCGGGAGCTGATGGATCGATTCGGCCCCGAGCTGCGGCGGATCGCGGAGGCCTTGCCATCCGATCCCGGCACCGGCCACGAAGAGCTCGCCCGCTTGATCGAGGCGACCGGGCGTGAACGGGCGCGAGTGGCGGCGCACTTGGAGGCGGGCCGCGATCGCCTGCTGGAGTGGAACGCCCTCAAACCGGAAGCCGCCGCGCGCCTGATCACGGAGATCCGGCGCCAGGACGAGGACCGGGCCCTCGACGGCTTCCTGCTGGCGGTACTCGACCAGCACTTCATCGATGTGGAGGAGGTGGCGCCGCGCACCTATCAGCTGGGCTCCGCCGGCGTGCTGGTGGATGCCTTCCCCGGGCTCACCGCCGACGGCCTCACGGTGACCTGCGACCGCGCGCGGGCGCTGGCCCGGGAAGATCTCCCATTCCTCACCTGGGACCACCCCCTCGCCACCGGGGCCCTGGATCTGGTGCTGGGTTCGGAGCAGGGCAGCTGCGGGTTCGCCCGATGGCCCGACACGAAGGGTTCAGGGCTCTACCTGGAGGCGATCTACCTGCTGGAGGGCATCGCCCCCCCGCAGCTCCACCTCGACCGCTTCCTTCCACCCACGCCGGTACGGGTGCTGGTGGATCACCGCGGCGCGGACGTGGCAGAGGCCCTGCCCCACCTCGCGCTGAAGCGCCTGCTCAAGGAGGGTGACGGACAACCGCTGCTGAGGCAGGCGGAGATCCGGGGCACCCTGATCCCCCGCATGCTGGAGCAAAGCCAGGCGCTGGCGGAACGCAAGGTTTCCGGCCTCGTGGCCCGGGCGCGGCAGACCATGGCGGCCCAGCTGGATCATGAGCTGGCCCGCCTTCAAGCCTTGCAGCGGGTGAACCCCAGCGTGCGTCCCGGGGAGGTCGAAGCGATGGCCCAGCTCCAGCGCGATCTCGACCGCCACCTGGCCGAAGCCCGCCTCCGCCTGGATTCCCTCCGGCTCATCCACCGCGGGCCTGTGAGAAACTAGGGCCATGCAACATCTCCACCCCACCGACTACCGCACCATGCCCTGGAAGGACGGCGGTGGCAGCACCACGGAGCTCGCCCTCGAACCGGCGGGCGGGAGCGTTTCGGAGCCCTTCCTGTGGCGGGCGAGCACGGCGCGGGTGGAGGCCTCGGGGCCCTTCTCGGCCTTCCCGGGCCGCCGGCGCATCCTCGCGCTGCTGGAGGGGGCGGGCCTCATCCTCGATCTGGAAGGCGCGGGCCGCCTGCGGCTGAAACAGCCGCATCAGCCCATCGAGTTCCCCGGCGATCCCGCCGCCCACGCCACCCTGATCCAAGGCCCCTGCACGGACTTCGGCCTCATCTTCGATGCGACCCGCGTGAAGGGCGCCGTCGAGGTGCTCACGCTGGGTCCCGACGCCACGTCCATCACCCTCGCGGCCACCACCCTGTTGTTCAACCCCAAGGGGCTCGTGCAGGTGGATCCCCTCGGCGTGGAGCTCGGCGCCGGGGAAGCGCTCCGCTTTGACGGCGAGGCCGGCACCAAGCTGGGCCTGCGCGCACCCTCGGGCGAGGCCACCCTCGCGATCGTCCACCTCTCGCCGGCATGAGCCCGAAGCCCGCCCTGGATCCCGCACGCCCGTTGCCCTACCTCGCGGGCTACGGCCCCACCGTGGAAGCACACGTGCATGACCTCATCGACCGGGGCCGCCTGGGGGAATACCTGCAAGGCCGCTACGGGGAGACCCACGAGGTGCGTAGCGATAAGGCCCTGTTCGAGGCGGTGCTCGAGCTGAAAAACCGCTACCTGCGCAGCTCTCCTCCCCTGCACAAGGTCAGGTACGACCCGAAGCTGCAGGTGGTCCGGGATGCCCTGGGCCTCCACACGCGGACCTCCCGCGTGCAGGGCCGCCAGCTCAAGGCCAGCCGTGAGATCCGCATCGACACCGTCTTCAAGGAGGCCCCCGCCGAGTTCCTGCGCATGATCCTCGTCCACGAACTGGCCCATCTGAAGGAGCGCGAGCATGGCAAGGCTTTTTATCAGCTCTGCGCGCACATGGCGCCGAACTACTTCCAGCTGGAGTTCGATCTGCGCTTGTATCTGACCTTCCTGGATCTCGGCGGAGCGCCAGGGGCCTGTGCCGAAAGGCACGATCCCGCGCCCTTCGATCAATGCGGTGGACGGGGCGTCTCCACGGGTTCATAACCAAGCTCAGGGAGTACGCCATGTCCGTGAAGCCCGCCCCACCCAAACCGGCCGACCATGGCTCAAGCAACAGCGGGAAGGGGCTCGACGCGCTGGACCGCTTCATCATCCAGAATTGGGGACCCCGCGGCCGCTTCGGACTATGGACCGGGCACACGGGCATCCTTTCCGCGCCGAAGGCCTCCCTGGAAGCCTTCCTGAACGAGCATCTCGAACGCCTCTGGAGCCGGGACGAGGTGAGCGCCGTGATCACGCTGGAGCCGCCCTACGATCCCGTCGTGACGCTCCAGATCACCAACGATCACAGGCACCTGGGCCCCGATTCGAAGTACAAGCCCAGCCACTGGCATTGGAAGGTGGTGGCTCCGGGGGACGTGGCGCCATGCCTGGATTCGGTGTTGGCCACGGAGCTTCCAGCCGCGGAGCGGGCCTACCTTCAGGCCTTGAGGGAGGGCCCCCTCCGGGGAGCCTGATTTTCAATCATCATTTCCCCTGGCGTCTCATCACGAGGGTGGTAAAAAGACTGCGGAAACACCCTCGGAGCTCCCGTGCCTGAAACGCCTTCCCCAAGGCCCGATCTGCGGGAGTTCATGCGGGAAATCCAGCGCCTGGACATGGCGGGGCGGCTGCGCAAGGCGGAGGCGCGGGTCTCCGAACTGGAGGCGCGGCTTTCCGAGGCCACGCAGCTGGACGGCCTCACGGGCCTGCCCAACCAGCACCGCTTCACGGATCGCCTGCACCAGGCCCTCATCCACGCCCAGCGCCAAGGGCACGCCCTGGGCGTGTTCGTGCTGGATCTGGACCGCTTCAAACGGGTCAACGAGCTGCTGGGGCACGGCGGCGGCGACGACGTGCTCTGCCAAGTGGCCCGCCGCCTGGAGGGCACCCTCCGCCAGGGCGACACCCTCGCCTGCATGGGGGGTGACCGATTCCTCGTGCTGCTGCCGGAGTTGAAGGATTCCCTCAGCGCCACGAAGGTGGGCCAAAAGCTGCTTGAGGCCTTCCGGTCCCCCTTCCGCGCGGGCGGGCGAGGACTGCAAGTGAGCGCCAGCCTCGGCATCTGCGTGCACCCCCAGGACGGAATGGAGGCCTCCACCTTGCAAGACCACGCGGAGAGCGCCATGTACCGCGCGAAGGAGCGGGGCGGCAACCGCCTGGAGTGCTTCACGAGCACCCTGAACGCCGTCTCCCTGGAACGCCAGGAGATGGAGCAGTGCCTGCGGGACGCCCTCAGCAACGGCGAGCTGCAGATGTACTACCAGCCTCAGTTCCACATGGACGGGCGGCTGGCCGGGGCCGAGGCCCTCATCCGCTGGAACCACCCCTTGCTGGGCGCCGTGCCCCCCGTGAAGTTCATCCCCCTGGCCGAGGAAAACCGGCTCATCCTCCCCATCGGCGAGTGGGCCCTGCGGGAGTCCTGCAAGCAGATGGCCCAGTGGCAGGCCCTTTCCCCCTCGCCCCTCCTCCTGGCCGTGAACGTCTCCGCCCTGCAATTCGCCAACGGCGATTGGGATGCGTGCGTGGTGAGGGCCCTCGTGGAGTCCGGCCTCAAGCCCGATAGCCTGGAGCTGGAGCTGACGGAGAGCCTCGTCATGCGCCAGGGCCAGGAGGACATCCTCCCCCTGCATCGCCTCCGGGAGATCGGGACCCGCATCGCCATCGACGACTTCGGCACGGGCTACAGCTCCCTGGGCTACCTCC
>CAYWDR010000118.1:0-11541 GCA_964457075.1 uncultured Solibacteraceae bacterium
AGACCACTCCCCAGTGGTGCCACCCAGTATGCCAAAGGATGGGCTTTCGGGCAAGGCGGGATTCTGGGGGAATGCCTTCCCGGACTTCCAACAGGCTATTCTGCGAGCACTCATCGAGGCGGGCATGGCGGATATCCGGTTGGCGTATTTCATGGCGACCAAGGAGGGGGCGAGCTACCTCGGCGGGCTGCTGGTGGTGGATGGGTCGGGGATCCCCATGGATTTCCGGTACACGGAACCGATCACGCCGTCGAAGCTGCAGTCGATCCTTTACGGGAAGGCGCTGGAGCCGCACCTCAAGGAGGAGGTGATCCAGCGGACGCTGCTGAAGGAGCTGAAGGGGCAGCCGGATCTGCTGGTGCTGCCGGCGGCGGATCTGGCGGCGGGGCTGAAGGGGGAGGCGAAGTGCCCGGTGCTGGCGCTGCAGAAGAGCCAGGAGCAGGCGCTGCCCCGGCTGGGGGAGGTGTTTCGCGTGAACCCCCGGGAGCTGCTGCTGCAGCTGGCGGAAGGGGCGGCGCCGCTGCGGGTGATCTTCGCGGCGGGGGTGGAGGCGGCGGCCCAGGAGCAGGCGGCGCAACGGCTCGTGGAAGCGGGCTGGCATATGGATCTGCTGGAGCCCCTGGAGCGGGTGACGGCGGCCCTGGGCAGCCTCGTGCAAAAGGAGTAGGGGATGGTCCTCGGCAAGGCGGGGAAGGCCCTTTCGGGCGTCGCGCAGACGATCCGGCGGCTCTTCGGTGAGCCCCGGGTGGGCAGGCTCGTGGCGCCTTCCTTCCAGGCCCGGGGGCGAGGGGCCCTGTTGCCGCGGGCCGAAGTAAAGCCGGGCCTGGAGGTGGAACGGGCGGCCGTGAGGCCCGTGGATTTGTTTCATGAGGGGCCCGCCGCGGGAAGGCTGGAACCGCTGGAGGCGGCCCTTCGCGAGGAGCATGGCTGGGACGCCTGGACCTCCGAGACCCGGGCGGTGGAAGCCACCCTCTTCGAGGCGGGGAAGACCTCCCGGCTGGCCGTGCCGCCCTTGCCCAAGGTGACGCGGGTCCAAGCCCCCCGCGAACCCCTGCCCCGGCCCGAGACTCGGGGCTTGAATCCGGGGCTGGCCCCGCCCCGTTCCTTTGGTCTGGAGGTGGATCGTGGGATGGAGACCCGTTCGCGAGGGGAGCTCTCCCGGGTGCTCACGCAGCCCTTCGCGTTTCCGGGGGAGGATCTCGCCCAGCTGCCCAAGAGCCTTTGGATGCGCTACAGCCTGGCCCTCGTGAAGGCCACGGGGGAGAACGTGCGCAACCTCGAGGTGGTGGGGCTCTACCGCCTGCCCCGCAGGGGGATCTCCGACCTCCGCCCCGATGGCCAGGGCCGCGTATGGGTGCGCCTCACGCCCGAGGCGGTGACGGCCAAGCGCGCACCGTTCATGCTCGCGCGCCGGAAGGACGATCAGGCCTTCGTGAGCGCCTGCGTCGATGAATCCTGAACCCAACCCCATGCAAGATCCCCAAACCGAACCCTTCAAGCCCTTGAAGACGGATGAACACACCCTGCTCCGGGAGCGGCGCGCCTCGGATCCAAACCTGCCGGAGGAGCCGGAACTGGCCCTCGTGGCCTACGCGGGGGAGGCCTTGGGCCGTGTCTTCCCCCTGCGGGAAGGGCGCAACATCCTGGGCCGCAGCGCCCACTGCGAGGTTCCGCTCATGGATGGGGAGGTGAGCCGCCAGCACCTGGCCCTCACCGTGACTTCGGGCCCGGAGGGCCTTCAGGTGCTGCTGGAGGATCTGAAGAGCACCAATGGCACCCGCGTGAACGAGCGGGAGGTCAAGGGCGCGATGCCCCTGCTCCCGGAGGACCGGATCACGCTGGGGGGCCACGTCTTCAAGCTGGTGGTGCTGGACGCCCTGGAGAAGATGTTCCACCAGACCTTGTTGGAACAGGGGAGCAGGGATGCCCTCACGGGCCTCTCCAACCGCCGGGCCATCATGGGGGAGCTGGGCTCCCGCTTCCAGCTGGCCCACCGCTATGGCCGCCCCCTTTCCGTGATCCTTTGCGATCTCGACCTCTTCAAGAAGGTGAACGACACCCACGGCCACCCCGCCGGGGACGCCGTGCTGCGCACCTTCGCGGAGATCGCCGCCCAGACCTTCCGGGAGCCCGATCTCGTGGGTCGCATCGGCGGTGAGGAGTTCCTCGTGCTCCTTCCGGAGACGGACGTGGAAGGCGCCCTCGTGGGGGCCGAGCGCCTGCGCCGGGGGCTGGAGGCCACGCCGGTGGATATCGGCGGCACCCTGCTGCGGGTGACCTGCAGCCTGGGCGTGGCCGCAAGGCGGGATGAGGATCCTGAACCCGGGGCTTTGGTGGGCCGCGCGGACGCGGCTTTATACAAGGCGAAGGCCGCTGGACGTAATCGATCGGAGGCTTAAGGACCTTTCTAGCCTGGTGGACGGGATCGGCCGGAGGCGTAGACTGGGGCACTTAGGGTCTGTCAGACCCTTAACCCCACGCCCCGACACCCCCATGCCCAACGCCCAGCCCAGCCCCGATGATCTGCAGACCCTCGTGAGTCCCCCCATCGGGAGCCACGTGCCGGCCGTCTTCCACGATTGGGCGCTCATCCGCTACGTGGGGCAGCCCATCGGCGAGTTGGTGCCCATTCCCCTGGACGGCCTCACCATCGGCCGGGCCGCCGAGTGCGGGCTCTCCCTCCCCGAGGGGGAAGTGAGCCGAACCCACGCCCGCATCTCCCTCGTCCTCAAGGGCGAGGCCGTCGTGGTCCACCTCCAGGATCTGGGCAGCACCAACGGCACCTTCGTGAACGGCCGCCGCCTGGATGGCACGGTGCATACGATCCTCGACGGCGACGTGCTTCGCGTCGGCGCCCACGCGTTCAAGTTGAAGAAGCTCGATGAAATGGAGCGGGTCTACCACCAGGCCGTGCTGGCGCAGACGACGGTGGATCCCCTCACGGGCGTGAGCAACCGCGCCACCGTGCTGCACCACCTGGAAAAGCATTTCGAGCTGGCCCGCCGCCACCGCCGCCCCCTCTCCGTGGTCCTCGCGGACCTCGACCACTTCAAGCAGATCAATGACCAGTTCGGCCACGCGGCGGGCGACGCCGTGCTGCAGACCTTCGGCATCCAGCTGCTGGGCCGCCTGCGGGGCAGCGATCACGTGGGCCGCATCGGCGGCGAAGCGTTTCTCGTCGTCCTGCCGGAGACCGTGGCGCGCGAAGCCATCGGCGTGGCCGACGATCTGCGCCTGGGCATCGAAGAGGACCCCGTCACCCTTCCGGGGACGGGGCGCGTCGTGCATTCCACCTGCTCCCTGGGCGTGGCGGAGCTGAGGGAATCCGATTCCGATGCCGGGAGCCTGCTGGCCCGGGTGGACGTGGCCCTCTACCGCGCCAAGGCGGCCGGGCGGAACCGGGTGGAGCGGGATTAGACCTTTTTCCCTGCCTGGCCATGGACGACCCATGAAAAAGCTGGCAAGATCCCCGTCGATCATCGGGGAGTTGCCATGCGAAGGAGTCTCTATCCGGTCGCCCTACTGCTTGCATTGACCCTTGCCTCCGCCTGCGGGGGCGGGGGCTCCTCCGAGGGAACCGCCGCCCCCGCGGTGGCCGTGACCCTGGATCAAGCCGCCGCCAACGTCACCGTCACCCGCCAGCGGGCCTTCACCGCCACCGTGACGGGGACTTCGAACGGCGCCGTCACATGGGCCGTGCAGGAGGGGGGCACGGGAGGCACGGTGGACGCCGCCGGTCTTTACACGGCGCCCGCCACTCCCGGCACCTTCCACGTCGTGGCGCGCAGCGTCGCCGATCCCTCCCGCACGGCCACGGCGGCCCTCGCGGTGCTGGCGGCCCCGTCCATCACGGCCTTCACGGCCACGCCTGCCGAAGTGCTGCCCGGCGCGGCCGTCTCCCTCAGCGCCACATTCACGGATGGCACGGCCCTTCTGAATCCGGGCATGACCGCCGTGGTCAGCGGGACGCCCGTCATCGTGAATCCCACGGCCAGCACGGTGTACGTGCTTTCCGTCACCAACGCCGCGGGTACCACCGTGGCCGCGGGGGCCGGCGTCACCGTCTCGGGGCAGGTGGCCGTGGGCGTGTTGCCTGCCACCGCCACCGTGGAGCAGGGCGCTTCGCAGACCTTCCAGGCCCTCGTGGGTGGCACCACGAACCAGGCCGTCAACTGGAGCGTGCAGGAGGGCGCCGCCGGGGGCTCCGTGAGTGCTTCCGGCGTCTACGCCCCACCCGCCCGAGGGGGCACCTACCACGTGGTGGCGACGAGCGTGCTCGACCCCGCCAAGTCGGCCGCGGCCACCGTCACCGTGCCCAAGGCCTGGCAGCCCGCCGTGATCCTCAGCGCCCCGGGGGAAGTGGGGCTCTACCCCATCCTCGCGGGCAATGAGGCGGGGGACCTCCTCGTGGTGTGGGGACGCAGCGGCCTTCACAGCCGCTTCTATTCCGGCGCCGCCGGCACCTGGGGCCCCGAGCTGCTCGTGGGCGGGCCGGCCACGAACCAGCAGACCGCCGCGCTCGCCCTCCAGGCGGACGGGGCGGGGCGGGCGCTTTTCGTGGATCTGGCCTCCCTCAAATCCCGCCGATGGACGGGCAGCGCCTGGGAGGCCGAGGAAACCGTCGCCACCCTGGCGAGCGCCGGGGCCTTCTACTCCCCCACGCTCGCCCTCGAGCCCGGAGGAACGGCTCTGGCCGCTTGGCTGCAGGCCGAGGCCTCCCTGACCGTGCAAGGATCCGGCCGCGGCGCCGGGGGATGGACTTCCCCCCAGCGGCTGGACCTGTACGCGCCCAACCCCGCGGGGGTGGTGGCCACCCTGCGCGCGGGCCTGGGGTGGGTGGCCTGGATGCAATCGGACGGGAGCTTCCCCCAGGTCTTCACGTCGAAGTGGAACGGCACGGCCCTGGAAACGGCGACCCAGCGGAGCACGGTGCCCCCTGCGGGATATCCTCGTCCCATCACGGGGCCGGGCCTGGGCATGAAGGATGACGGCACCACCTACGTGACCTACCAGCAGATCGCTTCCGTCTCGGCGCCGCCGGATTCCCATGTCTCCATTTACAATCCGGGCGGCGGCAGCTGGACGAACGGCGTCCAGGACACCGGGCAGGGCGGCGTCCAATGGTCGGGCGTGCCCAACCGGGGCGCGCGGGCCCTCCGCCTGTGGACTCACGACGAGGGCGCCGGCTTCACCCTTGTCGCCGAGCGGCAATCCATCTCGCCCTTCGTGGGGCTGGGCCCCCAGGGCGCCCTGGTGGTCGCGGACCATGCCACCACGGGGAAGACCGTGATGGCCTGGACGGAAGCGGGCCTCGGCGCCATCCCCAACCGGCTGGTGGGCGCCACCTACGATCACGCCGCCCTCGCCTGGGGGGCGCGCATCGTGCTCGCGACCTTCACCACCAGCTACTTCGCCCCCTCCGTGGCCGTAGCCGGGGATGGCCGAGCGGCGGCTGCATGGGCGAGTGTCCCGGAGGGTGGTTCCTCCGCGCAGGTCCAAGTGAGGCACTTCCGGTAATACCTGTAGCCTAGGGCATGGCCCTACTGCTCCCCCAAACCCTCGGCGCCGTGCGAGTGAAGGAACGCCTGGGCGAGGGGGGCATGGCCTACGTGCACCGCTGCGAGGACCCCTACCGGCCCGAGCGGCGGCTGGCGGTGAAGCTGCTCAAGCCGGAGGTGCATGGGGACGCGGATCTCGTGCGGCGCTTCCAGCGCGAAGGCGAGCTGCTGAAGGGACTGCGCCACCCGAACCTCGTGGAGGTCTTCGCCTACGGCAAGGCGGGCAGCTGGCCCTACCTGCTCATGGAACTGCTGCCGGGCGGCAGCCTCAAGGCCTGCCTGGGGGAGGCGCCCGCGCACCTCATCTCCCGCTTGGCGCCGGTGACGGGGGCGCTTCACGTGGCCCACGAGGCGGGCATCGTGCATCGGGATCTGAAGCCCAGCAACCTTCTCTTCGCGGAGGACGGCACGCTTAAGGTGACGGATTTTGGCGTGTGCATGTGGGAGGGCGACGAGACGACACGCATCACCCGCAGCGCCATGGTGGTGGGCACCGTGGGTTACATGGCGCCGGAGCAGCATGGCGATCCCCGGGCCGTGGATCGCCGGGCCGACATCTACGCCCTGGGCGCCATCCTTTACGAGTTCTGCACCGGCCAGCCATGGGCCCTGATGATGGTACCGCCGGCCTCCACGCGGCCGGGCTTTCCGCCGCGCCTCGCCTCGCTCATCATGCGTTGCCTCCAGCCCGCGCCCGCCAAGCGGCCGCCCACCATGGAGGCCCTCGGCGCGGAACTCGCCGAGTGGCTGGAGGGGGCCGAAGCCGCGGGCTGGGGCGCGGAACCCCTGCCGGGCTGGAACCGCGCGATCCAGGAGGCCCCCACCGTGGCCGCCGTCCGCACGTGGGTCCTGAAGGATGAGGCGCCGGAGGGCCGCCTGGGCCCCTACCTGGATCCCCTGGGCGCCGCCAGCGTGGGCCAGCGGCGCAAGGCCGCCGAATCCCTGCGCGACGCCGCGCGCGTGGGGGACGGCCCATGGCTCGCGCAGGCCCTGGGCACGGTCCCGCCCACGGCCCGCTTCGGCCCCTGCCTCGCCCTGGAGGCCGTGGGCGGCCCCGAGGCCCTGGAACCCCTGCTGGCCCTTCTGGAGGATCCCTACTGCGGCCGGGAAGCCGCCGAAGCGGCCGCTTCCATCGCCCGCCGGGCCGGGCAGGAGGACGATGTGCGCCGCCGGCTGCGGGAGGTGGGGCTCGGAAATCCCGGCCGCTGGCTCGCCCGATGCCGCCTGGGGGATGGCACCTGGGCCGAGGCCCTCGCCCGCGACTGGCCCGCCCTCTCCGAAAGCCACCGCCTCCAGGCCCTCGCCGCCGCCAAGGAATTGCCGCCGGGCCTGCGGATGGCCCTCAAGGGGAGGCTGGGCTACGCGGGCGGAAGCGTGGGCGAGGCGCTGGCGGGGCTTTGACCCATCGTTCGTCGGGAAATGCGTGACGCAGAGACGCAGAGGCGCAGAGGCCAGGACGGGCAAGGACTGCCAACGCGGCTCCATCTCCTCTCTGCGCCTCTGCGTTCATGCCTTTCAATCGGGCCTCCGACACCACCCGAGATTGGCTGGGCCGTCACCTTCGAGCGCCCGGCTCGCGGACCCCCACGAAGGTCTTGAGCGCGTCCGGGAGCGAGATGTTCGTGGTGCTCATGTCCAAAGCTCAGGGGAATGGCGAATTTTTGGCAAGATTGGGGCCCTTATAACCCTAGTTGTTCGAAGCTATCCAGGTCTACGAATGGCGTAGCCCCTGAGCCGAACCACTGCGCGAACCCTCGCCGTGGTTCCGGGTCATCGGTCACCACCGCATGGGCCCCCGCATACAGCGCGCTCCACAGCGCGCCCCGCAGTTCGGGCGTGCCCCACGCGGAACGGGGCAGGCGCGCCACGGTGTCGTGATCCCAGCCCAGGGTGCGGTTCAACCGCGCGAGCCGTCCGTGCAGTTCGCCGTGGGTGAGCTTGGCGGTGAAGGGCGTCTCCTCGGTGACGAGGGCTTCCCGGTCATGGAAGAGGCCGCGCCCCTCCTCGCTGTTGAAGGCCGCACCGCCGAGAATGTCCTCGGGGATGGGGGGTGCGCTCGCGTCCCAGCGCAGCCCCGAAGCCGCCGCCGCCACTTCCGCGGCCCAATCCCAGGGCGTGCCCGTGGCGGCGTGGCAGGCCTCCATTCCGTTGGCCAACAGACCGAAGCCGATGCCTTCCACGCGGTTGCGGAAGGCGGCGTAGTCCAACGTGGGCCAGGGCGCGGCGCTAAGGGCGGGCCGCTCTTTGAGCCGGGCCGCGCGTTGGATAAGGAGGAGTCGCAAAGACATCGCCCCAGTGTGACGGGCTTGTGCCGAGACGCTTTTGCCCACCCGGACAAATTTTCGGCCCCCGGATAAACCCCCTTCGCCCCGGCCCGGTCCATTCCCCACGTCCCCCTCATGGGCACCCAAGGAGCTCGCCATGAACCGATTCCGCTTTGGCACCGCCACCGCCTTCGCCGTGGCGTCCATCACCCTCTTCACCGCCTGCGGCGGCAACGGAGGCTCCGACACGGCGAAGGCCGCCACGGGGCAGGTGGACTTCTTCGTTTCCGACGCCCCCTCGGATGCCTGGTCCGCCATCAACGTCGTGCTGAAGAAGGTGGCCCTCGTGCCCCAGGGCGGCGGAACGCCCGTCGTCGTGTATGACCAGAGCTCCGCGGCCAGCCCCGTTTCCCTCAACCTCGTGCATCTCGACGATCTCGCGGACCTCCTCACCAGCGCCAGCGTGCCCGCCGGCACCTACACGAAGGTGCTCATGCAGATCGATCCCGCCTCCGTCTCCCTCACGGATAATCAGACGCCCAGCCACACCTACGACGTGGCCGGCGGCAACGTGAAGGTGGTGGGCCTGCCGGGATTCATGGTGGATCTCAGCGCCCCCCTCGTCGTCGTGGAAGGCCAGAGCACTCAAGTGAATTTGGACTTCGACCTCGGGCATCCCCTCTTCATCCTCGATCGCCCCGGCATGGGCCCCGGCGGGTCGGATCTCTATCTCGTGAACTTCGAGCGCTGCGTGCGCCACCGCCCCATCCCCAGCCTCGCGGGCTTCCTGCTGCGCCACCTGCGCGGGCAGGTGAGCGCCGTCACCGCCTCCTCCATCTCCGTGGATACGGAGCACAAGGGCGCCAAGACCATCGACGTGGACGCCGCCAACGGCAGCCTCTTCTTCGATCTGGATCAGTCCCCCGTGACGCCCGTCGTAAGCACCTCCGTGCCCGCCAGCCTCACGAGCGGCAAGTTCGTGCGCATCGCCGCCCGCTTCCAGGGCTCGGGCAAGCTCACGGCCGTGCGCGTGTGGTACAGCTCCGATAAGTCGAAGCTGCATCGCTTCAGCCCCGAGGGCCACGTCGTGGCCGTCGATACCGTCGCCAATACGATGAAGGTGCTTTGGAATCCGGCGGGCCCCGGCACGCCCCTCGCCCTCACCACGGTGAACGTCGACAGCGGCACGAACTTCTTCTTCCACGGGGGCGGAACCGCCATCGGCACGGGCACGGCCTTCCTCGCCAACATGGCGCCGGGCTTCAAGGTGCAGATGACGGTGACGGATCCCGCCGCCGCCTCCCTCACCGCCGCCAACGTCGATATCGAGCGGGCCCATTACGAAGGCGCCCTCGCCCTCTCCGGCGGCAACGCGGGCCTCACCTTCACCAACCCCCGTTACACCAAGTCCGCCGACTTCGCCGCCTCCAACTTCAGCTGGTGGAACTTCACCTACCCGGCGATGGCGAACACGGGCTCCGCCGGCCTCGTGGCCGTGCTCTCCGGTCTGGCCCCCAACACGGCCCGAGGCGCCAGCGGCCTCACGTGGAACGCCGGTTCCAGCGCCTGGAACGCCCAAAACGCCATCCTCCTGCCCATCGCCCAGCGGGGCCAGATCACGGGCGGCCTGAGCGGCAACACCTTCATCTTCACTCCCAACATCCCAGGAGGGGGCGGCAGCGCCGAGAGCGTGGACGTGAGCAGCACCATGGGCAGCGCCACCCTCGTCTACCAGTTCAGCAACCAGGGCGGCATCATCACCATCACCCCCCTCGATAGCAGCCAGTGGTCCGCCGCCTTCACCCCCGGCACCACCGCCCGCATCTTCGCCGTGCCCACGGCGGGGAACCTCAAGGCCTACGTCGTAACGTTGGGCATCTAGCTTTCATCCGTCCACGTTCGCAAGATGGGGCGCCCTCGGGCGCCCCATCTTGCGAAAGGTGAAAGGTCAATGCGTTGCCGAGAACGCCCCTACGTTGAAACCCGGGAAGTGATCCATCAGCTTGCGGGTGGGCGGGAACTCCAGCACGTCGGTGAAGCCGGCGGCCTCCAGGGCGGCGATCCAGCACTCGGGTGTGAGGAAGCCGTGGCGGGGGCGCCAGTGGGGATTCAGCTCCACGTCCGTGAAGGCGTGGAGGTAGTTGAAGAGGAACTCGATGTAGATGGGGTGGTCGAGGTTGGGCTTGAGGCACTCGCCCACGATGAGGCGGCCACCGGGGGCGAGGAGGCCCTTGAGGTGGCGGAGGGAGGCGCCGAGATCCTTGGCCACGTGGAGGACGTTCACGCCGACGATGGCGTCGAAGCGGGCGTCGCCGAGGTTCTGAGTGACGGGGTCGCGGTTGAGGTCGAAGGGCTGGAAAGCGAAGCGCAGCTCAGGCAGCTCCGCGGGCAGTTCGCGCTGGGCCTTGCGGAGAAAGTTCGGCGCGACATCGGTAAAGCGGTATTCGGCGACCTCGGCGAGGCGGCCTTCGGCCCCCCAGCGCTGGCCCAGGAGCCGGGCGAAGGAGCCGGCGCCTCCGCCCAGCTCCAGGAGGCGCATCCCGGGCTTGCGCGCGTGCTCCAGGGCGAGCATGGGCAGGAGGTTGTTGGGGCGGTACACGGCGTTGCCGTTGTGGAAGTAGGCCTGCCAGAGGGGCAAGAGCGCGAGGCTGAAGAGCAGGGGCTCACCAGCCTTGCCTTCGGTGAAGAAGGGGGGGATCTGGCCTCGCACCGCGTCGAGCAGATCGAGGTTGACGCCCTGGCCCGGGGCCACCTCTTCGGCCATGGCCCTCAGGGCTTCCATCTGGGGCTCGGCGGGGCCCTCAAGGCGGTAGGCGCCGGCGTCCTCGCGCAGCATCTCCTCGTCCACGAGGAGGTCCAGCATCCAGGCGAGGGGCAGGCGCCCCTGGGGCGCGAAGCCCGCCATGAGGGCGTCGAGGGTGGCGCCTTCCCGGAGGCGGGATTCCAGCCCCAGATCCAGCAGGAGGGCCAGGGCGCAGTGGGCGGCGTAGACTTCCGCGGCGAGGTGCATGCCCCGGAGGGAATCGGAGAAGAGCTCGCGGGCCTCGGTGCCCGCGAGCCCGAAGGCCTCGGGCAGGGGCCGGCCGGATTGGGCCTCCAGCCGCTCGCGGAGGCGGGGGAGGGCGTCGTGCAGGTTCGATCCGGGCCGGGCGGAACCGCTCAATCCATCATCTCGCTGATGCTGCGGCCGCCGTGGATGCGGAGGATGGCGTCGCCGAACATGCCCGCCGTGCTGAGCACGCGGAGCATGGGCATGGCGGCCCGCTTCTCGTCGGAGACGGGGATGGAATCGGTGACCACCAATTCATCGAGGCCCGCGCCGTTGAGGGTCTCGATGGCGGAGCCGCTGAAGACGGGATGGGTGACGCCGACGCAGACGGTGCGGGCGCCGAACTCGCGCAGGATGCGGCTGGCTTCCTTGATGGAGCCGCCGGTGGCGATCTCGTCGTCGTAGATGATGGCGTCTTTTCCCGTCACGTCGCCGATGAGGGCCACGCTCTGGGCCTTTTCCGTATCGTCGAAGCGGCGCTTATCGATGATGGCCATGGGCACGGAAAGGCGCTTGGCGAAGTGGCCCGCGAACTTGGCGGCGCCGGCATCCGTGGCGACGACGACGGCGTTGCCGAGGTCCTTGTTCCTGAAGTACTGGGTGAGGATGGGCGTGGCCAGCAGCTGATCCGCGGGCTTGCGGAAGAAGCCGAGGATCTGGGGGGCGTGCA
>CAYWDR010000119.1:0-11419 GCA_964457075.1 uncultured Solibacteraceae bacterium
CCCGCGGGGGAGGCGGGACCCTGGCGGACCCTGGGGCTCAAGGTCGATGCGGCCAGGCGCCTCCTCTGGATCGCCTCCAATGGCCCGGCCGAAGGGGGCCGGCCCGCCCGCAGCGCCGTCTTCGCCGCGGATCTAAGCACGGGCGAGCTGACGCGCCGCATCTCGGCCCCGGAAGGCGGCAAGCACTTCCTCAACGATCTGGCCCTCGGCGCCGACGGCACCGTCTACGTCAGCGATTCCGACGCCGGCACCGTGTACCGCATCCCCGCCGGGGCCGACCGCATGGAGGCCCTCCTCCCCGGCGGGAGCCTGGACTATCCCAACGGCCTCGTGCCCACCCTGGATGGGAAGGGCCTCCTCGTGGCCGCCCAGGGCCCCGGCCTCTTCCGACTGGATCTCGCGGACGCCACCCTGCGCGAGGTCGCCGTGCCCGAGGGGCTGCACCTGCAGGGCATCGACGGCCTTACCCGCCACGGCCGACGCCTCCTCGCCGTGCAGAACGGCCTGCCCCCGGGCCGCGTGGTGGCCCTGGAGCTGGACGAGGGGGAGACGCGGCTCCAGAGCCTGCGGGTCCTCGCCGCCGGGCAGGCGGCCCTGCGCGGCATCCCGACGACGGGGGACGTGGCGGGGAACCGCTTCCGCTTCATCGCCAATAGCCAGATCCCGCTCCTTCGGAAGGAAGGCGCCCGGCCGGAGCCCTTCCTCATCCTGGAGGTGGAACTGCCCTAGGCAGGGCTGGCCAGATTGGGCCTGACGTGGGCCCGGCCGTGAGAAACTGGGCTTCACGAGATGGGAGTTTGGAAATGAGCCTTCCCGAACCGAAGCATCACGGCTACACCCTCGAAGATTGGAAACAGTGGGAGGGGCGCTGGGAGTTGATCAATGGCGTGGCCTACGATATGACGCCCGCGCCTTCCACCAACCATCAAGAGATTTCATCGAATCTCCACGCCACGATCTGGAATGCTTTGGCGGAAGCCAAGCGGAGGGCGGGTGGAGGTGCCTGCAAGGTTTTCGCGGCTCCCACGGATGTTTTTCTGGACTCGGGGGTCGTGCAACCCGACCTCCTCGTGGTCTGCGATCCCGCGAAGATCACGAATCGCGGTATCGAAGGCCCACCGGATCTGGTGGTGGAAATCCTGAGCCCCAGCACGGCGGGTAAGGATTGGTCCCATAAACGCTGGGCCTATGAGGCGGCCGGTGTGCCGGAATACCTGATCGTGGATCCCGATGAGCAGGTGGGCGTGCTGCTTCGCCTGGAAGGGGGGCGCTACATGGAGGCCGCCCGGGTGGAGTGGGGGAGCGTCGTGGCGATCCTGGGCGGGAATATCAGCCTCATCCTCGGTTGAACATGCCCCGCGTCCTCATCGCCGACGATCAGCCCGATATCCGGGAGGCCCTGCGCCTCCTGCTGAAGGGAGAAGGCTTCGCCGTGCAGACGGCGGAGAGCCCCTCTGCCGTGCGGCAGGAACTGGCGGCCCGCCCGCCCGATCTGCTACTGATGGATCTGAACTACACCCGCGACACCACCTCGGGAACCGAGGGCCTCGCCCTGCTCCAGGAGGCGCTGGCGCAGGACGCGCTGCTGCCCGTGGTGGTGATGACGGGCTACGGCACCATCGAGTTGGCGGTGGAGGCCATGCGCCTGGGCGCCCGGGATTTCATCCAGAAGCCCTGGGATAATGCGCGGCTCATTTCCATCCTGCGCACTCAACTGGAACTGGCCACGGCGCTGCGCGCCTCGAAGCGCCTGGCGGCGGAAAACGCCCTCCTTCGGGGCGAGGCCGCCCCCGCCCTCGTGGCCCGCAGCCGCGCCATGGTGGCGCTCCTGGAACTGGCGGCGAAGGTGGCCCCCTCCGACGCGCCCATTCTCATCACGGGCGAGAACGGCACGGGCAAGAGCCTGCTGGCGGAGGTGATCCACCGGGCCTCCCGCCGGGCCGCCGGCCCCTTTCTCACGCTGAACGCCGGGGGCCTAGGCGAGGGCGTGCTGGAGAGCGAGCTCTTCGGCCACGTGAAGGGCGCCTTCACGGACGCGCGGCAGGATCGCGCCGGCCGCTTCGAGCTGGCGGAAGGGGGCACCCTCTTCCTGGACGAAGTAGGCAACGCCCCCGCCAGCCTGCAAAGCCGGTTGCTGCGCGTGCTGGAATCGGGCGAGTTCGAGCGGGTGGGCGCCAGCCGCACGTTGAAGGCGGATGTGCGCCTCATCTCCGCCACCAATGCCGATCTGGACGCGGAGGTCGCCACCGGCCGCTTCCGCCAGGATCTGCGCTTCCGCTTGAACACCGTGGAACTGCACCTGCCCTCCTTGCGGGAACGCCCCGAAGACGTGGCCCCTCTGGCGGAGCACTTTCTGGCGCGGCACGCCGCCAAGTACCACAGCGCGGTGCGGGGCTTCGAACCGGAGGCGCTGCAGGCCCTGGCCCGCCATCCCTGGCCCGGCAACGTGCGCGAGCTGGGCCACGCCGTGGAGCGCGCGGTGCTCGTGGCGGCGGGGCCTCGCCTGCGCGCCTCCGAACTGCTCCTCCAGGCGCCCCGCCCGGGATTGAACGTGGAGGACATGGGCATCGAGGAGATGGAGGCCCTGCTCATCCGGAAGGCGCTGAAACGGCATGGCAACGCCACCGCGGCCGCCGGGGCCCTGGGCCTCTCCCGCAGCGCCTTCTACCGTCGGCTTCAGAAGCTCGGAATCCAAGCGGGATGAGCACCCCACCTTCGAGCCACGAACGGCGGGTGCAGCTCCTGACCCTGCTCGGGGCCCTCCCGGCCCTGGCCCTGGCCACCGCCTTGGCGATCCGGGCGCGCGAAGCGCGGTTCGGGGCCCTGTTGGGCGTGGCGGTGGCCGCCGCCGCGGCCTTCGGCCTCTCCATCCAGGCGCGGCGGCGGGTGCGGCACCCCCTCCAGACGCTGTCGAACCTCCTCGCCGCCCTGCGGGAGGGCGACTATTCCTTCCGGGGGCGGGAGGGCGGCGGCGATGCCTTGGGCGTGGCCTTCCACGAGCTCAATAGCCTTGCCGAGCTGCTCCAGCAGCAGCGGGTGGGCGCCCTCGAAGCCACGGCCCTCCTGCGCACGGTGATCGAGGAGATCGACGTCGCCATCTTCGCCTTCGACGCGGAGGACCGGCTGCGCCTCGTCAACCGCGCGGGGGAGTCGCTCCTGGGCCAGCCCAAGGAGCGGGCCTTGGAGCGCGGCGCCGCGGAGCTGGGCCTGGGGGAAGCCCTGGGCGGGACAGAGCCCCTTCTGGATCTCGCCCTGCCCGGAGGCGCGGGGCGCTTCGAGCTGCGCCGGAGCACCTTCAGGCAGGGCGGCAGGCCCCACCGCCTCCTCGTGATGTCGGATCTCACGCGGCCCCTGCGCGAGCAGGAGCGGGAGGCCTGGCAGCGGCTCACGCGGGTGCTCAGCCACGAGATCAATAACAGCCTCGCGCCCATCCAATCCCTGGCGGGCAGCCTCGCCTCGCTTTCCCGCCGCGTCCTTCCCGCCGGGGATTCCGCCGAAGATCTGCAGCAGGGCCTCGCGGTGATCGAGCGCCGCAGCGCCAGCCTCCAGCGCTTTCTCTCCGCCTACGCCCGCCTCGCCAAGCTGCCCGCCCCCGAGCGGCGGCCCCTCGCCTTGGAGGCCCTCGTGCCCCGCGTGGCCCGCCTGGAGAACCGGTGCGCCGCCACCGTGAACCCGGGCCCCGATCTGAGCGTGTCCGCCGACGAGGATCAAGTGGAGCAGGCCCTGATCAACCTCGTGAAGAACGCCGCGGAGGCCGCCTTGGAAACGGGCGGAGCCGTGTGGGTAGCCTGGCGCCGCGAGGGCCGCTGGGCCCGCATCGACGTCTGCGACGAAGGCCCTGGCCTGCCGCCGGCCGCGAACCTCTTCGTGCCCTTCTTCACGACGAAGCCGGGTGGCTCGGGCATCGGCCTCGCCCTGGCCCGCCAGATCGCCGAGGCCCACGGCGGCAGCCTCTCCCTGGAGGATCGCAAAGAGGGGCCCGGCGCCCGCGCCGTGCTTCGCCTGCCCCTCCCGGCCATGACTCACTAGGAGGCTCTCCATGCCGCTCGCCCTGATCCCCGCCCTAATCGCCTCCCAGGCCACCCTGCCCGGCGCCGTGGAGCTGCGCCCGGGCCTCTTCGTCGTGTTGGGCGCGCCCACCGCGGAGACCTTCACCGGGCTGAGGGTCGCGGGCATTACGCACGTGCTCAACCTGCGAACGGATGCCGAGGGCGACTTCGCCGCCGATGGCGCCACGACCAAGGCCGCCGGTGCCGCCTACGACCGCTGCCCCATGGATCGCGAACCCTCCGCCGAAGCCCTCGACGCCTTCCGCGCCAAGCTCCGGGCGTTGCCCAGGGGCGCCCGCGTGCTCCTCCACTGCGCCTCCGGCAACCGCGTGGCCGGGGCCCTCTTCACGGTCTGGATGCTGGATGGGGGCATGACGGAAGAGGAAGCGCTGGCGTTGGCGAAGCGGGCTGGCCTGAAGAGCCCCCTCACGGAAGCGGCGGCGAAGGCTTACGTGGCGGGGCGCCGGTAGCCGACCCAAGGGATGAAACCCGCGGGATCCGTTGCTCCCTTGGATTGGAAAAGATGAACGCGGAGTTCGCGGAGGGGCGCGGAGCACGCGGAGAAAAGATTTGAGGGACAAAGCCAGACGCAGAAGGCGCAGAAGCACGCCGAAGGCGCAGAAAAAAGCAGGCCCCCCGGTCAAGGCCTCCAGGCGCTGCGCGCCAAGGGCCGCTCGCGGCCCTTGATTCGGGGCGGGACCCGGGACGGCCCCCGAAGGCCGGTCCGGGCCCCGCCCCGAATCGGGAGGCCGGAAGCTTGGCTTGGTCGGAATCCCTTCTGCGGTTTCTGCGTCCTTCCGCGGCTTTTGCGTTCCTTGCTTTTTCTCCGCTTTTCTCCGCGTTCTCCGCGCCCCTCCGCGAACTCCGCGTCCTTTTTTCAGCCTGAAACCCCCGACCGCTGCGCCA
This sequence comes from uncultured Solibacteraceae bacterium, assembly GCA_964457075.1. Lineage (GTDB taxonomy): Bacteria > Acidobacteriota > Holophagae > Holophagales > Holophagaceae > JAFDVN01. Next base: position 4,956 of record CAYWDR010000119.1, read on the forward strand.
CGGGCCAGTAGAGCGTCCGCAGAGTTTCCGGAGCCTTGTCCCAGGCCTTCAGCGCTTCTTCCTTGCTGGCATACCACCCCCAGCAGGCCTGCCAGGCCCTGAGCCCATCCTTGCGAGGCCATGGGAGGATCGTGATCCGGCCGGCCTTCCGCCCCGCCTGGGAGGCCAGCCTCGCGAGGCCCTTGTCCGTGATGGCCACGAGCATGCGGAGCGTCCACGGATTCGCGGGTTGCCCTCTCCGGATCGCGCCCGCCCGAAGGCAGGCCTCCAGATCGCCCTGGCGAAGGGCCTTCACGGGATCCACAGGCGCGTCCAGGGTGGGCCGCACGCGGATCTCAAGGCTGCGGCTCAGGCCCCCAGCGAGGTTGCTGACGCTGAGGGTGTAGACGGTGGTGCGGTCGGGCACGACGGTGACCTTCTCCCGGCCCGTCAATTCGAGGCCGCCGGGCTCCAGGCGGACCCTGGCCTCGCCTTGGCACTCCCAGGCGAGCTCCACGGGCTGCCCGGGCGTCACCTCCAGGCGGCTCGCCGAGAAGCTGCAGATGCGGGCCGGGGCCTGGTCCCGGGGCGTGGGCATCACGGCCACGTCCAAGCTGCGGGTCTGGCCGCCGGCCTCGTTGGTGACCATGAGGGTGTAGCGGGTGTTTTCCTGGGGCGTCACCACGACGAAGCTGCGGCCATCCAGTTCCAGACCGCCCGGCTCCAGCCGCACCTTGGCGGCGCCCGTGCATTCCCAGGAGAGCACCACCGGGTCCCCCGGCAGCACCTTGGCGGAGCTGGCGTCGAAGCTGCACACGCGCGCGGGTTCACCCAAGGGAAGGCCCGGATCCACCTTCACCGTGGCCCGGGCCAGCTCGCGGCCATCCTCGGCCCGGCGCAGCACGTAGAGCGTGGTGGCCGAGGGGCGCAGGGTCAGCTGGCCCGCCTCGCCGAGTTGAAGGTCGCCGGGCTCCAGCCGCACGACGCCGGCGCCGGGCGCCGACCAGCGCAGCAGCAGCGTCTGCCCCGGCCGCACGGAGGGCTGGGAGGCTTCCAAGCTCGCCGGTGTTTGCCCGGATAGCGCATCCCCAAGGAGGGGGGCCAGGAACATCAGGGGAACGCGGCGGAGCATGGACTTAGGGTCCCACACTGGCGGCTGGGAATGCGGATTCATCGCCGATGGCGCGGATGAAGGTGCGAAGCCCACCATGGAGGCACCACCTCGCGTTTTTTGCCTTTCCTCACTGGTTCTCACCGTTCTCACTGGCTGCATTCTTCCTTGGCCAGTGAGGGCCAGTGAGGACGGTGAGGCAGCAAGACGTCGGAGGTCTTGTTTAGCCGGGGTGAAGGGGATGGAGGGGATCAGCACCATGCGTCCATGGTTTAGGCGTGAACTAACTTCTCCAAGGCCCCTCGCCGAGGAGGAAGGCCGAGGACGCTTTGCACCGAAACACCTTCCCCATCGCCGGGCTCTTCGCCGGGCTCCTGCAGGGGCAGGGGCTGGATGAGGGCGCGGCCCAGCGCCGGGAGGCCCTCCTCCGGTTGATGCAGACCCCCGTGGAGGCCAGCTCGCGCTATGCCCAGGGCTTGATGGATAGCCCCCAGGCCACCGCCGTGCTCACCCGCGACGATCTGGACCGCCTGGGGCCCCTCTCCCTCGTGGAACTGCTGCGGGGCCTGCCCGGCGTGGATGCCCACGAGCTCGGAACCCTGGGCGATACGGCGGGCCTCCGGGGCAGCCTCGTGCAGGGGGCCCCCAATACCGTGCAGATCCTCGTGGACGGGGCGCCCCTCCACAACCCCGTGGCGGGCGTTTTGTCCCTTTCGCTGATCCCGGTGCCCTGGGAGCTCATCGACCGCATCGAGGTGACGCGGGGGCCCAGCTCCACGCTCCACGGCGCCAACGCGGTCACGGGCGTGATCTCCATCCGCACCCGCCGGGCCGGGTCCGGCTCCGAGGGGCGGCTCCGCGCCGAGGCCCTGCGGCCCCGGGGAGCCCGCGGCGGCGGCGCCTTGAGGTTGGGCGGCGAGGCGTGGGGCTTCGTGGCCGGAGCCGAGGGCCTCAGCGTGGACGACTCCGGGCATCGATACGAGGTGCTGGGTGCGCCGCCCCCGGCCATCCGGCCCACGGAGGCCCAATTGGACGCCACCAGCCGGGACGCCCGGCGCAAGCAGCGGGCCTTCCTCCGGGGCGATATGGCCCGCGGCGCCCACCAGGCCTGGTTCTCCGCCGGGGCCGCCCACCTCCATGCGGGACCGGCCTTCGTGGGCGCCATCTTCACCGTTCCCTACGCCCTCTCCGATTCCAACGTGCTGCAGGCGGGGTGGACCTGGCGCCCTTCCTCCACCCTGGTCACGGAGGCCCAGCTCAACCGCGTGTACTTCCGGCAGGGCATCGGGCCCGTGCCGGCCCTGGCTTCGGCGGATCCCGCCACCGTGGGGGAGTCCTATCCCTACGAGTACCACCGGGAGCAGGGCTCCCTCCTGCTCAATTGGCGCGCCACGCCCTCGCTGCGCTTCGTGGGCGGCCTCGACGGGGCCCGCCTTCAGGCCCGCCCGAGCCCCCTCATCGGGCTCTTGGAAACCAGCCGCGAGCGCTCCGCCGGCCTCTTCGCGGCCATGGACCTCAGCCTGCCCGGGGATTTGGGGCTCTCCCTCGGCGCCCGCGCGGAGCGGGAGACCCTGGGCGGCTCCCGGATCTCCCCCCGCGCCGTGCTCACCTGGAAGCCTACCGGCCGCAGCCACCTGCGGGCGGGCTGGTTCACGTCCACGCGAAGCCCCCAGGTCTACGAAAGCCGCGTGAACAGCAACCTGGGCCCGCTCCGGATCCTGCCCAACCCCGACCTCGACCCCGAATCCTTGGCCACCTTCGAACTGGGCTACCGCTGGAGCGATGGCGCCTGGAGCCTGGATGCCACCGCTTTCAGGGGCGAGCTGCGCCACGAGATCCTGCGCCTCCCGGTGGCCGGCGCGGCGGCCGGCACGAACCAGTATCAGAACGGCCCCTCCTACCCCAGCCGGGGCCTGGAGGGCGAGGTGACCTGGTGGCCCCACGCGGGATGGGTGCTGGGCCTCAACGCCACCGTGCTGCACGTGGAAGACGGCCTCACCGGGGAGCAGGCGGATTACGCCGCCCCCTTCCGGGCCAATCTATGGACGCGCTTCACCCACGGCGCCTGGCTCGGCGGCCTCACCCTCCACCACACCGCCCGAACCCGCGTCGGCGCCTACCAGGGCGCCATCGTGCGGACGGACCGGGAGGCCTTCACGCGCCTGAACGCCCACCTGGCCTGGACCCTCGTCCGGGGCCTCCAGATCTTCGCCACGGGCGAGCTGCTCGGCGCCCCCTTCACGCCCCAGGGTACCGGCTTCACCACCAAGCCCTTCGTGATGTACGGCGGGACGCGGCGGGTGGGGTTGGGGATGACGTGGCGGTTCTGACGACGACGACGCGACTTAGCCGACAGTGAGCACGCTCAGCTCCGGATCCTGAAGAAAAGCGCGAATCGCATCCTGGTGGGTGAGCAGGACGGCGACGCCCGAAACATGAACCGTTCCAGGGACCCTGCTCGAAGGCCGTGAATCATCCGCCTGGAGAGGTTGTGATCCAGCAGGAGCACGGGTCAGGCGCTCAACAGGTTCTGGTGCCGTTCGCGGTCGGCGGCAAACGCCAGGCAAGCGCGGATGTCCTGTTCCGTAAGATCCGGGAAATCAGAGAGGATTTCGGATGTGCTCATGCCTGCGGCTAGGTATGAGAGCACGTCGTAGACGGTGATCCGAAGTCCTCGAACGCAGGGCTTCCCTCCCCGCTTTCCGGGTTCGATCGTGAGAAGCGAAAGATAGTCGGGCTGAGTCATGAGTTCGCCTGGACGACGCAAGTCTAGGCCCAACGGTCAAAATTGGAATAGCGTCCCCATCATTACGCCGTGCCGTCGTGGCTAGACCGGCGTGACGCTCCGCCGCTTCCCCGGCCAAACCTCCCGCCGCTTGGCGCGGCTGAGGCGGGCGGCCAGCTCACGGCGGAGGTCGCCGGGCTGGATGATGGCGTCCACGTGGAGGTCGGCGGCGAGCTTCACGAGGTTGATGTCCTCGTTGTACTCGTCGCGGAGCTGCTGCACGTAGGCGCGGCGCTCTTCCTCAGGCTTGTCGGCGATCTTGTTGGCGAACACGGCGTTCACGGCGGCCTCGGCGCCCATGACGGCGATGCTGGCCGTGGGCAGGGCGATGGTGGCGTCGGGATCGAAGCCGGGGCCGCTCATGGCGTAGAGGCCCGCGCCGTAGGCCTTGCGCACGACGACGCAAAAGCGGGGCGTGGAGCAGCTGGCCATGGCGCTGATCATCTTGGCGCCGTGGCGGATGATGCCCTGCTTCTCCACGGCGCTGCCGATCATGAAGCCGGGCACGTCGCTGAGGAAGACGAGGGGAATGCCGAAGGCGTCGCAGAGCGTCATGAAGCGGGTGGCCTTGTCGGCGCTATCCACGAAGAGCACGCCGCCCTTCACGCGGGGCTGGTTCGCCACGATCCCCACGGGGCGGCCCTCGATGCGGGCGAGCCCCGTGATGAGCTCGGCGGCGAAGAGCTTCTTGATCTCCAGGAAGGAGCCATCATCGACGAGGGCCTCGATGAAGTCCTTCATCTGGAAGGGGCTATTGATGTCCTTGGGCACCAGCGTCGAGATGTCCTTGGCCTTGGCGGCCACGGCCTTGGCTTCCACCATCGGCAGGGCGTCCTCGCCGTGCTGGGGGAAGTAGGCGAGGTACTGGCGGCAGAGCTGAATGGCCTCCTCCTCCGTCTTGCATAGGAAGTCGCCGCATCCGCTCACGGAGCAGTGCATCTTGGCGCCGCCCAGGTCTTCGAGGGTGATCTGCTCGCCGATGACCATCTCGGCCATGCGGGGCGAGCCCAGGTACATGGAGGCGTTGCCCTCCACCATCACCACCACGTCGCAAAAGGCAGGGATGTAGGCGCCGCCCGCGGCGCTGGGCCCGAAGAGGAGGCAGATCTGGGGCACTAAGCCGCTGAGCGCCACCTCGTTGTGGAAGATGGTGCCGGCGTGGCGGCGGCCGGGGAACATATCGATCTGATCCGTGATGCGCGCCCCGGCGCTATCCACGAGGTAGAGCATGGGGACCTTCATCCGCATGGCCACTTCCTGGATGCGGATGATCTTCTCCACGGTGCGGGCGCCCCAGCTACCGGCCTTCACGGTGCTGTCGTTGGCCATGAGGGCCACGGGGCGGCCATTCACGAGGGCCGTGCCCGTCACCACGCCATCGGCGGGGAGGCTGCCCTGCAGGGCGTTGGCGAAGAGGCCATCCTCCACGAAGGAGCCCTCGTCCACGAGCAGGCGGATGCGCTCCCGGGCGAAGAGCTTGCCGGACTTCGCGTTCTTTTCATGGTCCTTGGCGGCGCCGCCCTTGTGGATGCGCGTGATCTCGGCGGTCAGGTGTTCGGGCTGCATGGGAACTCCGGGACGAATCCCCCATTCTAGGGACGAATGGCCTCATAACCCAGACTGGATGATCCCCGGCCCGTGCCGATACTAAGGCTGGGGGTTATCCATGACCCAAATCACGCCAGGAACGGAACGCGTGGCGGAGGATCTGGCCCAAAGCCTCACATCGCTCGCCGAGGCCATCCGCTTCCGGGACGAGGGCACCCAGTCCCATGACGAGGAGGTGGGCATGCTCGGGGTCGAGATGGCCCAGCGCATGGGCCTGGACGTCAGCGTCCAGCAGCGGGTCTACCTGGCGGGCATCGTGCATGATCTCGGGAAGATCGGCGTGCGGGACGACGTGCTGCTCAAGGAGGGACCCCTCACCCCGGAGGATCGGGAGCGGATGGAGCGCCATCCCGAACTGGGCGCGGCGATCCTCCGCCCCATGCCCGGCGCGGGGCCCATCGCCGAAATCATCCTCGCCCACCACGAATGCCCCGACGGCTCGGGTTACCCCAAGGGCCTCATGGGCGAGGCCATCCCCCTGGAGGCCCGCATCCTCCAGGTGGCCGACGTCTATTGCGCCCTCAGCGAGGCGCGCCCCTACAAAGCCGCCATGAACCCCATGGAGGTTCTGGAGTGGATGCGGCGCCAGGGCCACGGACGCTTCGACCGGAAATGCTTCCGGGCCCTGGGCGCGGTTCTCGCAACGCCTCGGATTGCCTAAGGCTTGTGCGATCCATGCTCGGGGCGAAAAGCTGAACGCGGAGATCGCGGAGGATCCATGCTCGGGGCGAAAAGCTAAACGCGGAGGTCACGGAGGGCGCTGCGCGCCTCGCGGAGGGACGCGGAGAAAAGCGGAACGCAGAAGACGCAGAAGGCGCAGAAGGCGCTGCGCGCCACGCAGAAACCGCAGAAGGGGGCACGACCCATCCGTTCCGCCGGCCTTCGGATCCTGGGCGGGGCCGTCGGACAGCTTCAAGGCTGGCCGGGGGCCCGTGCGATCGGCACGATCAACTGAATGGAGGTGCAAAACCTAACCTGAGG
>CAYWDR010000120.1:0-11418 GCA_964457075.1 uncultured Solibacteraceae bacterium
CCGGGCTCCGGGCTCCGGGCTCCGGGCTCCGGGCTCCGGGCTCCGGGCTCCGGGGGGAAACTGCGGCGGGCGCTCCGCGCCCGCAACTGAAATGCAACATCGCGGGGCTCCGCCCCGCCTCCGTTTCACCCGGAGCCCGGAGCCCCTCATCACCGCGCTTCCTGCTCCTGATATTTCTCCAGGATCTCCCCCGGCGTGACCGTCGCCGTGCCGACCTTGGCGACGACGAGGCCGGCGGCGGCGTTGGCGAGCATGGCGGCGTCCTTCCAATCGGCGCCCGAGGCCACGGCGGCCGCGAAGGTGGCGATGACGGTGTCGCCCGCGCCGCTCACGTCGAAGACTTCACGGGCCTCCGTGGGGATCATCCAAGGCTCGCGATGGCCCTCATCCTGGGTGAAGAGGGCCATGCCCTTCTCGCTGCGCGTGATGAGCACGCCCTGCACGTTGAGGGCCCGCATGATGGCGTGGCCAGCGGCGGTGACCTCCGCATCGGCCTTCGCGGGCAGGCCCGCGAGCTCGGACGTTTCCTTGGTGTTGGGCGTCATCAGGGTGGCGCCCTGGTAGAGGGCCTTGTGATCCGGCTTGGGATCCACGATCCAGGGGATGCCGTGGGCCTTGCAGCGGCCATGCACCACCTCCATCACCTCCGGCCCGATGACGCCCTTGGCGTAGTCGCTCACGACCAGGGCGCCGCATTCCGGGATGAGGCGCGCGAGGCGCTCGGCCAGATCGGCGATGACCTCCCCGTCCAGGGCCCCGGCCTCCTCGCGGTCGATGCGGAGCATCTGCTGGGTCTGGCCGATGACGCGGGTCTTGATGATGGTCGGCCGCCTGGGATCCAGCACGAGGCCATCCCGCGCGATGCCCATGCGCCCGAGGATGCCCATGAGGCGCTCGCCGGCCACGTCCTTCTGAAGCGTGCCCACCAAGAGAGGCACGGCCCCCAAGGCCACGAGGTTGGCGGCCACGTTCGCGGCGCCGCCCAGCACCCAGTTCTCGCGCGTCACCCGCACGATGGGCACGGGCGCCTCGGGGCTGATGCGGTTCACCTCGCCGAAGAGGTACTCATCCAGCATGAGGTCGCCCAGCACGAGGACCTCGCGGCCCTTGATGCGCTCGAGCAGCCGCGCCGCGTGGCCCTTGTCGAGGCGCATCAGGCCTCCTTCTTCGCCGCGTCCACGAGCATCACGGGGATGCCGTCCTCGATGGGATAGACGAGCCCGCAGGCCCGGCACTTCAGATCGCGCTCGGCCTCGCCCTCCCTCCGCAAGTCCAAGTCCCCCTTGCAGGCGGGGCAGCAGAGGATCTCAAGCAGGCGTGGGTCGAGGGGCATATCTACAAAATATCAGGCCAGCCTGGAAGCGGTGAACGCGAGGTAGAGGAAAAGCTGAACGCAGAAGGCGCAGAAGGCGCAGAAGAACGCAGAATCCGCCGAAATGAACTAGGAATGAGGTTTTCTGCGTTTTCTGCGTTTTCTGTGTTCTTCTGCGCCTTCTGCGTTCCCGCTTTTTTGTTAAATATCTTCGACTGCCCCGCTCACCCCTTCGGCACCACCGCCAGCGCCACGAAGCCACCGTCCGGCACGGGCAGGAAGCGCCCCCAATTCTGGGCATTGAGCCCTTCCGCGGGACCGACCTTCAGCAGGGTCAGCCGGCGGACCCCCAGTGGGCCCTGGGCCGGCGTGGCCTGAAAGCGGGCCACGGCCCTGTAGCGTCCCTCCAGGGCGCCGCGCATGCGATCCCAGGCGGGGTTCTCGGCCGTCTCCAGGATCACGGCATAGGCCACGCCTGGCTCCAGCGCGGCATCCACGCCCTTATCGGCGATCAGGAGGTTGCCCTCGCTGAAGCCGCTGGCGGCCTCGGATCGAAAGGCCTTGAGTTCGGCGTCGGAACCCGCCTTCTTCGCCTCGGCCTCGCCCGTCCAGCGCAGCAACTGGATCGCCTGGAAGGCCGGGGCCTCCTTATCCGCGAAGGCGGCCAGGATGCGGAGGCCCGCTTGCAGTTCGCCGCCGTGGCGGCCCACGAGGGGCTGCATCTTGGGCATGCCCTCCGCGAGGAGGAGGGACTCCTTGCCGGGCTTCACGGTGGCGAAGGCCACCTCCAGCACCTGGCCCTTGGCCAGCTTGAGAACGTTGGGCCGCACGGGCGCGGGGGCTTCCAGGGCGGGGGGGGAGGGGGGCAGCAGCAGCATGGGTCACCTCGATAGGGGGTTGGCGCCTCAACGGCACCTCAAACACTACTTACCTGTAGGTATGATTGAAATGGATTTTTTGACCCCCTCCGGGGTTTACCCTGGGTTAACCCCTTGTCCCGATGTCTGGAGCGCCCCCATGTCCGAAGTTCGCAAAGGCCGCGGCGCCCGCGAGCGGATCCTCCAAACGGTGGGCCGGCTGTTCTACCGGGAGGGCGTGCGGGCCGTGGGGGTGGATCGCGTGGTGGCGGAAAGCGAGGTGGCCAAGACCACCCTCTACGCCCACTTCCCTTCGAAGGAGGATCTGATCCAGGCCTACCTGGAGCACCAGCACGAGGAGGCCCTCCGCCGCCTGGGCGAAGGCATCCGCCAGATGGCCCACGATCCCCGGGGCCGCATCCTGGCCGTGTTCGAGATGCTGGACGTGTGGTTCGGCACGGAGCACTTCCGGGGCTGCGCCTTCACCAACGCGGGACTGGAGATGGGCGGCGAAAGCCTGGAAACCCGCAAGCGGGTGCAGGCCCACAAGCAGGAGGTGGCCAAGTTCCTCCGCACGCTGGCCGAAGAGGGGCACGCCCCCGATCCCCAGGGCCTCGCCGAGGAACTGATGATCCTTTACGAAGGCGCCATCACCACCGCCAGCCTCCGGGGCGGCCCGGGCCCCGGCCTCTTGGCCCGCCGCATGGCCGCTCGGGTGCTGGACGACGGCCTGCCTCGAACTTGACCCAGCCATCGCGGCATCCGAAGAAGCCAGAGCAGACGGCCGGAGCCCCCATGGACCCCTACACCGCCGGCCGGATCCACGCCCGGGTGACGTTGGATCCGGGCTATTCGGCCACGTTCACCCATGAGGGGCGGATCTTTGCCGGGATCCCCATGACGAGCTTTTCCACGGGGGGCTTCGGCCTGCGCCTGCCCGCCGCGGTGACGGCCGGCATGGAGCCCGGCCAGCCGCTCTTCCACATCCACCTCGAACATCCGGATCTGCCCGGGGAGGAGGTGCAAGGCGTCATCACCCACCTCCTCGCCCAGCGGCATGGCAACGCCGAAGGGTACGTCCTCCTCGGCGTCCAGTTCGTGGATCCCACGCCTGAATTCCAATCGGCCGTGAAGGCTTTCGTGGCGGACCACCTCACGATGTGACGGGCATGCGTTCGGAAGAAAAGCGGGACACGGCAGCGCAGGTTGCTTATGGAAGGCGGAACGCGGAGGTCGTGGAGGCCGCAGTGCGACTCGCGGAGAAAAGCAGCACGCAGAAGACGCAGACCCCATGCCCCGCCGGGGCACCACGTGGCATGAAAGCCCTGTAGCGCGGGGCATGGGGTCTGCGTCTTCTGCGTGATTCCGCGGCTTCTGCGTTCTGCTTTTCTCCGCGTCCCTCCGCGCCCCTCCGCGAACTCCGCGCCCCTCTTTTCCTCTGCGCCCGTGTCCAGTTCTTTCACTCCCGGTTCGAAAAGCAAAGGGCCGGATCGCTCCGGCCCCTCTCCCCTCAGCAGAACGTATACTTCGGCCCGCCGCCGCCCTCGGGGGGGGTCCAGATGACGTTTTCCTCGGGGCACTTGATATCGCAGGTCTTGCAGTGCACGCAGTTCGAGAAGGCGATATCCACCTTGGCCACCTTGCCGCTGGCGTCGGGGTGCATCTCGTAGACCTGGGCGGGGCAGAAGATCGTGCAGGGGGAGCCCTTCTCTTCCCAGCAGGTGGCGCAGACGTGGTCGCCCTTCACGATCTTGAGGTGGCCGGGCTGGTGCTCGTCGTGCATGGTGCCGGAGGCATAGACGTCGTCCAGCTTCTGGATGGCCCGCTTGCCGTCGAACTTGATGCCCAGATCCATGTCGCTGAGCTTCATGCCCTTCTTCCCGTAGTAGGCCTCCGTCGTTTGCGTCATGTGCGCGTCCACGTGCATAGCCTTGGTGCCGCCGGGCACCCATCCGCTCGTGAGCATGGAGATGCCCAATTCGAGGCCCGCCTTGGGCGTGAGGCCCTGTTCCACGATCTGATGGAAGTTGCGCGACTTGTACAGCTCCGTGCCCGCCCAGGAGCCCATGTAGGCGCGGGAGTAGCCCATGAGCCGCTGATCGCTGAAGTCATCGGCGAGGAGGGCCTCGTGGATCGTGTCGGCGGCCACCATGCCGCCCTTCATGCCGAGGTGGATACCCTTGAGGCGGGCCGCGTTCACCATCTGCGCGCTATCGCCCACGAGCATGCCGCCCGCGAAGGCCAGCTTGGGCATGGAGGACCAGCCGCCGATGGCCAGCGCCTTGCCGCCGTACTGCAGCATCTTGCCGCCCTCGATCATGGACGCGATGCGGGCGTGCTGCTTGAACTTCTGAAGGATGAGGTGGGCATCCACGAAGGGATCCTTCGTATCCATGTAGACGACGAAGCTCACGGCCAGCTTGTTTCCAGCCATTTTGTAGACGAAGGAACCGCCGCTCTCGCCATCGGGCAGGGGGAAGCCCGTGCTGTGCAGCACGAAGCCATCCGCCACCTGGCCCTCGGGGATCTCCCAGATCTCCTTCACGCCCATCTCGTAGGTCTGGGGGTTGGGACTGGAGGCCTGAAGGCCCAGCACCGCTTCCAGCTCCCGGGCCAGGTGGCCGCGGGGCCCCTCGCCGAAGACGGTGACCTTGGCGCGGAGGTTGTTGCCGGGCTCGAAATTGGATTTGGGGCTGCCGTCGGGATTCACGCCCTTATCAGCCGTCTGCACGCCCACGACCCGCTGCTCTCCGCTGGGGCTCGTCTCCCACAGCACCTTCATGCCGGCAAAGCCCGGCAGCAGCATCACGTCCACGCCGGGCACCTCGCGGGCCTCGATCTGCGCCGCCATCCAGCGCACCATTCGAGACAGCGAGACGATATGGTTGCCATGGTTGTGGAAGAAGGGCGGCAGGATGGGGAAGTTGAAGCCGCCCCGCTCGGAGGTGAAGAGCCACACCTCCTCCGACGTGACCTCGCCCTCGGAGGGGAAGCCCCGCTCCATGAAATCCGGGCACAGCTCCACCAAGGCCTGGGGATCCAGCACGGCGCCGCTGAAGGCGTGATCGCCGATCTCGTCGCCCTTTTCGATGAGGCCGATGGTGAGCCCATCGAGCTTCTTCACGCCGGGCTTCTTGTTATGAGCCTCGATATCGTCCAGGAGGCGCCACAACCCCGCCAGATTGCTGGGCCCCGCGCCCACGAATAGGACGTCGAAGTCCAGGTCCTCGCGTTCCACGCCGGGCCGCGCCGACTGGGTGGAAAAATCGCGCATGGTCGTCTCCAAGCTCAAGCGGCCAGTTTAGCGCGGGCCGTGGGAAACTGGGGTCCCGAGTCCCGAGATGACCCATCCCTCCTCTCCCCACACCTTCCAAGCCGCCGTCGAGCGGCCCCTCTCCGTCGTCTTCCAGACTTCGGAGGGCCGTTGGGAGGGGCACGACTACCGCGTGGAGGTGATCACGTCACGGCAGGGGCTGGACGGCTTCGACGTGGTGGTGGACTTCAGGGAACTGGAGGCGGCCATGGACGCCCTGCTGGCGCCGCTGCAGGGTCGCCTGCTGTCAGATCTTGGCCTATCGGGCCCCCTGGCGCTGGCCCAGCGCCTGGCCACGGAGCTGGCGCCCACGGTGCAGGCTCCGGCCCGCATCGAGGAAGTGGCCCTCACGGATGGCCGGGGCCGGCGCCTCGCCCTGAGACCCTAACCCATGAACCTCGGCCCCGGCATGCGCACACCCGAAGGACGCCCCTGGATGCAGGTGACTATCCTGCTCGTCCTCGCCTTGGGCTGCGCGGCCCTCTCCAACTCGCTGGCGGGGCCCACGCGACACTTGGCCTGGCGCCCGGCTCCGCCGCCGCCGCCCCGGCCGGCGCCCAAGCCTCAGCCCACGCCCCTCGCGCCCGGGCCGGCCGCTCCGACGCCGAGCCCTACCCCGATTCCCGCGCCCATTCCGAAGGCGGCCTCCCGGGCGCCCCAGCCGCCCCCACAAGGAAGCGCCTCTCCGCGATCCCTGCAGGATCTCTACCCTGCCCCGGCGGATGGCGCGCCCTTCGAGATCGCGGATGGGGAGGCCCTCGCCCTCCACCGGGCGGGGGCCGTCTTCATCGATGCGCGGCGGACCTCCGTCTTCGAGGAGGGCCACGTGGCCGGCGCGAAGGTGATCTCCCCCTGGGAGGATGGCGTGGAGGCCAAGATCCAGGCCTTCGCCGACGCCACCTTCGATCCGAAGGATCCCGTGGTGATCTACTGCAGCGGCGGCGACTGCCGGGATTCGCATCTGCTGGCCGATCGGCTATGGCCCTTGGGCTTCCGCAACCTGCGAATTTTCAAGGGCGGCTGGCCCGCGTGGAAGGCCCTGGGCGGCCCCTCCGCCCGAGGCGCGGAGGGCGCGAAGTGACCTTCCGCCGCCTTTGCGCCTTTGCCCTCGGCCTCGTGATGCTCGCCGCCGCCTGGCCCAAGCTCGTGGATCCCCCGGGCTTCGCGCAGATCCTCTTCCACTACCGGCTGCTGCCGGAGGCCACGCGCCACGCCCTGGCCCTCACGCTGCCGTGGCTGGAGCTCTGGATCGGCCTCGCGCTCATCACGGGCCGCGGCGAGTGCGGCGCCGCCCGGGTCGCCTTCGTCCTGATGCTCGCCTTCACCGCGGCCATCGGGATCAACCTGCTGCGGGGCAATCCCATCGACTGCGGCTGCTTCGGCGCGGGCCCCGTCCGAACGGCCGCCGAAAAGCTCGTGGCCATGAAGTGGGAGATCCTCCGCGACCTGGCCTTCGCCGCCCTGGCCGCGCCCCTGCTGAAGCTCCGCCCGTGAAGGCCTGGGTGCCCTTCGCGGCGCTAACGCTCGCGCTGAGTCCCTTCCTGCTACTGCGCCCCTCCCCCGTACGGGGCGAAAGCATGGCGCTTGCGTTCAGGGAAGGCCAGCTCGCCTGGGGCCTCCGGGCCTGGGCGGCGGGCGCGCCGGCGCGGGGAGAGGTATGGGTGGTGGAGGGCCCCGAGGGCCCCACCCTCAAGCGCGTGCTGGGCCTGCCCGGCGAGAAGGTAGAGCTGAAGGGCCCGCGCCTCTACGTGGACGGCCGCTGGATCGAGGAACCCTACGTGCGCTGGCCGGAGCCGCAGGATCAGGGGCCGTGGAGCTGCGGGGCGGGCTACCTCGTGCTGGGGGACAACCGGCCGAAGAGCGTGGATGGAAGGGCGTGGGGGCCCTTGCCAGCGAGTGCCTTAATTGCGCGGGTGAGCCGGCCGTAGAAGCCAACGAATAAAAGACCACCGGTGATGAACAGTGATAAAAGCCGTGATGAACAGTGATGGGGCCGCGGCCTTCTCATCACCGTTCATCACGGCTTTTATCACTGTTTATCACTGGTTTTTTTCTGTTTTCAGTCGCGCCGGCGCAGCGTGAAGACGAGGAAACCCGCTCCCCGCCCTACGGCCCTCGGCCTACCACCTCCACCCCACCTCCACCCGCACCTGCCGATCCAGCGCCGGCAGCGGCGCGTGGCCTCCGTAGTAGGGCTGCACGAGGCGGTAAGGGGTGCCGCCCAGGTTGCGGAGGATGAGGCTGCAGGCGAGGCCTTCGGGGCCGGGGCGCCAGCGGGTGGCCAGGTTGAGGAGCAGGCGGGCGGGCTCTGGAGATGTCTCCCGGAGGGCCCCATTGGTGGCGGCGCTGGCGGCCGTTTGCGCTTCCTTGGGTCCCACCCAGTTGAAGCTGGGGCCTAGTTGAACACGGCCCAAGGGAAGGATGAGGCCGCCGCCCAGGAGCCAGGGGGCCAGGCCGATGAAGCGATCCTCGCGGCCGTCCAGGAAGCCCGCGGACGTCCCCCCGCCGGGGCGCTGGAGGCTGCCCCGGAGGTAGAAGGTGGCGGGCCCGGCCCGGCCCCGCCACTCCGCCTCCACGCCCTCGCTCACGGTGCGCCCGGAGTTGAAGTAGCGGTTGCCGTCGCCGTTGTAGGTGATGGGGTCGCGCACGTCCACGCGGAAGAGGCTGGCCCTCAGGCTGCCCTCCCCCACGCGGCGCCCCGCCTCGAACTCCACCGTGCGGCTCGTCTCGGGCCGCAGATCCCCGGCGTAGGCGAAGTAGCGGCTGTAGGCCTGCCAGGGCTGGGGGATGCGGTAGGCCTGGCCGTAGAGGAGCTTGGCGTTCCACGCCTCCCCCACCCACGTGAGGCCCAGGCGAGGCGCCAAAGCCGCGCCGAAACTCGTCCACTCGGATCGCGCGCCGGCCGTGAGGCCCCAGGCCCCCAGCTGGGCCGTGCCCTGGGCATGGAGGAAGAGGGAGCTCGTACGCATCCGTTCCCGGTAGTCGAACCCGGCGTCGGCCTGCAGGCCTGGCTCGTTCGTGTTCGTGAGGCCCCGGGCCTCGTCCTGGGTGCCGCCGCCCCCCAGGACGAAGGCCAGGCCCGCGCTCTCCCGGATGAAGGTGGCCTCCGCCCGCCGACGGGCGAGCTCTACGCTCGCGTTGGGGCCGCTGGCGAGGAGCAGGCTCGCTGGATTCGTGCCCGTGGCGATGGGATTTCCCTCCGTGAAGTCGAGGGTGCTCTCCAGGCGCCAGACGGGGCCGAGGGCCTTCGTGTAGCCGATCAGAAGGGTCTCCTGGCGGAACTCCATGGCCTCCGTGTAGACGCCGTTGACGCGGGGGACGACGGTCGTGAACCCGTCCTGCCCGTAGTACCGCTGCAACAGCCCCTGGTAGCGCACCCGCAGGGAGCCCGCCTGCAATTCCGAAAGCCGGATTTGGAATCGCCGGCGGCCGGGGGCGCCCTCCTGATCCAAGCTGCCGCCCGAGAAGTCCTGAAAGGGCCGCCTACTCAGTGAGGTCTGGAGGTAGCCCAGGGCCGCCATGCCGCGCACGCCGGTCGTCAGCTCCCCGCCCCCTTCCACGGCCAGTCCCCCTCCGGAAACACCCCGGCCCTGACTGGCCAGATAGGCCGTCGCCCGGGCCCCGGCCTCCCGGGGATCGCGGGTTTGGATCTGGATGACGCCCGCCTCCGCGAACTGGCCATGGACGGCGCCGCCCGGCCCCCGCAGCGCCTCCACCCGATCCACGAGGGCCGCGGGGAAGGCCCCGAGGACGTTCAGATTGCCGTAGCCCAGATCATTGATGGGGATGCCATCCACCATCACGAGCACCTTCCCCTCGTGCACCCAGAGGCCGCGGGCGCTCACGGTGGCGATTCCCACCACGTCCAGGCCCAGCTCGTAGCCCGGCAGCAGCCGGAGGATGTCCGCCAGATCCTCGCAACCATAGGCCTCGATTTCCGCCCGGGTCAGCACCGTCACGAGGCTGGGGGCCTCCTCGGGGCGCTGCTGCAGGCGGGTCGCCACGCTCACCTTCACGGCCCGCAGCTCCGCCAGGCTGGGGAGGCCTTCCTGGGCGAATAGCCAAGGGGCGGCCACGCAGGCCAAGGCAGGACGGAGCATGGACAGAGCTTACCCGTGCATCACGCGATTCGGCCCCGAACCTACGCCCATCCGCGCCTGGAGGGCGAGGAGTTCCGCGTTCGCCGGCAGCGCGTCCAAGCCCCGCCGCAGCACCTCCCGGGCGTCCGGGATCCGGTTCTTGGCGATGAGGGCCTGGATGACGAGCTGGTGCCAGATGCCCTGGCCGCCGTCGGGGACCTGCTGAAGGGCGTTCCAGGCGTCCCGTACCACGCGAGCGTCCTTGCGGGCGGCGCCGCGCCCGACGAGGGTTTCCCATAGGGAGAGGTCCTTGGGGTTCTGGTCGAGGCCCGCCTCCAGCACGAGGCGCGCATCCTCCCACAATCCGCTGCCTTCGATGAGCTCTGCCAGCTGAAGGTAGGTGCGGCTGTAGCCGGGCTCCGCCTCCAGCCCCTCGGCGAACCGGCCCTGAGCCTCCTCGATGCGGCCGAGCCGCCACAGGCTTTCGCCCGCCGCGGTCAGGGCGGCGGCATTGCGCGGATCCTGCTTGAGGATGCCCTCGAAGTAGGCGAGGGCCTTGTCATGCCGCCCCAATCGCTGCAGCGCGAGCCCTCCGCCGAAGATCACGACGAAGGGGCTGCGGGGCTGGAGCCGCTGGTGCGTCTCCACGGCCCGCAGGGCCACTTCCCACGCCTCCGCGAGCAGGGCCTGCTGCACGAGGTCGTACTGGAACTGGCTATTGCCGGGATCGCCCTCGGCATCGGCCTTGGCCATCTCGAAGTAGGCGCGCACCTTGGCCTGCTCGCGGCCGGGATCCGTCTTGCCGTAGTGGTGCACGACGGCCTCCAGCCGCCCGATGGCGTGGCCTTCCCGCTCAAGCCAAGGATCGGGCATGGCGTGCAGGCGGCCCTCGAAGCGCAGCCCCGGCAGATTGCGGAAAAGGCGCAGGCTGCGGGCGTCGCTGTAGTGGGGAAAGGCGCAGCCCTCCGTGTAGGGGCTCTCGTTGCGCTGGGCCGGGCCCTCCAGGCCGATGAAGGTGCCGCTGCGGAAGTAGTTGCGGTGGATCAACCGGAAGGCGGCGGATTCGCCCTCCAGGGCGGCGCGGATGGCGGCGTGATCCAGGGGGTCGATGGCCTCGTCGGCATCCAGCAGGAGGATCCAGTCGCCCGAGCACCGGGCGAGGCTGGCATGGCGGGCCTCGGCGAAGGAGCCCGTCCATGGGAAGGGGCTGACCTGGGCCCCGAAACCCGCGGCGATCTCCACCGTCCGGTCGGAGGAGCCCGTGTCCACCACCACCAGCTCATCCCATAGCCCCTTGACACTGGACAAGGCCCGGCCCAGGCAGTGGGCCTCGTCCTTCACGATCATCGCCAGGGAGAGCCGGGGCATGGATAGTACCAATGGGGAAAAGTCTCGGAATCTTCTCAAGCTCCACCCTCGGTACGCAAGGGAAACTCCGCTAGCCTGAAGGACTAGGAGCGTGCATGGATCGGCTGGTGATTCAGGGTGGGACCCCCCTCAAGGGCCGGATCCGGGTGTCGGGGGCCAAGAACGCCGCCCTGCCCTGCCTCGCGGCCACCCTCCTCACGGATTCGGAAGTCCGGCTCTCCAACCTGCCCGCCGTGGCCGATATCCGCACCATGGTGAGAGTGCTCCAGTCCCTGGGCTCCGAGGCGGCGCTGGAGACGGAAGCCAGCGGCTTCGAGCTGACGGCCGGCCTGAGGGCCCTCGGGAACGAGGAGCTCAAGGCCCCCTACGAGCTCGTGAAGACCATGCGGGCCTCCATCCTCGTGCTGGGCCCCCTCCTCGCCCGCTGGGGCCGCGCCATCGTGAGCCTGCCCGGCGGCTGCGCCATCGGCGCCCGCCCCGTGAACCTCC
>CAYWDR010000121.1:0-11151 GCA_964457075.1 uncultured Solibacteraceae bacterium
CACACATGCCACTCGTCAAGATCAAGGAAGACGAAACCTTCGAAAACGCGCTGCGCCGCTTCAAGCGGAAGTGCGAGAAGTCCGGCATTCTCAGCGAGCTAAAGAAGCGTCAGCACTTTGAGAAACCCTCTGCCAAGCGCAAGCGGAAGATGCTCGCCGCCCGCAAGAAGAGCCTCAAGCGCCTCGCGCAGGAGCGCCGTATCATGGGGGCCTAAGGTCCTTCACTTTCAAAAAAGGCCCGCGTTCGCGGGCCTTTTTTGACTCTTGGAACCGCGATGAACTCTGAACGCGCCAACCTCGAATTCCCCGACGTGCTCGCCCTTGTGGCGGGCTTCGCTCGCACGGGCGGAGGGCGGCGGAGGATTCAGGGCATGGCGCCGGAGGATGGGCGTTCGGGCGTGCGGCGGCTGCATCAGGAGGAGCTGCGGGACGCCCATGCGGCGCGGCCCCAGGCCTTTCCCGTGATGCCCATGGATGAGGCCTTCTGCGAACTCCTGAGCCCTGCGGGCTGGCTGCTGCCGGAGCATTGGCGCCAGCTGCGGGAGGGGCTGCAGGCGCTATCCATCCTCATCCGCAGCACGGCAGATCTGGGGTGGTCGAAGGACGATAAGGGCCTCGACCGCCCCGCCCCGTCGGGCACCCACCTGGGCATCGACCGGCTGCAGGTGACGGCGGCGATCCTGCCGGACCCCTCCCCCATCGCGGAGAGGCTGCGCCGCTGCTTCACGGAGGACGGCCAGCTGGATCCCCTCAAGGTGCCGGGCCTCGCCAGCCTCCACCATGCGCGAAGCGCCGCCTACCAGTCCGTCCAGGCCAAGCTCTCCAAGCTCCTGCGCCAGGTGCCCGAGGCCTTCATGGAATCAGGCATCGTGGAGCGCAACGGCCGCTTCTGCCTGCCCGTGCGCAGCGACAAGCGCGGCCTCGTGCCCGGCCTCGTGCTGGATCGCAGCGGCAGCGGCGCCACCGTCTTCCTCGAACCCCACGAGGCCGTGGGCCTCAACAACGACTTCGTGGAAGCGGACGCGGAGTACCGCGAGGCCGTCATCGCCTTCCTCCGCGATCTCCTGGAAGAGCTGCGCGCCCAGCGCCAGGCCTTCGCCGCCTGGGCCGACTTCCAGGTGGACGTGGACGAGACTCTGGCCCTGCTGGGCTGGGCCTCGCTCATCCAAGGCGGCCTGCCCGTCGAAACGGAGGCCCGCCTCTGCCTCCTCCAGGCCAAGCATCCGCTCCTCCTGCCCCAGGTACGGGAGCGCATGGGCCTGGACCCCCTGCCCCACGCCGTCGTGCCCCTGAACCTCGTGCTGGAGCGGGAGAAGCCCAGCCTCGTCATTTCCGGTTCCAACACGGGCGGCAAGACGGTGGTGCTCAAGACCGTGGGCCTCCTCTGGTCCCTGGGCGCCTGCGGCTGCCCCATCCCCGCCGAGAGCGGCAGCAGTCTGCCCCCCCTGCCCTCGCTGCACGCCGACATCGGCGACCACCAGACCCTCGTGGGCAGCCTCAGCACCTTCAGCTCCCACGTCGTTCACCTCAAGCAGATTCTCCAGGAGGCCAAGGACGGCGGCCTCGTGCTGTTGGACGAGCTGGGCACGGGCACAGATCCGAAAGAAGGCGCCGCCCTCGGCGTCGCCGTGCTGCACGCCCTCTCCCGCCGGGGCTGCTGGATCCTTTGCTCCACGCACCTGGGCGAGATCAGCCAGTGGGCCCTCCGCCACCAGCGCTTCCAGAACGCCAGCGTGCAGTTCGACGAGGAAAAGCTCGCCCCCACCTACCGTCTCATGGTGGGCCTGCCCGGCCAAAGCCGCGCCCTCGCCATCGCCCGCCGCCTGGGCCTGCCGGAACACGTCCTCGAAAAGGCCGAAAGCGCCCTGGGTCAACGGGAGAAGGATTGGCGCGACTTCCTCAAGGAACTGGAAGCCGACCGAGTGCGCCTCATCGAGGAGACGGAGGAAGTCCACCGCCGCGAAGCCGCCGTCCAAAAGGATCTGAACCAGCTCCGCCAGCGGGAGGAGAAGCTCCGCACCGACCAAGAAAAGTTCGCCCGCGACTCCGCCGACAAGCTCGCCCGCGCCCTGGAGTTTGTGGATCACGAAGGCAAGCGTCTAGTGAAGGAACTGAAGGCGAAGGCCAAGGCCGCCGCCTCAGCCCCCGAGGCCGACCGCACGGGCACCGAAGCCACGGAACGCGTGAAGCAAATGAAGCAGATCGCGGAGGCCGAGCTGGCCTCGCTTTTCAAGCGCGGTCAGCTCGCAGAGAAAAAGCCAGACGTGAAAGAGGGCGCCTATGCGCGGCACCGGGGATTGGGGATGGAGGGCAAGGTTGTCGTGCTCAAGGGCGACCGAGTCACCCTCGAAACCGCCCCCGGCCGCCGCTTCGAATGCCGCGTCGGCGAGCTCGAACCCATCGGCAGAAAGGAAATGGAGCCCAAGCCCACGGGCAAAGTCCGCGTCCGCGCCGAAGCCGACGACGACCTCGCCCAGCAGCTCACCCTCATCGGCCGCGCCAGCGACGACATCGACGCTGAGGTCTACCGCTTCGTGGAGGCCGGCCTCGCCAGCGGACGGAAGTATCTGCGCATCGTCCACGGCCACGGCACCGGAAGGCTCAAGGCCGCCGTACGGGAGGCCCTCCGGGGGCATCCGGGGATCCAGCGAGTGGAGGATGCCCCGCAGAACCAGGGGGGGGCGGGGGCGACGGTAGTGACACTGCGCTGAGGCAGCACCCTCTCGCCAGAGTCAGCCCCATGCCATAGTGGGGGCTCCCATGCACTGGCTTCTCCTTCTCCCGTTCGTCGCGATCCTGGGCGCCCAGGATGCCCGGCCGGAGGTCCGCAGCAGCTCGCAGGATCGGACCCACTTGGGCCTGACGCTCTATCACGAAGGCATAGCCTTGGTGCGGGATCGGCGGAAAGTGGACTTTCCGATCGGACATTTCCGCCTAGCCCTCGCCGACCTCAGCCCAAAGATCCGACCCAAGACGGCCCTCCTTCGCAGCCTGGATGATCAACCCCTCGGGCTGCTGGAACAGAACTTCGAATACAACCTCCTCAGCCCCGAAGGCCTGGTTCAGGGGAGTCTCGGTCAGCAGGTCGGACTCCGCGCTGAAGTGGGCTCAAGCCCGGTGCTGGGACGACTGATCTCCCTGCCTGTTCCAACCGACCTCTACCCCCCGCCCCGCACCGCATTGGAGGCAAGGCTGGATCCGAAACCTGCGATCTGGCGGGCCGCCCGCATCTATCGGGGACGATGGGCTCGATACCCCCTTGTTCGAAATGACGCTGGCGTCGTCGTTCAGACCGCAGATGGATTCATCCCCGTCGCCCCTGAGGCGCTGGGCTTTAAGGCTCTACCGGGTGGACTCCGAAGCACTCCCACACTGGTGGAAGACATCCAAGCCGAGCGCCCCCAACCTCGGCTCCTGGAATTGGCCTATCTGACCGAAGGCCTCTCCTGGAACGTCCATTACGTGGGAGTCCTGGATGAGGCCGCGAGTTCCATGGATCTGCAGGCGATGGTGACGCTCACCAACGAGAGCGGCTCTTCCTTCCCGGACGCCACCCTGCAATTGGTCGCCGGTGATCCGAACACCGTACCGGATCCCGACCCGGTGGCATTCGACCCGGACAGCCCCTCGCTCGATCATACGACTGTCGAAGTGGCCGCCTCGCGAGCGCCCGGCTTCGAAGAGGAGACCCTCGCCGACTACCACCTCTACACCCTCGACCGGCCCACCAGTCTGGAATCGGGCCAGACCAAGCAAGTGCAGTTGTTCCGGGTTGATCAGATCCACCTGGACCGCCACTTCCGAGCTGACATTCTCGATTCTGAGTTCTCTGGCCCCCTGCTTCGAGCAGAGGCCAAGGAGACGCTTAAGTATCTTCGCGAGAACGAGTCCTATGGAGTCTGGCTCCCCCTCGATGTCCAGGCCGGTCTCAGCTGGACCAATGACCTGGCTCATGGCCTTGGACGCCCCCTCCCCCAAGGGGATCTCGATCTATCGATTCGCGATCGGAGTGGCAGCACAGTCCCGCTGGATCCGCTGCCGTTCCCCGCCACGCCCAAGGGCCAGCCCATCGAGCTTTGGCCCGGGGCCGCCCGAGGATGGAATGGGAGGAAACGACTCGCAGATGCACGCCTGGACCGGAAGGGCCTCCTGCTTACCTGGGAGATCGAGATCTCCCTCCAGCGATTCGCCCCTGAGAATCTCACCATCAGGCATCTCGTCCAGGCGGACTGGCTCTTAGTGGAGGGTGAGGTGCCCATTGAACGCCCCGCATCAGACCAGCTGCGCATCAACCTTCACCTCAATCCTGGGGAATATCGCCGGTTCAGCTATACGATTCGGGCGCCGTGGTCCCCAGCAGCCGTCTCCGAGTCCCCCAGCTAGCCACCCCGATAGGAGTCGCCATGTCCAAATATTTGCGCCTTCCGCTCTGCTACGCCGTACTAGGGGGATTCCTTGCGGCGCCCCTTGCTGCGCAGGCCCCCCTCGAGATCGCCACCACCCAGGCCGATCAGAAATCCCTGGCCGTCACCATCTACAACGACAACCTGGCCCTGGTGAAGGATCAGCGGGTCGTACGCCTGCCCAAAGGCGAAGCGCGGCTGGCCTTCCAGGAGGTGTCGGCGCAGATCCGGCCGGAAACGGCGCTGCTGCGGAATCTCACGGAGCCGAAGGGGTTCTTTGTCATCGAGCAGAACTTCGACTTCGACTTGCTCACGCCCCAGAAACTGTTGGAGAAGTACGTGGGCGAGAAGGTCACGGTGGTCTCGCAGAAACCCAACGCTTCGGGCGCGGGCAGCACGGAGCTTCGGGAAGAGGCCACGGTGCTGGCCACCAACGGTGGCGTGGTGTTGCAGTTCGCGGATCGCATCGAGACGTCGGTGCCCGGCCGCCTCGTGTATCCACGCGTTCCCGCCAACTTGCGGGCCCGGCCCACGCTGGTGATCACGCTGGCCAGCGGCGCCGAGAAGGCCCAATCCCTGGAGCTGAGCTACCTCTCGGCAGGCCTCTCCTGGAAGGCCGACTACGTGGCCAACCTTGTCGCCGACGAAAAGACCCTGGACCTCAACGGCTGGGTGACCCTCACCAACCAAAGTGGCGCCGCCTATCCGAATGCGACCCTGCAGTTGGTGGCGGGCGATGTGAACCGCGTCCGGGAAATGCCACGGCCGGCTCAGATGGCGGCCCTGTCCCGCTCGGATAAGGCCTCGGACGTGAAGGAGGAGAGCCTCTTCGAGTACCACCTCTACACGCTGGATCGGCCCACCACCCTTTCGCCCAACCAGACCAAGCAGGTGGCCCTTCTCAGCGCCTCGGGGGTGCCCGTGCGAAAGGAGTTCCGCCTGGAGGGCCAGTCCTGGTGGTACACCTCCGTTCAGGGGGATCTTGGCGACAAGCTCAAGGCCGGGGTCTTCGTGGAGTTCGACAACACCGAGGCCCATCGTCTGGGCATGCCCCTGCCCAAGGGCGTCATCCGCGTCTACAAGCGGGATAGCGAGGGCCGGGCCCAGTTCGTAGGGGAGGACCGCGTGGACCACACCCCGAAGCGAGAGACCGTGCGCCTGAAGCTGGGCGAAGCCTTCGACGTCACGGCCCGCCGCAAGCAGACGGACTTCAAGCTCATGGGGCGCAGTGGGAAATACGGCACCACCAGCGAGAGTGCTTACGAGGTGGTCATCAAGAACGCCAAGAAGGAGGCCGTCACCGTGCTCGTGGTGGAGCCCATCCACGGCGACTGGGAGATGGTGCAGGCCAGCCAGGACTGGAAGAAGACCAGCGCAGGCACCGCCCGCTTCGAAGTTAAGGTCCCCTCGGAGAGCGAGACCACCCTCACCTACCGCGTGCGAACCCGCTGGTAGCCTGAATCCATGCCCCGCATCGCCCTCGTCACCGCGCAGGAGGTCCTCGGCCTTGATCAGGATTTGGAGCCGCTGCTGGAGGCTCTGAGAATGGCCGGGGCTCAGGGGGAGGCGGTGTGCTGGGATGCGGATAAGCACTACCTCGTGGACCTCGACCGGGCGGGGGTGGCGGTGGTGCCGACACGGTTTGCGGAGACACGCGAGGATGCGGGCGGGCACTTGGAAGCGCTGCTGCTTCGCGGGGAGCTGAGCGTGGGGCGCTGCGGCGGGTTCGAGGAGTTCGTCATCAAGCCGGCGGTGGGGGCGGGGTCGAAGGATGCGGCCCGCTATGAGCGCGAGGAAGCGGGCCGTGCCCTAGTAGAGCGATTCCGAATTAGTCAGGACAAAAGCCTCACCACGGAGGCACAGAGGCACGGAGGCCCAACCGGGTCGTTCGGAAAGGCCATCGGGGCCTTTGGCCCCAGATCCAGCAGAGCTGGATCTCCCTTCTGGCGGCGGCGCCAGGCAGGCCTTCAATAGCCCGCTCGGCGCCGCCGCCGAAGGGGATGGCTGCCGGATGGGCCGCGCCTTCTCCGTGCTCTCCGTGTCTCCGTGGTGAATTCATTCCCTATCGGTATTTCGGAATCGATCCACTAGTCCACTTGGCCCGCCTGCTGGCCGAGGAGCGGCGAGCGGCCGAGGAAGCGCTGCGCGCCATGCCGTTTCCGAGCCTGCTCTATGCCCGGGTGGATCTCATTGAAGACTGGACGGGCCGGCCGGTGGTGCTGGAGCTTACGGAGCCGAGCCTGTTCTTTGCGCAGGGGCCGGGGTCGGCGGGGCGGTTGGCTGGGGCCATCTTGGGCCGGTTGGACGGGAGCCGAGACAAACCGAAAAACAAAAGAAAACCAGTGATGAACGGTGATGGAAAATGATGAACAGTGATAAAGACCGCAGGGCCATCACTGTTCATCATGGCTTTTATCACTGTTCATCACCGGTTGTTTTTGTGGCCGATGCGACGGCCTCCGTCTCACCGGCGGTTGCAGTCCCCCCGGCGCTCGTCCCCGCTCGTGGCATGCTGGGGGACGTCAACCTCTGGAAAGCCCGCCCATGATGGCCCAGCTTCGCAAAGCCCTGACCCTGACTGTCCTCGTGGCGGCCCTGGGCTACTTCGTCGATATCTTCGATCTGCTCCTCTTCGGCATCCTGCGGCAGAAGAGCCTCCTGGCCCTGGGCATCCCCGTGGAGCAGACGCTGACGAAGGGCATCCTCCTCCACAACCTCCAGGTGTGGGGGCTCGTGTTGGGCGGCGTCGTGTGGGGAATCCTCGGCGATAAGCGGGGGCGCCTCTCCGTGCTCTTCGGCAGCATCGCCCTCTACTCCGTGGCGAACATCGCCAACGCCTACATCGCCCACTACCCGTGGCTCACGCCCTTCCAGTGGTACGCGGTGTTCCGCTTCATCGCCGGCTTCGGCCTCGCGGGCGAGCTGGGCGCGGCCATCACCCTCGTGGGCGAGACGCTGCCCAAGGACGTGCGCGGCTACGGCACGGGCATCGTGGCCGGCGTGGGCGTGAGCGGCGCCGTGGTGGCCAATTGGGTGGGCAAGCACCTCGAATGGAACGACGCCTACCTCGTGGGCGGCATCCTCGGGCTCCTCCTGCTCTGCCTCCGCATGGGGGTGGCCGAGAGCGGCATGTTCCACCAGGCGCAAGAGCAGGCCGTGGCCCGAGGCGACTTCTTCAGCCTCTTCACGTCGCGGGAGCGATTCCTCCGCGCCCTGCGCTGCACCCTCATCGCCGTGCCCCTCTGGTTCTCCGTGGGCATCCTCATGTTCTATGCCCCGGAGTTCGCCCGGGCCCTGGGCTACACGGGGGCCGTCACGGCGGGCGACGCCATCGCCTGGTGCTACGCGGGCCTCGTGGTGGGCGACCTGGGCAGCGGCTTCCTGAGCCAGTGGCTCGCGAGCCGCAAGCGCGTGCTCTTCTTCTGCCTCGTGGGCACGGGAATGGGCATCCTCTTCAACCTCTTCGCCAAGGGCCTCAGCCCTTCCGCCTTCTATGCCTTCTGTTTCGCCTTCGGCATCCCCTTGGGCTACTGGGCCGTCTTCGTCACGGCCACCAGCGAACAGTTCGGCACCAACCTCCGCGCCACCGTCACCACCTCCGTGCCCAACTTCGTGCGCTGGTCCGTGAGCCCCATGAGCCTCGCTTTCCTTTGGCTCGCCAAGGATGAGGAGGTCAAATTCCTGGGGCTGCACCTCACAGGCCAAAACCTCGGCGTGCTGAACGCCGCCCTCATCGTGGGCCTCGTCGTCACGGCCCTGGCCTTCTGGGCGCTATCGGGGCTGACGGAAACGCACGGGCGGGATTTGGACTTCATGGAGCAGGTGGACTGAACCCCGCCCAAAGGGTTCGACCCCCTCAGGCTCCAGAAATACTTTCGATTGGGAATTGACCGCGGGTCAGGCGTGGCTAATATCGGTTTGTTCTTCCCAAACCGCTGTCTTTGCCACCTTGCGCCGTCCTGGCCGCAGGCGATGGCGAATTCATCCACCAGGGCCTCGGCCCGCTAGGAGGCAGTCCATGAAATCCGTCGCCGCCACGAAGTTCGTCCTCACCCTCTTGGCCACCGGAGTCCTTCAGGCCCAGGGAATGCCCCAGGAGCGGGGTTCCGATGGGCCGATCGACAACCGCCCCTTCGTCCTCAATGGCCATTCCTGGGCCAGCAAGGCCGAGTTCATCACCCACGGGCGCTGCAAGACCCACGTGCCGACCCCAGAGGAAGCCGACGAACTCGAGGAGGCCTTCGGTGCCGCCTTCCGCCGGGAGCACGGCAAGGATTTCGACGGTAGCCGGAATTCCCTGGCCGCGGCCGCCGCCGTCACGGGCGGCGTGGTCAACGTCTACTTCCACGTCATCAACCAGGGAACCGGGACCTCCAACGGCGATGTCTCCTCCACCATGATCAATAGTCAGGTCCAGGTGCTCAACGAGGCCTATTCAGGCACTGGTTGGAGCTTCGCGCTCGTTTCCGTGGACCGCACCACCAATTCCTCCTGGTACACCGCCGGCCCGGGCTCCACCGCCGAAAAGCAGATGAAGGCCGCCCTCCGGCAAGGTTCCGCCGACGATCTCAACATCTACTCCAGCAATCCGGGTGGCGGCCTACTGGGCTGGGCAACCTTCCCCTCCAGCTACGCCAGCAGCCCCTCGGACGACGGGGTCGTGATCCTTTTCTCCTCCATGCCGGGGGGCACCGCCGTTCCATATAACGAAGGCGACACCGCCACACACGAAGTGGGGCACTGGATGGGGCTCTACCACACGTTCCAGGGCGGCTGTAACGCCAGGAGAGGCGACTACGTGAGCGACACCGCCGCGGAGAAGTCCGCCGCCTACGGCTGCCCAACCGGACGCGACACCTGCACCCGCCTCTCGGGCGTGGATCCCATCCACAACTTCATGGATTACACCGACGACCCCTGCATGTACGAGTTCACCGTGGAACAGGACGCCCGCATGGACGCCCAATTCTCAACCTACCGCTTCGGGAAATAGGTTCAGTAAACCGCGTCCGCCCCGCCATCCACGGGAATCACCGTGCCCGTCGTCCAAGCCGCCTCGTCGCTGAGCAGGTGGAGCGCTAGCGCCGCCACCTCGGCCTCGGTGCCCATGCGCTTCAGGGGATTCACGGCCCCGAGGCGCATGAGGTCGCCTTCGGGGTCGGGGCCGCTTTGGACGCGGGCCTCCACCATGGCGGTGTGGACGGGGCCGGGGGCGATGGCGTTGCAGCGGATGCGGCGGGGGGCCCACTCCAGGGCGAGCACCTTGGTGAGCATGTGGACGCCGGCCTTGGCCACGCTGTAGGCGGCGCTCTCGGGGATGGCTCGCAGGCCGACGTTGGAGCCCGTGAGCACCACGCTGGCGCCGTCCCGCAGGCGATCGCCGAGGTAGTGGGCCATGAGCCAGGGGCCCCGCAGGTTCAGCGCGATCATCTCGTCGAAGGCCTCCACGGATAGGCCCTGCACGGTGCCGGGAATGAGGTGGCCCGCGTTGAGGAACATGCCATCCAGCTCGGGGCAGAGGTTGGAGAAGGCGGAGACGGCACGCTCGTCCGCGTGATCCAAAGCCACGTGCCGGGCCTCGGGCAGCGTCTCCTTGAGGTAGTCCAGGCGGCGCCCGATCAGCACCAGCTCGGCCCCTTCGGCCGCCAGGCGCCGCGCGGCCTCGCGCCCGATGCCGCTGCCGGCGCCCGTGACGAGGATGCGCTTGCCGGAGAAGCGGCTCATTCGCCCACCGGCATCCTAAAGGAACCCGTTTGCGTGCGGGCCGGGGCCACCACGCCGCCGCTCACGGCCCAGGTGAGGGCCTGGTCGGGGCTGAGGTCCACGAGCCGGATCCGCTTCTCATCCACCATGATCACGTAGCCGCTCGTGGGGTTCGGCGCCGTGGGCACGTAGACGGCCACCATGGATTCGCCGCCGGGAATGGCCCAGGAGCAATCCTTCCGAGCGACGAAACCCAAGGTGAAGGAGCCTTCGTGGGGCCACTCCACGAGCACCACATCCTTGAAGGAGCCGCCCTGCCCGCTCTGGATGGCGCCCATGAGCTGCTTGGTGGCGCCGTAGACGCCCTTCACGAGGGGCACATGAACCATGAGGTCATCGAGCCAGGCCAGGAGTTGGCGGCCCACGAAATTTCCCACGAGCACGCCCACGACCAGGAGCAGGAGGAGCAGGGCCACGAGGGAGGCCAGGGCCACCACCCAGTAAGGAGGTTCCGCCAGGCCAGCGTGGACGAACAGCCACGTCATGGGGTGGTGGAAGATCCCGATGAGGGTGGAAAAAATGGCCTTCAGCACCCACACCGTCACGACGAGGGGGAGCAGGGTGAAAATGCCGGAGAAGAGGATGCGGCGGATCATTCGGGATCCTTTTCGTTGAGGCGTCCCTCGCCCGCCAGGATCCGGGGGCCCACGGCCCGCCAGAAATCCCGGAAGTAGTCGATGGCGCTCCAGATGGCGAGGACCGTCGCGACCCACAGGAGCAGCACGCCCATGCCCCAGAAGAAGCTGAAGGGGCGGTTGAGCTGGATGAAGAACTTGAAGATCTCCCGCTTCGTCCAGAGGTAAAGCCAGGCATCCAGCTTCGGCCCGAGGATGAGGCAGCTGATGGCGGCCACTTGGGCGCCGAGCTTCCACTTGCCCAGCTGGCCCGCCGCGATGGTGATGCCCTCTTCGGAGGCGATGCCCCGCAGACCCGTGATGGCGAACTCCCGGCCCAGGATGATGAAGGTCATCCAGGCGGGCGCGAG
>CAYWDR010000122.1:0-11143 GCA_964457075.1 uncultured Solibacteraceae bacterium
GGGCCATTTTTTCTTGGAGCCAACTACAGGATTCGGACCTGCGAGAAGCAACGGCGGTGCGCGGTTCGAATCCGGCACCACTCGATCACGCAATTTTTTCAATTTTTGCCGCCCACTTCCGCACCCCCGCGATACCCCTAAAGTCATACAGTTTTCATGCCGAAGAAGATTCATCCCAGTCATTCCGCCTGGGCCACCCTCCCCGAGGTCGCCGTGAACGCCGGCAGCGAAGAGAGCCTTCGAGAACTGGAACTGAAGATCAACATTTCGCTCAGATTGCTCTGCCGATTCGCGAGTCTGCACCGCCGCTGGCCGGCGAATGGCACTTACGTCGAATTAATCCAAGGGCTGGAGAACCACCTGGAATATTGGGAAGTCAAGCGGCGGGAGTTGAAGGATCGGCTGAGGCTGGGGATCGGCGCGGCCTGATTCAATCCCAGTCACCGCCGCGGGTGCGCTTCTTCTCCCCGGTGCGCTTCTTGGCTTCCACGCGCCGCGTCTGGCTGCCCCGCGTGGGCCGGGTTGCGGTGCGGATCTTGGGGGGCACGAGGATTTCAAGGATGATGGCCACGGCCCGTCCAAGGGCTTCCTCCAGGTTCCGGGATTGATCCCGGGTGGCATCGCAGATGATGAGCCAGCGGCCATCGCCATCCAGGCGAGCACGGATGCGCGCCAGGAGCCGCTCCAGCGCGGCCGGGTGCAGCCCCTCGATGGCCTGGGGCGTGATGCGCAGCTGCACCTTGCTGGCCACCTTGTTGACGTTTTGGCCGCCCGGGCCGCCCGCGCGCACGGCCTCCCAGCTCCACGCCCATGCGGGGATCCGGACGGCATCGGTGACGGGGACGGTGTGGGCCATGGTTTATCTTCTGATCAGGATCGCCCCATGACCAGCCTCTCCGACCTCCTCACCTCCGCCACGGCCAGCTTCACGGCTTGGAAATCCTCCAGCCGTCACGCCCGCCGCGCCCTGTTGCAGGCTTGGATCCGCCACTACCAGGCCGAGGCGGAACCGCTCGCACGGCTGATCACCGGGGAGACGGGCAAGCCCATCACCCTATCGCGGGGCGAAGTCGCCCGCGGCGTTTCCACCTTGGAGGCCACCGTGGAAGCGCTGGGCAGCTTTGGCGAGGAGTCCGTGGCCTACGACCTCATGGCGGGCGCCGAGGGCACCCGGGCCCGCATCCGGCGATTTCCGAGAGGCCCCGTGCTGGCCATCACGCCCTTCAATTTCCCCGTGAATCTGGCCCTCCACAAGCTGGCTCCCGCCGTGGGCGCGGGCTGCAGCGTGCTATGGAAGCCCTGCCCGCAGGCGCCGCGCACCTCCCGCCAGCTCTGGGAGGCCTTCGAGGCCGCCCGCCGGGAGGTGGCCGCGCCGGAGCGCCTCATTCAGGTGGCCGACGTGGCTCCGGAACAGGCGGAGGCCCTGGCCCTGGATCCCGGCGTCGCCGTGGTGAGCTTCACGGGCTCCGAGCGTGTGGGTCACCACCTGCGGGCCCTCCTGCCCCATAAGCCCGTGCTGCTGGAGTTGGGCGGCAATGCCGCCGTCGTGCTCGACGCGGATCTCGACGCGGGAGCCGTGGCCCGGCATCTGGCCCCCGCCGCCGTGGCCGGGGCCGGACAGAGCTGTTCCAAGGCCCAGCGCATCTACGTCCACGCGGCCCTTTGGGAGGCCTTCGTCCCGGCCTTCGTGGCCGCCGTGAAGGCCCTGCCCGTGGGCGATCCCATGGATCCCGCCACGATGGTGGGCCCGCTCATCGACCTCCACAGCGCCGAGCGCTCCGAGGCCTGGATCGCCTCGGCGCTTCAGCGGGGCGCGCAGGCCCTTCTTACAGGGGCAAGGGAAGGGGCGCTCCTGCCCCCCACCATCCTCACGGGCGTGCCGGAGGAGGAACCGCTCGCCTGCGAAGAGGCCTTCGCGCCGATCACCGTGGTGGAGCGGGTCGAGGATTTCGACGCGGGCCTCCGCCGCGCCGCCGCCACGCGCTTCGGCCTGCGGGCCAGCGCCTACTCCCGGGATCAGCGCCACCTGCGCCGCGCGGAGGAGGTGCTCCGCGCCGGCGGCGTGCTTCTCAATCTGCCGCCCACCTTCCGGCTCGACGCCGCGCCCTTCGGCGGCGTGGGCGCATCGGGCCAGGGCTTCGAAGGCCCCCGCTACGCGCTGGAGGCCTTTTCGGAAGCGAGGCTCATCGTCGAGGGGCCGGCCCTGTAGAGAGGCTCCGACTCCCAGAGCGACGCGAGGGGGAGCATTCTCCAGTGGAGAATGCGATAGTTGGAGGGATGCCGCTCACCCGCGCCTGGAAACGAAGGATCCTGCTGGTCCTCTGGCCCCTGAGCCTGCTGGCTCTGGTAAAGCTGGTGCTGCGCGCCGGGCCCGGCGTTCCGGAGCTGTGGAATTCCGCGAGGAATTCCATGGGGCTGAGCGCCGCGCCCGCCAAGGCGGCACCCGCGATCTACGCATGGCATGCGGGCTTGCTCATCCAGGCGGAGCTCGCCTTCCCCCGCCGGCTCGAGGGTTACCTGCCCGCCCCGGAGCCAGGATCCGTGGCCCACATGCAGCTCATGGGCATGGGCCTCTGGAACGGGAAGAGCTGGACGGACAAGGCCCTGAGCCTGGGCGAGGCGGAAGGGCGCGGGCTCCGGCCCCGCATGGGGCGCCTTCTCCTCTCCCGCGTGGGGGAGGCCAGCCCGAGCCGCGACTACAACGGCCCTGAGCTCTGCCAAGTGGACTATTGGGTGGCCTGGAAGGTGGAAGACGAGGTGCGTGAGCTGATCCGCGTGGGCCCCATGGTGGGGTTGCGGCGTCCCGACCGCCTTTCCGTGAGCCTCCCCGATGGCGAGGCCGATCAGCAGCTCACCCTCGAACGGTCGGGCCTGGGCTGGCGCGTCTGGAAGCCCGAGACCCTTCGCGAGGCCATGCCTGGGCGGCCTTCCCGGGGACGGGCCTGGTTGACCTTCTTCCTCTAAGTCAGGAGCGCCCATGCCCATCACCATACCGTTCCAGCGGGGCCAGCTGGTGGTGGCCGTACTCCACTCCCCCCGGGAGCGGCTGTGGGGCCGCCTGCTCGGCCTCGAAGGTAGCGGCTTCGCCCTCCGCGGCCTGGAACTCACACCCTGGGAGGAGGTGCTGAATCTGGTGCGCACGGGGCAGGGAGCGCACGTTTCCATGGGCACCCGCTTCGTTCCGCTCCATCGCCTGGAGACCCTCTACCTGGATGAGCCCAGCAGCGGAGCCCGCAGCCTCGCCCAGGAATTCCAGGATCGGACGGGCCTCGATCCCCAGACCTTCCTCGCGGACCCCATCCCCGCCAAGCGGGGGAAGCGGTGAAGGCCACCGAGGCCTGGATGGAGCGCCTGCGTTGGCGGGCCGCGGCCCATCCCTGCCACATCGTCCTGCCTGAAGGCGCCGAGGCGCGCGTGATCGAAGCCGCAGGGCTGCTTCAGCGTCAGGGCATGGCCCGGCTCACGCTGCTGGGGGATCTGCCGGCCTTGGAGGCCCGCGCGGCGGCCCACGGCCTCAAGGGGATCTCCCTGCGGGATCCCGCCTCCGACGAGGACCGCTTCGAATTGGCCGGCGCCTATTTCGAGAAGCGGCGGGATCGCGGCATCACTCCTGAGCGAGCCCAGGAAGCCGTTGCGCACCCCCTGTGGTTCGGGGCCCTGATGGTGGAGCAGGGCATGGCCGATGGGCTCCTATCGGGCCTCACGCACCCCTTCTCCGAATCCCTTCGCGCCGGCCTGCAGGCCATCGGCCTCGGGGAGGATTCCCGTGGGGCGGTGGCCCTCAACTTGGTCATCCACCCCGATCCCAGCCTGGGCGAGGAGGGCGCCATGTTCTTCGCGGACACGGGAGCGACGGCGGATCCGGATCCGGATCAGCTGGTGGAAATCGCGTTGGAGGCCGCCCGGGCCTGCCGGAAGGTGCTCCAGGTGGAGCCCCGCGTGGCGCTGCTCAGCGCCTCCCACCGGGGCAGCCTCAACCATGCCGGCGCCGAAAAAGTCCGGATGGCCCTGGCCCGCTTGAAGGCGCGCGCGCCCCAGCTTCGCGTGGAGGGCGAGATCCACCTCGATTCCGCCCTCCGGCGCAAGGCCGGGGACCCGCCCCCCTGCTGGGCGCCCTCCGCCGCCGGGGCCAACGTGCTCGTCTTTCCGGAGCTCGACGCGGCGGACGCGACCCTGCGCGCGGCCGTGACCTTCGGCGGCGCCGTCGCCTTCGGTCCCTTCATCGGAGGGCTGGCCTGTCCCCTGACCCACCTTCCCGAGGGCTGCACGGCCCAGCATCTCGCCGATCACGCCGCCCTCACCGCCCTGATGGGAGCCCCATGAAATCCATCGCCCTCTTCATCTCCGGCACCGGCGGCAACGCGGTGAATCTGGTCCTGGCCTGCCAGGATGGCCGCATCCCCGCCCGTCCGGTGGTGGCGGTCGCGAGCACCCCCAAGGCGGGTGGCATTCCGCGGTTGGAGGCGCTGGGCATTCCCGTGGTGGTTGTCGTGCGCTCCCAATTCGAATCGGATGAGGCCTTCTCGACGGCCTGCTACGAGGTGTGCCGCGAGGCGGGGGCCGAGCTCATCTGCCTGGCCGGGTGGCTGAAGAAGCTGCACGTTCCCCGCCACTGGGAAGGCCGGATTCTCAACATCCACCCGGGCCTGCTTCCCCGTTTCGGCGGTGCGGGCATGTACGGCATGAACGTGCACCGGGCTGTGCTGGAGGCGGGCGTGACCGAGAGCGGCTGCACCATCCATTGGGTGGACAACGACTACGATCACGGCGCCACCCTGGCGGTGGGCAGGGTGCCCATCCTGCCCGGGGATACCCCGGAGGATCTCCAGAAGCGGGTGTACGCCGAGGAGATGCGCCTTTACCCGGAGTCGCTTGCCGCTTACCTCACCTCCGGAGCCCCACCCGCCGATCCACCTTGATGACCGCGTCATCGGAGGGCTCGAGTGGGATTCCGCGCCGGCCTGATCGCCTTGGGGGCTCTGGCCTCTCTGATCGGATCCGGCGAGGACGAGGCGCGGCGGGATGAGATCCTCCGGGCGGGGCGTCCCAGTTTTCAGGTCTACACGGATCGCGACGGTCTGCCCCAGAACAGCGTCGAAGGCATCGTCTTCGATGCGAAGGGCTACCTCTGGATCGCCACTCAGGATGGCGCGGCCCGCTTCGATGGGCGCGGATGGACGACCCTGGACATGCCCGATTCCCGCCGCAGCAACTGGCTTCTGGGCTTGCATGCGTCCGCGGACGGCGCCGTGTGGTTCGCCCGGGAAGGGGCGGGCGTGGCCCGGTGGAAGGATGGGTGGACCACGTGGGATTCGCAGGATGGCCTCCCGAGCAACCGCGTCTTCCACATCTCGGAACAGGGCGGGGCGATCTGGGTGGGTACGGCCAACGGGCCCGCCCGGCTGGAGGGCGACCGGTGGGTTCCGCTGGTGGAGCCGGGGGGGTGGACGCATGGCCCCGTGAGGGCCCTCGTGGTGTCGGGTCCGTCCCGTGACTCGGATGTGTGGGTGGCCGCCGAGGGCGGACTCGGGCACTGCGCCGGGGGCCAGTGGCGATGGATGGGCACCGCGGAGGGGCTTCCAAGCCCGAAGGTCTACGCGCTGCGGCGGGAGCCTTTGGACTCGGGAGAATCGCGCCTATGGGTGGGAACCCAGGAGGGGCTCGCCTGCCTGGAAGGGGATCGCTGGCGCACCTACCAAGGCAGTGCCGACCTGCCCAACCCAAGCGTCTACCGCCTTGAGTTGACCCGTGGCGCCACGGGGCGGTCCGTGCTTTGGATCGGCACCGAAGGTGGCCTGGCCCGGTGGGAGGGCCCCTCCCGGCGCTTCTGGACGCGCAGCAACGGCCTTCCCACCGCCATGGTGCGCAGCCTCCTCGTGCAGCCGGGGCCGGGTGGCCAGGAATTTCTTTGGATCGGAACCTTCGGCGGGCTGACCCGGATCATGCCTGGCACTTGGACCAGCTTCGATCGCCAGATGGGCCTGCCGGACAACCTCGTGTGGAGCCTCGCAGAAACGGCCTCGCCGAAAACATGGTGGTTCGGCACTTGGAACGGCCTGGGCTCCTTCCGGGCGGGGCGATGGCGATCCTTCACCAAGGCGGATGGCCTTCCGGAAACCCCTATTTTCGCGGTGGCGCCCGATCCCGTGAGCGCCCGCGGGGATCTGTGGATCGGCACCCGGAGCTTCGGGCTCTTCCGCTACTCGGGCGGCCGCTTCCAGCCCATCCCCGGCGCCTTGGATTCCTGGATCTACACCCTCCTCCTCACGAAGGGCCCCGGGGGGCGCACCACGGTGTGGGCGGGTCACCGCCTCGGCCTCTCCCGTTGGGAAGCAGGGCGCTGGACTCACTACACCCATCAGAACGGCTATCGCGGCGGGGTGGTGCTCTCCTTGGCGGAGCACGTTCGCGGGGATGGGCGGCGGGAGATCTGGGTGGCCACGCGAGGCGAGGGGCTGGGCATCCTCGACGTGGCCTCGGGCCAGTTCGGATGGATGGGGATGAGCGAAGGTCTCTCCGATCTGAGGCTCATGCACCTGGAGCCCTCGCGGCGGCCGGGGCCCCCGGGTTTTTGGGTGGCCACCATGGGCGGAGGCATCCTGCGCGTGGACCGCGAATCCAGATCCGTGGTGGAGCGCCTGGATGCGGAGCATTGCGCCGCGCTGCCCAGCAACCTCGTCTACACCCTCCGGGAAGATGCCGGCGGCGGCCTATACGCCTTCACCCATCGAGGCGTGGCCTACCTCACTCCGGTCGAGGGGCGCTACGTGGGGCGCCTCTTCACCACGGGCGATGGCCTGCCCAGCAACGGATGCGTGCAAGGAGCCTCCCGCATCGACTCCCTCGGCCGCGTGTGGGTGGGCACCGTCGGGGGGGCGGCGGTGCTGGATCCCCGGGATTTGCAAGTCGACCGCCAAGCGAAGCCGCTTTACGTGGATCAGGCCTGGAACGGGGACCGCATCCTTCCGGGGGGCGCCCCGATCGTTCTGGGCTGGCGCGACACCCACCTCCGATTGCACTACAGCTTGCTGAATTTCCATCGGGGCTCCGATAGCCTCTTCCGGACCCAGCTCATTGGCTTGGAGACCGCAGCCACCCCTTGGATGGCCGGCACCGAGCGCGAGTTTCCGAAGTTGCCCGCCGGACGCTACGTTTTCCGGGCGTGGGGCCAGGATTACCAGGGAAACGTCAGCGGCCCCTTCGATCTCCCCATCCGCGTGGAGGCCGCTCCCTGGGTGCGCTGGTGGGCCCTGTGCGCCTACGCCCTATTGAGCGCCGGTGCCGTGGCCCTGGCCATCCGGGGGCGCCTCGCGCGCCTCCGGGCCATGAACGTGGAGCTGGAAGCCGCCGTGCGGGAACGCACCTCGGCCTTGGCCGAGGCCTTGGCGGAACTCGCGGAGGCCCGCGATGAGGCCATGAAAGCCACCCAGGCCAAGAGCGCCTTTTTAGCCACCATGAGCCATGAGATCCGGACGCCCATGAACGGCGTGCTGGGCATGGCGAGCCTCCTCCTTGGAACCGGGCTTACGCAGCTCCAGCGGGAGTACGCCCAAGTGATCCAAGGGGCCGCCGATCGCCTCCTGGACGTGATCAACGAGGTGCTCGACTTCTCCAAGGCCGAGGCCCACCGCATGGTGCTGGAGGAGGTGGCCTTCAGCCCCCTGGAGGAGATCGAGGAGGTGCTCGGCATGCTGGCCGAGCAGAGCCAGCGGAAGGGTCTCGAACTGGCGGGGCTCGTGGATCCCCGCGTGCCCGGGCATCTGGTGGGCGATCCCACCCGCCTGCGCCAGATCCTCACCAACCTCGTGGCCAACGCGGTCAAATTCACGGCCGAGGGCCAGGTGGCCCTGCGGGTGGATCTCATGGGTGTGGACCGCCACCACGCCACCCTGCGCTTCGAGGTGCGCGACACGGGCATCGGGATCCCCCCGGTGGCCTTGAAAGACCTGTTCAATCCCTATAGCCAGGGCGGCGCCAGCACCACGCGGCAGTACGGAGGAACGGGCCTCGGATTGGCCATCGTCCGCCAGCTGGTTGAGCTGATGGGCGGAACGGTGGAAGTGGAGAGCGCGCCGGGGCAGGGCAGCTGCTTCCGGGTCCAGATGACCCTGCGGCGCCCGGCCCAGGATAGGCCCGCGGCCTCAGGCCTTTCAAAGGGATTCCGGGTGCTGGCGCTGGAGGATCACCCCCTCGCCGCCGAAGCGCTGCGGCTCCACATGAAGGCCCTGGGCGCCGAAGTGGTGGTGACCGAACGGGAGTCCCAATTGATGGAGGCCCTGCAGGGGGCCTCCCGCCCCTTCGGCGCGCTGCTGATCGAAATCCACGAGGACCCCGTGGCGACCTTTTCCATGATGGAGCGGATCCGGGCCTGCCCGCCGGCCCGCCTCCTGCCCATCCTCCTGGTGGCCCGGCTCGATCAGCTGCCGGCCGCTGAAACCGCCCGCACCAAAGGGCTGGCTCAATACCTCACGACGCCGCTGCGGCGGGAGCGGCTTCGAGCCGCCCTCTCGGGCGCGGGCGACGCGGGCGCCGGGGGGGCCACCCCCTTGGAGGCGCTCCGGGCGAAAGTGCTCGTGGTGGATGACGACCCCATGAACCGCCAAGTGGCCGTGGGCATGCTCCAGCAGCTGGGATGCGCCGTGGTGGCCGTGGATGGCGGGGCCGCGTGCCTGGAGCGGGTGCGGAAGGAAACCTACGATTGGGTGCTGATGGACTGCGATATGCCGGACATGGACGGGTTCGAAACCACCCGCAGGCTGCGCCAGGAGATGGAGGGGCGCGTGAAGGGGATCATCGCCCTCACGGCCCACTACGGCGCCGAGGTGAAGGAGAGGTGCCGGGAGGCGGGCATGGATGGCTACCTCTCGAAACCGCTCCGGATGGAGCCCCTCCTCGCGCAGCTGGAGCGCGGGGTGAGCGGGCCCACGGACCCCGAGGAACCGGCGGATCTAAGGGAGAGCTTGGATCGACTCGCCCAGCGGGTGGGCGCCGATCTGGTGGAGGAACTCGTGCAGACCTTCCTGCAAGAGGCCCCCATTCAGTTGGCGGAGTTGGAGAAGGCGGCCTCGATCCGGGCCATGGAGCAGGCCGCCCGCCTCGCGCACAACCTCAAATCCAATGCGGCGGCGCTCGGCCTTCGTGAACTCTCCGCCTGCGCCGCGGCCCTGGAGGCGGCCTTGGAATCCGGCGGCGCCGAGGGCGTGGAGCTCACGCTCGTGAAGTTCGGCGCCGCCCTGCCAAGGGCCTTGAGATCGCTGGCGGAACGCCGGGCTTAGGGCCGGTCAGGCGCCGGCCGCCAGCCGCTCCAACGTGCGCCGCAGCTCCTCGAGCAGGGAGGGGTCGGAAACGGCCATGAAGATGGTGTCGTCTCCCGCCACGGTGCCGGCAAGGCCCTGCAACTGACGCTGATCGAGGGTGTAGGCGAGGGCCTGGGCAAAGCCGGGGAGGGTCCTCAGCACGAGCAGGTTCGGCGGCGCGGCAACGACCTGGAAGGAGGGCATCCCCGCGGGCCCGGATTCCACCCGCTGGTAGCGGCCATCCCGCTTCTGGACAGAGAGCTTTTTGAGGTGGCGGCTCAGGGTGGGCTGGGTCAGCTCGTGGCCATCCCGTTGGAGGAGCTCCAGGAGGTGGGCCTGGTCGACCACCTCGTGTTGGGCCAGCAGCCGGAGGATATCGGCATCCAAAGTCATAGGGCCAGCATGCATCTGGTTGCATATGCATGCAAGTGAATGAAGCCGTAGCGCAGCTCACATGGATTTCTTCAAAATTTGGATTGAATAATATTCTCAATAATGCGGAAATGTACGAATAGCATGCACGGACATGCAAGGATCCCCATGAGCCTCCCCGCCCTCCAGCCCACCTACGCGCCCTTCCCCTTCGAGATGGTCTCCGCCTCGGGGGATTCCGTCCGGGATGGGGAAGGGAACCTTTGGCTCGACTTCTACGGAGGCCATTGCGTGGCTTCCACGGGCCACTGCCATCCCGAGGTCGTGGAGGCCATCCGGGCTCAGGCCGGGGAGCTGATTTTTTACTCCACCGCCGGCAGGCTCGCCATCCGCGAAGCGGCCGCCGAGGCCCTGGTGGCCTTCGCCGGGGGGATGGCCTCCGTCTTCTTCTGCAACAGCGGCGCCGAGGCCAACGAGAACTCGCTGAAGCTCTCGCTCCAGCTCACGGGCCGGAAGCGGCTCGCGGCCGTGCAGGGGGGCTGGCATGGCCGGAGTCTGCTGGCCCTTTCCGTCACCGATGACGCCCCCCTTCACAAGGGATTGGAGTCGGTGCTGCACCACCCCCGGCTGCTCCCCTTCGGCGACGAGGCGGCCCTGGAGGCGGTCGACTTCTCCGAGCTGGCGGCCGTGATCCTGGAGCCCGTACAGAGCATGGCGGGCTGCCGGGTCCATCCCCTCGGCTGGTTGAGAAGGCTCAGAGCCCTCTGCGATCTGCACGGAACGCTGCTCGTCTTCGATGAAGTGCAGACGGGCTTCGGGCGGCTCGGACACCCCTTCGCCTTCCACGCCTTTGGCGTGCGTCCGGACATGGCGACCTGCGCCAAGGGCATCGCCAGCGGCGTGCCCATGGGCGCGCTGCTGATGTCCGAGGACGTGGCCCTCGAGGTGAAGCCCGGGATGTTGGGCAGCACCTTCGGCGGCGGCCCGCTGGCCTGCGCGGCCCTGCTGGCCACCCTCAGGGTCATCCGGGATGAAAAGCTTTGCGCCCGAGCCGCGGATTTGGAGGTCCGCATCCGCACGGGGCTTCAAGGCAGCGCCGTCCAGGCCGTCCTGGGCCGGGGGCTTTTGCTGGGCCTTCACGCCGGGTCCGCCGCCAAGGCCCTCAAGGAGCACCTGCTTTCCCACCGGATCCTCGTGGGCGGTTCCCACGATCCCTCCGTGCTGCGCCTGATGCCCCCCCTCACGTTGAGCGACGCCTCCGTGGAGGCCTTCCTCGAAGCCGTGCACGCCTTCTCACTCGTCGGAGCTTGACCATGCAGCACTTCACCCGGATCCAGGACCTCGGCCCCGAGGGCGTCGCCCAAATCCTCAATCTCGCGGAGGCCTGGAAGCGCTCGGGCCCCGGCCAGCACCTGGCCGGCAAGCTCCTGGGCATGGTCTTCTTCAACCCCTCCCTGCGGACCCGGGCCAGCTTC
>CAYWDR010000123.1:0-10945 GCA_964457075.1 uncultured Solibacteraceae bacterium
TCCAGGCGGGCATGGCGGGCCTGCTGGAGACCAACCCCGCCGACCCCAACGAGGATGGCGCCGCCTACCTCGCCCGCCTCGTGGAGCAGAACGCCAAGCGCCAGGCCCAGATCCTCGTGGACCGCAGCGCGGAGGTGCGCCACCTCGTCAGCAGCGAAAAAGTATGGGTGGTGCCCGCCGTCTACGACCTCGCCAGCGGGAAGGTGAGTTTCTTCAAGCCCTTGTCGGTGGCCGAGGCCCCCCACCACTGACTTGGTGAGGAAGATCGCTGAACCGGCCTTCTAAACATGGCGCCATGGGTTCTGCCGGAGTTGAAAGCTGCTCGGATGATGGGCAACCACCTTCCCGCAAAAGCAGGTTCCCATTTGCCTTGGAGTGGTTTTATCAGCGTGCATCAGCGGTCATCAGTGTCGATCTTTTGCAAGAAAAGAAAAATCCAGCTCTGATGAACGCTGATGGTCGCTGATGAAAACACTTATTGGACATCCCATTCTGTCCAGCGCATCCGAGTCCACGACGAGGGAGAATCTGCTGGCCATGCGGCAATAGTCGAGACGCCGTGTTTAGGGATCAAGGAAGGGGCCGGGGTCCATAGCGCGGAAGCGGCTGCCCCGCTTCATAGGCCCCCAGATCCGGCGCGGCTCCGGCATGGCCGGAGTTGAGTCCGGGGAGCGCCTGGGCCTGGTCGATCACGGCCGATCCCGCCTTCGGGCGGAGATCCTGGGCGGGAAAGGGCGTCATGGCCGCGGCGGGGTAGGCGATGGCGGTGTCGAAGACCCCCAGCCCCGCCTGCACGGCGCGGGCTTCGGTGCCCCCGGCGCGGAGCTGGGCGAGGGAAGTGAAGGCGAAGGATCCCACGCGTCCCTCGAAGGCGCCCGTCGTGGATCCGAACGCATCGAAATCCGCGTCCAGGGTCGCCAGATCCACGTCCGCCGCCTGGATCACCCGGCCGGAGCCGCTGGAGTAGCCGTTGTAGGTGGCCCCCGGCCCCCCGAGGAAGAGGTTGTTGCGAAGGAAGGCGCGGCTCACGGGCCGCCCGGCGTACTCGGCGAAGGCGTCGCCGTTCTTCACCACCGTGTTGTGCAGCAGCAGGTCGCCGACGCTGCCCCGATAGAGCTTGAAGGCCACGTGAGCCACGTTGTAGATGGCGTTGCGGATGAAGTAGGTGGGGCCGCCCAGGCTGGGCTGGGAGGAACAGGCGATGAAGGCGTTGGTGATGCGGTTGCGCAGGATCCGGCAGTTGCCCATGGCGAAGTCCGCCTCGATGGCGTCATCCGCGCATTCGCTGATCTCGTTGTTCACCACGTCGATGCAGACTTGGTCCTTGGCCTCGTCGTCCTCCAGGAAGGAGATGCCATCCCGCATGCCGGAGACGCGGTTGTTCATGATCACGTGGCCGGGGCCCGTCACGCAGATGCCCTCGCCGCGGTTGTTCCCGCTCACGCCGAGGGAGGCCTCCGCCCAAGTGGTGAGGCCGGTGATGGTGTTGTCGGCGATGTAGGCGTTCTCGGAGCGCAGGTAGGTCACGATGCCATCCCCCGCCCGGTCGGCGGTGGCCTGGATGGCGCAGCGGGTGATGGCCACGTGGTCGGAGCCGTTAAAGCGGATGCGGCCGTTCAAGGCGAGGCCCTCCAAATGCACGTAGGCCTGGTCGAAGACTCCGATCTCCCCCGTGACCACGGCCCCAGCGGCCCCGCGCACGACGATGGGCTTCCCGGCCGTTCCGCTGCGATCCACGGTGAAGCCCCCATAGCTCCCGGCCCCCAGCTGGATGATGTCCCCCGGCTGGGCGCCTCCGAGCAGGGCACTGAGCGTGGCGGGCGTGGCGGCCTTCACGGGGGCCCCGCCCATGGGCGCGGGCACGGCCCGGGTGGCCCCGGTGATCACGCGGGTTTCGCCGCCCCCATCGGGATCCTTCAGGCTCGCCTCGATCTCGTAGGTGGTGCCCGGCTGAAGGTCGAACACGCTGCCGGAAAACCGCGCCGCCCAGGTGAAGCCCTCGTTGCTGCCGGCGGGAATGCGGCGGAGTGCAGCAGGAGGAGGGCGAAGGTGGGCATGAAGCGATGGGGCATGCGTGCGTTCCTCAAGCCTCGCCACGGGGCGTGGGCTCGAATTATAGGGACCTTGAGGAACCGTCGAGGGCCTCCGGCGGAGCGGTTCAGGCGGCCGTCCCAAGGGGCCTTCCCGGCGTATTAACGGTGACCGGTTAAGGCGTCCGGACGATCCCCTCCGACGCCATCTGGTGCATGCCGCTGGCGCTGCGGGCGACGACGCGGAGGTGGAGGGTGCCCTGGGGCGGGAGGGTGAAACCCGTTTCGGAGGCGGGCAGGATGGGGCTGATGGCTTCGAAATCCTCCTCCAGTCCGCTGAAGGAGCGCCACACGGTATAGCCCAGGGCGTTGGCGCCGGTCTTCCATGTGAGGCGGTTGCCCACGAGGGCGAGGCCTGTGGGGGCGCCGGGAACGGGTTCGCCGGGGATGAAGACGTCGAGGGGGACGCTGGGCTCCGATCGGTTGCCCGTCTTATCCACGGCTCGCAAGGTGTAGCGCTGGTAGCCGCCGGCGGCATTCTTTTCCTGGAAGGCATGGCCCGGGAGGGGATCGGGCACCACCTTCTGGGCTTCGCCCTGGGGGGCGCCGGGCTTGGGGAGGCCATCGACAAGGGTGTAGTTCATCGCCTGCCGCTCAAGCACGTAGCCCGCCAGATCCTTCGCCGCCACGTCCGTCCAATCCACGGCGACGTCGAACTGATCGCCGCTGCCCTCCCGGAGCACGATGGAGCCCGCGGCGGGAATGGGGGGCGCCACGACGTCCGGCAGGCGCACTTCCACGGCCTCGCTGGCGGGACCCTCCACCGTGCGCCCGAATTCCTTGGTGAAGGCCTTCACGCGGAAATAGAAGGTGGCGCCACCATATTGGGCGGCCTCCGCGGGGAAGGTGACGACGAAGCGCTCCGTGCCCACGGGCGCCTCGTTCACGCGCGTGAAGGCGCCGGGGCCCGCGGCGACGAGCAGGGAGGCCATATTGGCCTTGAGGCTCACCACCTCTTTCAAACCCTTGTCGGAGGTGGTCACGAGCCCCTTGGAGACGCTGAGGTGCTGCTCCGTCGTGGAGGCCACGAGGAGGCCCGGCGCGATCGCGGGGCCGGAAGGGGCGGCACCGCCCACGCCCATCTTGGCCGCGGTGCCGGAGGCCTTGGGCAGGGTGCCGCCCGGGGCCAACGCGCCCGCCCAGGCGGCGCCCTTGGGGCCCGTGACGTCCGTGGTGAACTTCAGCCCCGCCGCCACGCTAACGCTGGGCCGGGGCACCTGCTTCACGTCGAATTTCTGGGGGGCCAGTTCGACGACGTACTCCAGGGGCCGCCCCTCCATGGGGCGCTCCCACTCCAGCACCACGCGGATCGCCTTGGGGTGGGCGGGCTCCACGAGCATCAGA
The DNA here is from genome assembly GCA_964457075.1 of uncultured Solibacteraceae bacterium. Classification (GTDB taxonomy): domain Bacteria; phylum Acidobacteriota; class Holophagae; order Holophagales; family Holophagaceae; genus JAFDVN01. Next base: position 3,435 of record CAYWDR010000123.1, read on the forward strand.
TTCGGCAGGGTCACCCGGGCGACGTTCACGGCCTTGAAGGTGCCGGCGAAGGTCATCGTCTTGGGATTCGCCACGGGGGCGGCCATGGCCTTGGGCAGGGCGCCCCCGTGGGCCATGGCCAGGCCCTTGGGCGCGGCGGCGGCCTTGGCGGCCTTGGGGGCCGCCGGGGCCTTGTAGCTGGCTCCAGGGGCGGAGGGTCCCGCGACGACGCCCGCCGGCAGCTTGAGGGGGGCGGCGGAGGCCTTGAGAAAGTCCAGGCCGGCCGCCTTCATCACGCGGCCCGGGGGGCGGAGGAAGGAGCGGCCCGGGGTGCCCGGGGCCAGGACGGCCGTGCTGGGCTGCCCCTTCAAGCCCTTGAGGGCGAGCTTTGCCTTGAGACGGCTATCGCTCACCTCCACGAGGCCCTCGTCGGAGCGGTTGGATTCGTTGCCGAGCTTATCCACGGCGCTCACGACGTAGCGGTAGGCCTGGCCCACTTCGAGGCCCGGATCCGTCCAGGCCGCTTCCGCGGTGGTGGCCACCTTTTGGAAGGGGCCCGTGCCGGCGGCGCGGTAGACCTCGTAGGTGGCGAGGTCCCCATCGGGCGAGGGCGTCCACGTGAGTTTCGCGGGGGGCACGCTCCCATCGGGCTTGGAGCGCAGGAGGGCCGCCTCCGCGGCCTCCGCCATCTCCCGGCTCGGCGCCGTGGCCAGCTGGCGGGCGAGGCGCATCCCCTTCACCTCGCCCAAGCTCATCCCCGCATAGGCGGCGGGAGCCGTGGGGGCAGGCTTCGTGGGGGAGGGAATGACGGAGGCGCCGGAACCCAACGCGGGCGTGAGGGCCTGAGTCTGGAGGGGCGACTTCGCGGCCTGGGCCAGCTCCAGTTCCCGCAGCTGCACGTCCTTGATGCGCAGGTTCTGGGCGGCCTGGAGGCGCTGCAGGGCCTCCGCCTGGGCGAGGAGGCGGGGGCGCCCCGGCACCTTCGGCGGCTCCAGATCCTTGGGCGTGCCCGAGACGGCGGGCGCCGACTCCAGGCCCGTTTCGCCCCCCGTGATATCCACGGTCGTGACGCGATAGAGGTAGGGGCGCTCGTTGACGAGATCCCCGTTACCAGCCTTGCGGCGGTCGTCCGTGTAAACCGACGTGGGCGTGATGAACCCCGCCGCCTTCAGGCGGCCGGAGGCCACGCCCTCCTTGATGGACGCGGAAAGGGCCGGGCTCAAGGCGGGGGCGCCGGTGGCGGCCACCCTCTCCTGGGCCGACGTGCGCAGCTCTGCGATCTTGCCCGGCGTGAGGGCCTGGCCGCTGGCCTTGCGCAGCTCCTTCTCCAGGGCCGTGTTGGTGGCGGCCGTGCGGCGCATGGCCGCCTCGGGATCCTCCAGTTCCAGCCTCACGAGCTTCACGGCGCTGCCGGTGACGCGCTTCCAGGGGCCCTTTTCCATCTCCGCGCGGTAGACGTGGTAGCCCGTCACGACATCGGAGGGGGGCGCCTCCCAATTGAGGAGCACGGCGCCGTTGCCGCTCTTGGCGCTGAGGTTGAGGGCCGCGGGCACGGGAGTGGGCACGCTGGGATCGATCTCCTTGGCGCACAGGGCTTCGGCCGTGCCGCCCTCGGCCAGCTTCACGACGATCTTGTACTTCCACCTGCCCTTGCCGGGCTCATCCGTGAAGCCCAGGCCGAAGAGGTCGGCCGCCGCCGGATCCGCGTCCGCCCGGGCCTGCAGCAGTTGCAGATCGTGCTTGGCCAGGCGCCCCGAGGTGCGGAGGGCGCGGTACTGGGCGTTGGCCTTCTCGGGCGTGACGTCCTTGAGGCGGGTCTCGCTGCCCGCGGGCTTGCCCTTGAGCCGCAGCTTCGTGGCGGGATCCCGCTGGAGGTCGCTGTGGAAAAGGGAGAGGAGGGAGCCCTTCGCCTCGTCGCTCAGCTTCTTCATGCGCGCCTTCACCTGGGGCCCCTTGAAGAAGCCCACGGGGTCCTTGCGGTTGAGCTCCTTCCAATCGCGATCGCCCACTTTCTGGCGCCACACGGTGACCCCTTCGGAGGGCATCTCGCCGTGGGTGTTGGCCCACCGCAAAACAACGCGCTTATCGTTGCGGACGAAGGCGTTGAGATGGAAGGTTCCCTGGGTCTTTCCAGGCGGCAGCAGCACGGCCTTCGCGAGATCCGGGAGGGCGGCCATCGGGAGGCGCGGGGTCTCGGGACGCACGCCCGCCGGGGCCGGGGCCATGCGGGCCTGGGGGACCTGGGGCAGGAGGGGCGCGGCGAGGGTCAGGAGGGCGGCGAGGCGGGAGGTATGCATGGCGGGCCTCATCTCAGAAGTCCATGTGAGCGGCGACGTCGCCATCGAAGAGGCCTCCGAGGACGCTGTAGTGGATGACGATGCGGCCCGAGAGCCGGGGGCTGCCGGGGGCCTGGAAGGCCATGGCCGCGTCGAAGCTGCCGTTGAAGATCGTGAAGTGGTAGGTATCCCAGAAGGTCTCGAACTCCATGCCGAACTCGGCGCCCCCGTGGGCCTGGAGCATGCCCTTGAAGTGGGGATGCTTGTCCGCGTCCACCTCGATCACGAGGTCGCCCCGGGCGTTGAGCCAGGCGCGGCCGTAGAGGGGGCCGAAGCTGCGCTGCCCCGTATCCACGCTGAAGCCCGCCCCGGCTCCGAGGCGGGCCGCGCCCCCCTCGAAATCCGCCGTGAAGTAGCCGTTGCCCTCGGCGAGGCCCGACATGACGGCCTGGATGGGAGCCTCGGGCGTGCCGATGTGGATGAACTTCTTATCGGGCCCGAAGTGCAGGGCCACGTTGCCGATGTACCGCATCATGCCGCCGGCCTGCTCGATATCGGCGGTGAAGGCAGCGTCGAAGGCGTTGGGGTTCCGCGTGAAGCTGATGTTGGCCGTCACCTCGTTGTCGTGGACGTCCCGGGCGCAGAAGAGCCAGCCCTTGCCCTGCAGGAGGGTGGTGAGGTTTTGCGCGATGTAGAGGTCGAGCCCGCCGTGGAAGACGTAGCGATCCGTCGTCCCCACGTCCACGCCCGCCGCCAGGGCGAAGCCCAGGGAGGCATCCGGCGTGCCCTTGATCTCCGTCGTGTTGCGGATCTCCACCGGCTTGAAGTTCTGGGCGAGGCCGCCCACGAAGCCGTAGAGCTCCACGTCCGGCGCCACGGGCACGGAGATGGAATTGGATTCGAGATGGCCCAGGGCGTAGAAGTAGGGGAAGGAGCCGCCCCCCGTCATCTGGCGCCCGAAGCGCACGCCGGCTTCCAGATCGTAGGGAGCTTCGCTGAAATCCAGCTTCAGCTTGCCGCTGCCCAGGAAGTAGGCGGTGGAGACATCATCGCCCTTGGCCTCCACGGCAAAGCCCAGATCCGCCTTGAGGCTGCCCATGCCGGCCATCTCCTGATCCAGGCGGAAGCTCTTCTCGATCTCCACGACGCCCTTCATGGGCTTGCCTGCTTCCGTCGTGAAGAGCACGCGGTTGTAGATGCTGGGCACGAGGGGGTTCACGTCCATCTGTCCGCCGAAGCCCACGTAGTAGCGGCCGTCGGGCATCACGCCAAAGCCATTCTCCGAGAGGTCGAAGCCGAAGCCCCACAGATCCACCTTGGGATGGTCGGAGAGGTTGGCCCAGAACTGGCCCGCCACCCCCAGCTTGAGGGGGCCGGACTCGCCGTTGACGCCGCCGCCCGTCGCCTGGAATACGAGGTGGTCGAAGGGGATGGAGGGGAGGTTGGCGCCGGAGACGTGGAAGTCGAAGCGGCCCGTGAAGTCGAGGTTGGTGGGGTTGAGCACGGCCTTCTCCAGCACCGTGTCCACGCCGATGAGGCCCGTGTCCAGCACCTGCCCCGCCTGCACTTCCACCTGCTGCACGCCCTCCTGCGTGAGCCGGAAGCTGAGGGCCGCCGTGAAGTGCTCCAGGAGCGGCGGAGCCACCACCTCCAGGGCGCCCTGCACGGCCCCCCCATCGAGAACCACGCCATCGGCGATGACGAGCTCGAAGGGTTTGAGGGTGACGGGCGCGATATAGAGCATCACGGGATCCTTGGGCGCCGCCGCCAGATCGCAGCTGAATCGCCCGTTCCCCTCGAAGCGGGCCGCGAGGCCATGGAAGACGACGGGGGCCCGCTCGCCCGGGCTGCCCTTGAGGAGGTAGAGATCCCCGGGCATCACGAGGGCGTAGCCCGGCAAGTAGACCCCCTTCCAGGTGGCGGGGTAGTCCAAGGGCGAGCGCGTTTCCGAGAAGTCCGCCACCACGGCGCCGATCCAGGAGTGCACCTTGTAGGCCCCCACCTGGGCGGGCGTGGACATGCTGCCCGAGGCGAGGTAGAGACCATCGGCGAAATCGGCGGGCGCATCGGCGATATCGAGCTCGCAGGCGAAGGCCTCGCCCCAGGTGAGCTTGGCGCTGAGGCGCGAGCCCTCGGCCTCCAGCCCGCCCTTGCGCACCTGGGCGGTGCCGCCGCTGACGGCCAGGCGATAGCTCGTGAGGCCGGAGGGGTGCAGCGCCGCCGCGGAGAGGGGGAAGGCCGCGCTGAAGCCCTCGAAGCCGACGAATAGATCCGCCTTCTTAAGCAGCCGCAGGCCCGTCCGGGCGAGGCGAGGGGGGGCCTCGGGCTTGGCCGCCTGCCCCCGCATCACGCAGGAGGCGGGGTCTGTCACATAGGGCTCCCCCGTGGCGCCCACGCGGCAGAAGAGGTTGAGGGGGAACTGGAAGCGCGTGGGGCCGCCCAGGAGGGGCGTGCCCCGCTCGAAGGCGAGGCTGACCTTGTCCATGCGGAAGGTGCTGCCCTTGTGGAGGAGGGGCAAGTCCGTGGCGAGGCCCTCCACCACAGGGCCCGACCCCGCGACGATGGCGCTGCCGAACGCCACGGGGCCCGATTCGAGGACGATCTCCGCCCCCGTGGCGCCGTGGCGCACGGGCGGCTCGATCTCCACCTTCACGACCCCCTTCAGCTGGGGCGCCGCGGCGGCGGTGAAGACAACTTCGGCCCCCTTGAGGGTGGCCGTGAAGACGCCCTCGGCCAGGGGCAGGTCTCCGGGGCTGAGGCTGCCGGAGAGACCGGCGGGGCTGAAGGCGAGCGTGGTCACGTCCAGCCTCATGCCGGCCAGCTCCGCCCGACCCTCCAGGTGAGAACCCTTATCGGAGACGACGGCCTTCTTGAGGCGGTAGGTCCAGCCCTGGTGCATGGCGTGGTGGTCCGAGGGGAAGTCCGCCTCCACCGTGCCCTCGGCGGCGCTGCCCTTCAGCACGAGGTTCTTGAAGGTGACCTTCGTGGGGCGGCCCGGCGCGGGCAGTTCCAGAAGGCCCGTGCCCTCGAACTTCTCCGCCGTGGCATCCCCCGTGGGATCCACGTCCTTCACGGTGAAGCCGCCCACCGTGAAGTGGTCCACCTTCATCTTCGGCTTGAGGATGGCGTCGACGACCTTGCCCACGAGGGGCTTCAGCACCTGGGCCGCGGGCGGCAGGGGCACTTGGGCGGCGGCGGGGAGGGCCGCCAGCGCGAGCAGACGCAGGGCGATGGAGCGAGGCGAAGTGGCCATGGGACCCTCGGCGTGAATGAAGCGAATTTCTGCGGCCCAGAGTTACACGGATGGCCGTATTTTGCCAAGCCGTGTTGTTGTGTTTCGGGACCATGACGAGATAATTTAAATCTCCGGCTTTTAGGTTGAATGAACGTTTGAACCACCAAGACACCAAGACCACCAAGAAATGCAAGCTCCGTTCGGCGTTACCGCGAGGCCATCCGGGCCTGCGGCCCCAGGTCCAGCCAAGCTGGACCTGCCTTCGACGGCGGCGCATGGCGGGCCCTCAATGGCCCTCCTTGCGCCGCCGTCGAAGGGGATGACCGGAATGGGTCGTGCCCCCTTGGTGTCTTGGTGTCTTGGTGGTTCGCAGTAATACGCCCGTTGGGAGCGACGTTCATGACAGAGGCCCGAGGCCCGCCGATGGCATTATGCCAGCGGCCGTTGAGCCAGCTCCGCCCCCAGGGCCGCCAGGGCGGGCGCCCGGCGGTGACCCCGGAGCCAGAGGAGGCGGAATCGATCCTCGGCCAGGCGGACCTTGGGGAGCAGGCGCTGAAGGCGGCCCTTCGCGAGGTCGGCCGCCACGAAGTAAGCGGGGAGCACGGCGAGGCCCGCGCCCTGCAGCACCCGCAGGCGCACGGCGGCAATGGTGCCCAGGCACTCCACTCGGCCGAAGGGCCAGAGGGCCGCCCCGCCCGCCTGATCGAGGAGGTAGCGGGAGAGGGGCAAGTCCGGCCGCAGATCCAGGAGGACGTGGCCGGGAGCGTCCTTGGGGCCTCGGAAGGGATGGCTCGCCAGGCGGCGCCGGGCCCCCACGAGGACATAGGCCTCCGGGTGGAGGTCCCAGGCCTCGAAGCGCCCCTCGGCCACCTTGGAGCTGGTGATCACGGCGTCGAGGCGGCCCTCGGCCAGGCGGGCGAGAAGCTCGGGCGTGTCCCCGAAGTGCAAGTGGAGGGTGCGCCTCGGGCAGGAAGCGCTCGCCTTCCGCCGTGAGGGCCACGTGCCGCGTGCTGCCATCCGGATTCACTGAACGGAGTCGCCACCCTAAGCTGGTGGATCGGAGGCCCCCATGGACGCCCAGGAATTCCGCCGCTACGGCTACCAGATCATCGATTGGGTGGCGGACTACCGCGAAGGCCTCTCCCGCGTTCCCGTCATGAGCCAGGCCCAGCCCGGCGAGATCCGCGCCGCCCTGCCCGATCACCCGCCCCAGCAGGGGGGGCGCATGGATCAGGCCCTGGCCGCCCTGGATCGCGACGTGATGCCCGGCATCACCCACTGGAACCACCCGAGCTTCTTCGCCTACTTCCCCAGCAACACGAGCTACGCCTCCATCCTCGCGGATATCGTCGCCTCGGGCCTCGGCGTGCAGGGCATGAGCTGGCAGACGAGCCCCGCCGCCACGGAGGTGGAGGAGGTCGTCATGGATTGGCTGCGCCAGATGGTGGGCCTGCCCGGGGCCTTCACGGGCGTCATCCACGACACGGCGAGCACCGCCACCTTCACGGCCCTCCTCTGCGCCCGCGAGCGGGCCTCCGCCTTCAGTCAGAACGGCGGCGGCCTCCAGGGCTTGGACGCGCCCCTCATGGTCTACGCCTCCGACCAGGGCCACAGCAGCATCGAAAAGGCCGCCCTCCTCGCGGGCTTTGGCAAGGCCAACCTCCGCCTCATCCCCACGGATGAGAACCATGCCCTTCGCCTGGATCTGCTTGAAGTCGCCCTCGCCGAGGATCAGGCGGCGGGGCGCACACCCTGCGCCCTCGTGGCCTGCATCGGCACCACGGGCACCACCGCCGTGGATCCCCTGGCCAAGATGGCCGATCTCGCCGAGCGCCACGGGTTATGGCTTCACGTGGACGCCGCCATGGCCGGCACCGCCATGGTGCTCCCCGAGTGCCGCCCGCACTGGGCGGGCGTCGAGAAGGCCGATTCCATCGTCTTCAACCCCCACAAGTGGATGGGCGTCGGCTTCGACTTCAGCGCCTACTACGTGCGCGACCCCCAGCACCTCATCCGCGTCA
>CAYWDR010000124.1:0-10894 GCA_964457075.1 uncultured Solibacteraceae bacterium
GCCTGTCCCTCGAAGGAGAGATTGAAGCGCGCCTTGGCCTGGGCACCCCGGATGGCTTCCGAGGTCGTGAGCATGGAGGGATCCACGGATCCGGCGGCGCGAAGCCCTTCGCGCCAGGCGGTGGCTTCGGATGGGAGCAGCTGGGCTCCGGGAAGGGCGGCGGGAGGAGTGGCGGGAGCGGCATCGGGGATCACCAGGGCGTAGCCTCCGGCCCCGGGGAGGGGCAGGTTTCCAAGCTCCGAGGCCTGCAGGGATGCGCCGAGGACGAACCACAGGTGCCTCGCTTCGTCCCATCGGGCCCACGAGAAACCATCCTGGGGCGCGCCGGGAGGCAGGCTCAATCGGGCCATCCCGGGCGTGGACGGGGCCTGATCGCCCACATCCAGCCACCAGGCGGAAAGGGCGGACCAGCCGCTGGGCAGGAGACCAGGCAGCCCCTGGGCGCTGAGAGCCGTCACGCGGATCTGGCCAGTGGTGAAGGCGCCGCTTGGGAAGGTGATTTGGAGCGCGCCCTTGCCGTAGCTTTCCTTGAAACTTCCGGATGAGAGTTCCTTTGGCCCCTCCAACGGCGTGAGACGCGCATCCACCACGGCCTGAAGACCGCCCACCTGCAGGGCGGCGGAGCGCCAAACGGGGCTGTGGCCCGGGCGGCTCACCCTGATCCAGTTCTGGGGGAGGGCCGTGGCCAGCGCCGCTTTGCCTCGGGCATCCAGGGCCTGCGTGGCGCCGCCTTCGATGGAAACCACGCCCTCGGACAAGTGGAGGCCTTGGCGGTCGTCGTAGGCTTCCACCAGCAAGGCACCCTGGCCGTAGACGGCGACCGAGCTGCGCGCCGTGACTTGCTCGCCTTCCATGCTGGTGGCGAGCGCTTCCACGGGAATCCGGGCTCCGGGTGCGGCATCGGCTGGCACGGTGGCCATTACGGGGCCGAAGGGCGCCGTCAGCCGGGCGAGGAGGCGGCCGTTCCAGCTGAGATCCGCCCCTGCGAGGGCGGTTCCGGGCTCGGGGCCCACCTGAATGGGGATGACGTCCCCGGGCCGGGCGCTCTCAGGCGCCGATAGGCGGATGCGGGGAAGCTCCGGCGCGAGGAACACGTCCCGGCGCTCCGTGAGGGTGCGGCCATCGAGGGTGCGAACCTCCAGGAGGAGGGCGTTGCGGCCCTTCGCCTCCAGGCGCAGCTCGCCCTCGAAGCGGCCCTCCCGGCCCGCGCCGGATAGGAGCATGGGCTGACCGTTGACGCGGACTGCCACGACACCCGGGAGATCGGCCAGGCCCTGCACGCGGACGGCGCGGAGGCGGGAGGTGGATCCGCCCACCGGCAGATCCCACCGGTAGGTGGCGGCGGGATCCTGGGGCGGCGCGGACAGGACGTGGACGGAGGCTTGGCCCTGGTTGCCGGCGCCATCTTCACCCGTGGCGGTGATGGTGTTGGGCCCTGGCTGAAGGGCCACCTCCGCAGTGAAGACTAGGGTAACGGGATCCACCGTGGCCGCGGCGCCGTTGACGGCCACCCAGGTGCCCGCGCGCAGCACGCGGCCCCGCACATCGAGCTTCGCCAGGGGCGTGGCCATGCCCTCAAGGGGAAAGTCGATCTGAATCTCGAAGGGCGTGGTGTGGCGGCTGAGGGTGCGTTCCGCGCGGCCCTCCAGTCCGAAGGCGTTCCGGGCCACGAGGCGGAAGGCGTTGGGACCCTCTGAAAGGGGTACGGGCAGGCTGAAGCGGCCATCCGCCCCCACGGGCACGAGCGATCCGTTAACCGCGAGCTGGAGGGGTTTGAGGAAGTCCGGACTCTCCACGTGGCCCGCCAGGGTGGCGGAGGCCTCCTGGGTCTGGGCCCCTTCCGCGGGGGAGTCGATCAGGATCCTAGGGGGCGTGAGGCCCACATCGAAACGGCGATCGAGGCGGGCCGTGTTCCCTGCGCGATCGGCGGCTTCGAGGAGGAGGGCGGCGGGGCCCTCGGGGAAATTCAACGCGGCGCGGATTCGGAGGGGGGCGCCCGGCTCGGCCTCGATCGGCTGCCCATTGAGGGCGAGCGTGGCGGGCTCCGAGAGGGTGGCGGCCACCGGCACCGGAAGGCCGCTCACCTTGGCCCCCTCGGCGGGCGTGGGATCCGCCCAGGCCAGGGCCGGCGGCGTGAAATCCAAGGTCACGGCGCGGACGGCGTGGCCCGAGTTGCCCGCGGCGTCCGTCGCCAGCGCCACGAGCAGGAGGGGCCCTTCCGGCGGAGTGAGCTCCGCCTGGAAGGAGCCATCGGCGGCGAGGCTCACGCTTTGGCCATTCACCATGAGGCGGGCCGAGGGATCATCCACGCGGCCGGCGACGGTGAGGCTCCGCTGGCGGGTGACGAGGCCCTCCTCCGGGGAGCTGAGGGTCACCACCGGCGGCGTCGTATCCCGGGAGGTGGCCGCCGTCAGCGATCCGAAGTTGCCCGCGAGATCCGAGGCCAGGAAGCGGAACGTGTTCTCCCCCTCCACCAGCGCCAAGGTGGTGGAGAAGGCCCCGGAGGCATCAAGGGCGAGGGGCTGGCCGTTGAGCAGCAGGCTGGCCCTGGGATCATCGACTCGGCCTGCGATTTGGAGCGCGCGCTCCGGCGTGAGCGCGGGTAGGGGCCGATCCAGAGTGATGACGGGGGCCGTGCGATCCACGTGGATGCTGCGGGTGGCCTTGGCGGTGTTGCCCGCCGGATCCACGGCCGCCACCTCGAAGGTGAAGGCGCCTTCCGCAGGCGAGGCCGTGGCGGTGAAGGCCGTACCCGAAAGCGCTACGGCCTGGCCGTTGACCGCGACCGCGGCCGTGGGATCGTCCACCTGGCCCACCAGCTCGATGGAGGCGGCGTTGGTGACGAGGCCCTCCGCGGGCGAGGAAAGGGCGACTTTCGGCGCGAGGGTGTCGCGCTGGATATGGATCTCCAAACGGCCCTCGTTCCCTGCTGCGTCCCGGGCGAGAAACGCGAGCCCGTTGTCCCCTTCCTGGGGAAGGACGGCATCCACGGCAAAACGGCCTTCGGCATCCAGCGGCACCAGAGCCCCGTTCAGGGTCAGGGCCGAGGCAGGATCATCCACACGCCCGCCGATCCGGAGGGCGAGGCGGTTCGTGAGGGCCGGAGGCGCCGGATCCAGCTGGATCCGCGGTGCCACCGTATCCAGCGTGACGGTGAGGCTCGCCTGATTGGATCCACAGGGGGTCTGCACCTTGACGCTGAAGGTATTCAGCCCCTCCTTCAGCGTCTGGGGAAGCTGGGTGGTCAAGGCCGTGATGGAAAGGGGCAGCCCATTCAGCGTGGCGCTCGATAGGGGCCGATCCACGGTGATCGTGAGGGTGGCCTGGGCGAAGCGCGTGAGGGCCGGCTGATCGAGGCTGAGGCGGACCTGGGGCGGCTGCCCGCCGCCCTGCATCCAGGCCTGGACGGAAGCCCGCAGGGCGGCCACGGCGTCCCCATCGAAGGAGAGGCCCATGCCCTTGGCGGCCAGCAAGGGGTTCCAGGGGCTCGGCCCCTCCACATCCCACGCCCAGACCGCCGCCTGGGCCGTGGCGGCGATGGCGGTGGCCTGCTGTTGAAGGACGGGGTACTGGGCCTGAGTCTCATAGGGGGATCCGGTGGCGCACGTCGACCCGAGCCCCCACCCGTCGCTCACGACGATGACGAGGCCCGGCTGGCATCCGCCCCGGGTCTTGAGCTCGCGGACCATCTCGACGACGCCGTTGAGCGAGTCCTTCAGCGCGTAGCCCTTGGCGGCGGGGGCCATCCGGGAGACGGCGTTCAGGGCCGCCGGCAGGCCTTCCCCGGGGGGGATGAGCAGGCGCCCGCTGGCGCCGAAGCCTTCGATCCGGTACTCAGGAGCCCCGCCGCTGCGGGTGAGGAGTTGGGTCGCCAGGGCATTGGCGCCCCGCTGCAGGCGCTGCCACCGGGTTTCCTTGGGGATGGAGGGCGTGGTGGGCCGGTTCTGGAGCAGCCAGTTCAAGTAGGCACCCCGGAACGTGCCGGCGGGCGCGCCATGGGAATCCCAAGGGCCCAGCATGGGAAGCCAGGTGGACTTGCCACCAACCCGAAGGATCACGCCCTTGCGGTCGCCGGTCCAACTCACGTTGACGACGCTGCCCCCGCTGTGGTCATCCCGTCCGTCGTCATCCCCCTCGTGTTCCCCGCAATGATCACTTCCGTAGTGAAAGGCTTCATCCCAGCACCCGAGGTCGATGAGGGCGGGGGTACCCGTCGTGCGCAAGGCGTAGCGATGATCCGGACGGAAGGCCCCCTGCAACGTGGGGCTCGTGAAGGCCGGATCCCACACCACTTCGCGCATACCGGGGTGATCCTCCATCACGAGCACGGCCCAGCGCCTCCCCCCCGCGGGGAGGCAGTGGGGGTCGTGGGCCGCGAGGGGCGCGAAGGCCCCGAGGAGCATCAAAACCATCATCAACCAACGGCACGAACGAGCAAGAAAGGGCATCAACACCGGACCAAAAGCAACAGGCACAACCAGACCTTTGATGGTTTCACGATTCAGCCTGGGCAATCCTTGAGATCCTGGGGGCTTTGGAATCAACCATGCCCTGGCTGTTTCACATGTTCCTTTTCTGGATCGTCCCTTCCTCCAGAAGGAATGGAGCCTCGGCCGACCGAGAGCAGGAATTGGTTCTCGAAATCATCGCCCTGCGTCACCAACTTTCGGTGCTCCAGCGCAAAGCTCCTAAAGCCCGATTCTCCGCTGGCGACCGTTGGCTATGGGCCTGCATTTCTCGGCGTTGGGATGGCTGGAAGAGGGCCTGCGTCCTCGTGAAACCCGAGACCGTGATCCGATGGCACCGACTTGGATTCCAGCTTTTCTGGAGGTACAAATCTCGGCAAAAGCCCGGCGGCAAGCGCACACAGGCGGACGTAGTGGTGCTGATCCGCCGTTTGGCGAGTGAAAATCCGACCTGGGGATCCCCACGCATTCATGGCGAAGTTCTCAAGCTCGGCGTCCACGTCTCCGAGCGCACCGTCCTGCGCTACATGCCCAAGCACACGGGGACCGAGAAGCAGCGCCAGGGCTGGCGGACCTTTCTGGAAAACCACCGCGAGGCCATCGCAGCCATGGACTTTCTGGTTGTTCCCACTCTCTGCTTCCGCCAGATCTACATCCTCGTCATTCTCCGCCACGGGCGGAGGATCATCGCCCACGTCAACCTCACGGCCAACCCCACGGCGGAATGGGTGAAGCACCAGATCCGGGAAGCCTTTCCCTTCGACGAGGTCCCGAAATGCCTGATCTTCGACAACGACACCACCTTCGGCGCCGTGAAGACCTTTGTGGAATCCATGGGCATCCAACCCAAGCAGACGGCCTTCCATTGCCCTTGGCAAAACGGCGCGGTGGAGCGGTTCAACGGCACCCTGCGGCGCGAATTGTTGGATCACGTCGTGGTCCTCAACGAGGATCACCTGCGGCGCCTGCTAAAGGATTTCCTCACCTACTACCACGAGGACCGAACCCACCTGGCCCTCGGCAAGGACACGCCCAAAGGGCGACCCGAGGAAATCCCACCGAACCCAAACTCAACGGTGGAATCTCTGCCCCGCGTCGGCGGCCTGCATCGCCGCTACGTCTGGCGAAACGCCGCCTGAATTCAAGCCCGAAAGAGCAGGCCGCACCCGCGTAACGGCTGGGCTGGCGGAAGCCTGCCCTTTCAGAGCTTTTGATCTTTATGAAGTTGTCAAGGATGCGGTGGCCACCTTGATGGCCCAGGGGAAATGGAAATTATTCAGCCTCGTGCATTCACATCCCGGTTCAGATTCATAGGGTTTTGGGAATATTCCGGCATGGATCAAGACTTGGCGAGGGACACCTACCCGCCGGCCCCTGCTTCTCGGCGGTTCGAGTCCGCCTCCATCCGTGCTCGTGGATGAAGAAAGGAGGTCGGATGATCCGACCTCCGTGTGTTCTTGGTGGCTGGAGGCGGACTCGAACCGCCGACCTAGGGATTATGAGACCCTCGCTCTAACCACCTGAGCTACCCAGCCATGGGGGAATAGTCTATCCCGGAAGGCGCGTAGCGTCCACGAGGATTCCCGGGGGTCAGAGCTGGAACTTGACGGCCTTATCGCCGCCAATGGATTCGGTGACGGATTTGGATCCTTTGGGGCCCTTTACGGTGATGGTGTGGGTGCCGTGGGTGACGGTGACGGAGGACTGATCGCTCTCGATGCCCGTATCCATGCCATCGATGAAGACCCGGCCCGTGCCGGGGTAGGTTTCCACGGTGATGGTGGAGGTGCCCGGCACGGTGAGGGCGCTGCCCTGGGCCGGGGAGATGGTGACGCTGCGCGAGTCCCTGAAGAATAATCTGGGGTTTTGCAATTCGATCTTGTGAAGGCCGGGCGCGAGATCCAGTTTGCCTCCCGGCGCCAATTGGCCGCGATCGGCGCCATCCACCTTCACGCCTACGGAGAAGCCTCCCTTGATCGTGAGGAAGCCCTTGGCGTTCGGATCCAAGGGTGGTTCCTGGGTGGCGGCGCTGGCCCGCTTCTCCAGCTTCAGCACGGCGTCGCCGGGGGCTTCACCCACGAGGAAACGGCGTGTGTACATGAGGTCACCCTTCGAAAGGGTGAGGTCGTGGGGCTCACCTTGGTTCCAGGCCTCGATGACTAGCGGCGTGACGCCCACTTCCTTGCCTTCGAGCACCACGGCCGCGGCCTCGGGATCGGATTTGAGCTCCACCCGGGTGATGACCGGGGCGAGGGGCACTTCGGGGGGGAAGCCCTCCGCCTTGGTGTAGCGAATCTCAGGGGAGGGCAGGTACCCCTTGGCCTCGATCCGGATGACATCCCCTTCCTTCAGTTTGAAGTTGTTGGAGGTGGGAAGGTCCTGCTTCACGGTGTTGATGTAGACGGTGGCGCCCTCGGGCCGGCTCTTGATCAGCACCGCGCGGGATCCGCCGCCAAGAAGCATCCAGGCGCCGATGGCTCCGACAGTTCCAAGGCCCCCGGCGATGGCCAGCACCTTGCCCTTCCCGCCCCCGGGTTGGGGCACGAGCAGCGTCTCCTCATGAGCCCGGCTGATGATCTGGGGCAGCGGCCCCTCGCCGCCCTGCTTGAGGAGCCCCAACAGTTCGTGGCGATCCACTTTTTCGCCTTCCATGACCGCGTCCACGAGATCACGGACGAAGGTCGTGCAGGAGGGATGGCGATCCTGGGGTTTCTTGGCGAGGACCCGGTCGAAGACGCGCTTCCACCCCTCGGGCAGGATGCCCGTCACGGGGGGCTGAACCTCCACGGGAGGCTCGTTCACGATCCGGTAGAGGATCGTGTTGATGCTGTTCCCCGGAAAGGGGGATTGGCCGCTGATGAGCTCGAAGACGAGCACGCCGAAGGAGAAGATGTCGGAGCGGTTGTCCACCGTCCCTTCCTTGATCTGCTCCGGGCTCGCGTAGCTGGGTGTTCCCAGGAAGGTGCCCGTCTGGGTGAGGCCGGCATCCTCCCGCTTGGCGATGCCGAAGTCCATCAACTTGGGCTTGAGATCGTCGGAAACCATGATGTTGCCGGGCTTCACATCCCGGTGAACGATGCCCTTTGCGTGGGCATGGTCGAGGGCCTCGGCCACGGCGGCGGCGATCTTGAGGCGCTGCCCCAGGGTCAGGGGGGCCTGGGCCTTGATGAGGGCGTCCAAAGGCTTGCCCGCCACATACTCCATGGCCAGGAAGGGGCCTTGTTCGCTTTCGCCCACATCGTAGATGGCCACGATGCCGGGGTGGTTCAGGAGCCCGCTGACCTCCGCCTCCCGCTGGAATCGGGCCATGAATTCGTGGCGATCCTGCTCGTTCCGGATGGCATCCATCCTCACCGTCTTGACGGCCACCTTGCGCTTGATCCGAGGGTCCTCCGCCAGGACGACGCTACCCATGGCCCCGGAGCCGAGGACGCGCAGAACCTCATAGCGGCCGATGGTCTGTGGAAGCTTGTCCTGCTCGCCCATTTCGTTCCCGGATCGTAAGTGCCAATCCTATCGGAAGGTGGGAGGCCCTGGCATGAAAAAATCCAATTAATCCATTGGAATTCCAAAGGTCCTTTGGCAAAATAAAGTCGGCGGCCGCGTCGCCTTGGGGAGCCCTGCTTGGACATCCTGAAGAATCTGGTTCTCGGAACCTACTTCGCCATTCTGACCGTCCTTAGCGTCTACGGCGCCCATCGCCTGTGGATGCTGGTGCTGTACTTCCGCCACAAAAAGGACGCGCCCCGGCCCAAGGGCGATGCCAACTACCTGCCCCACGTCACCGTGCAGCTGGCGATCTTCAACGAGATCAACGTGGTCGAGCGCCTCGTGGATTCCGTGATCCGCATGGATTGGCCCAAGGAGAAGCTGGAGATCCAGCTCCTGGACGACAGCACGGACGAGACCAAGGGCTTCGCCCAGGCCGTCTGCGCCCGCTATCAGGCCCTGGGCTTCGATATCGTGCATCTGCATCGCACGGACCGCACGGGCTTCAAGGCCGGCGCCCTCCACGAGGGGCTGAAGGTGGCCAAGGGTGAATTCGTGGCCATGTTCGACGCGGATTTCATCCCCACCGAGGATTTCCTCCGCAACGCCGTTCCCCACTTCGCCGACGGCAACGTGGCCTTCGTCCAGGGCTGCTGGGCGCACATCAACCGCGACTTCAGCCTGCTAACCCAGGTGCAAGCCATCCTGCTCGACGGCCACTTCGTCTTCGAACACACGGCCCGCAACCGCTCCAACGCCTTCTTCAACTTCTCCGGCACCGCGGGGATGTGGCGCGTGGCCGCCATCGCCGACGCAGGCGGATGGCAGCACGACACCATCACGGAGGACGCGGACCTCTCCTACCGCGCCCAGCTCAAGGGCTGGACGGGCGTCTACCTCAAGGATCTCGTCGTTCCCGCCGAGCTTCCCGTGGAGGTCAACGCATTCAAGAGCCAGCAGCACCGCTGGGCCAAGGGCAACGCCCAGGTCATCCGCAAGCTCATGAAGACCATCTGGACGAGCAAGGAGAGCCTGCACACGAAATTGGAGTGCTGGTTCCACCTCACCGCCAACTGCAACTACATGCTCATGGTCGTGCTCGCCATTCTCATGGTGCCCTGCATGATCCTGCGGGCCGGAACGCCCTGGTACGTCCTGCTCGCCACCGACGGCCCCTTCTTCCTGCTGAACGCCGTCAGCGTGGGGCTCTACTTCGGCCTCTCTCAGCGGGAGCTCACGGACAACCACGGCTGGACCAAGCGCATCAAGTACATTCCCGCCCTCATGGGCCTCGGCATCGGCCTCGCCCTGAACCAGGCAAAGGCCGTGCTGGAAGGCTTCTTCACGGACGACAAGGAATTCAAGCGCACCCCCAAGCTCGGCGTGGAAGCGGGCGGCAAATCCGTTCAGAAGCGCGCCTACAAGGTGCCCAAGAGCCTCATCACCTACCTAGAGGCCCTCTTCGCCGTGTACTACTTCGGCGCCCTGCTGGTCTCCATCTACATCCGCAAGTGGGCCTCCGTGCCCTTCCTTTGGCTGTTCTTCAGCGGCTTCGCGTACATGAGCTTCTTCAGCCTCTCCGACGTGCCCCTCTTCCGCCGCCTCACCACCGAGGAATTGCCGGACGAAGTGGACGAGAACAGCTTCGTCCAGTAGCGCTTTTCCTCTCGGCAACAAAACGCCCCGGCTCCAGCCGGGGCGTTTTGTTGCCGAGAGGAAGGGCATGAGTCGAATCCACCGGCCCCGGGCCGCCGCCCTGCGGTACCGCCCCGAGGCTCCCTATCAGGACACGGCCCCGCGCCTCGTGGCCAGGGGCGAAGGCAAGCTCGCGGAGCGCATCCTGGAAGCGGCCCGCGAGGCGGGCGTTCCCATCGAGCGCGATGCCGATCTCATGGCCGCCCTGGAACCCCTTGAGATCGACCGCCTCATCCCGCCGGAGCTGTTCCAGGCGGTGGCCGTGCTGCTGGCGGCGCTGTACCGGACGAACGCACGCATGGAGAAGGGGTGAGTGCGTTTGGTGAGACAATGAACGTTCAATGATCGATTTCCACTTCCATTCCCTCTTCAGCGATGGCACCGACGCTCCGGAGGCCCTGGCCCTCCTGGCGGAGGAGGCGGGCCTCACGGCGGCCTGCCTCACGGACCACGACACCCTGGATGGCATCCCCCGCTTCCTCGCCATGCAGCCCCACGTGAAGGTCAGATTGCTCGCGGGCACTGAGCTGAGCTGCAAGTTCCTGGATCGCAGCCTGCACATGCTGGGCCTCCTCGTGGATCCCGATGACGCCACCTTCCAGGCTCGCCTGAAGGAGCTCCGGGAACGGCGCGACGACCGCAACGGCCGCATGGTGAAGCGCCTCCAAGAGGTGGGCTGCCCCCTGGAGCTGGCGGACGTCCAGGCCCACGCGGATAGCCCCCTGATCTCCCGGATGCACTTCGCCATGGCCCTAAAGACCAAGGGCTACGTCACCCGGGCCCAGGAGGCCTTCGACCGCCTCATCGGCGACGGCGGGCCGGCCTACGTCGAGCGGGACGAATTGGAACCGGCCGAGGCCGCCCGCTGGATCCGTGAGGCCGGCGGCATCCCCATCGTGGCCCACCCCGGCCGTTTCTACCGCGGCGAATTCGACTGGCGTGAGCCCATGGCCGAGCTCCAGCGCCTGGGCGTGGAGGGCTTCGAGGCCTACTACGGTGAGTACCAGCCTGCCCAGCAGCACCACTTCCTCAGGCTCTCCGAGAAGCTCCGCATGGCCGTCAGCGGCGGCAGCGACTACCACGGCACCAACAAGCCCGGCCTCCGCCTCGGCGTGGGCCGGGGCAGCCTGCGCGTGCCGGACGCAGTGCTGGAGGATTTGGAGGAACGGAAGCGGCGGGGAGCGTGATTTGGGGCTTCGGGCTTCGGGCTTCGGGCTTCGGGCTTCGGGCTTCGGGCTTCGGGC
>CAYWDR010000125.1:0-10771 GCA_964457075.1 uncultured Solibacteraceae bacterium
GGAGGTCCTCGATGCGGCCGTTGGTGCAGCTGCCGATGTAGACCTGATCCATCTTCACGGCCTTGGTCTCGGAGATGGCGACGCCATTGCTGGGCAGGCCGGGCAGGGCGACCATGGGCTCCAGCTCATCCACGCGGATGGTGTGGGTCTGGGCGTAGACGGCATCCTCGTCGCTCTCGTAGCGGATGCCCTTCTCGGGGGTGCGCTCGGCCAAGTAGGCCTCGGAGATGGCGTCCACGGGGAAGATGCCGCTCTTGCCGCCGGCCTCGATGGCCATGTTGGTGATGGTGAAGCGGGCCTCCATGGTGAGGTGGGGCAGGGTGCTGCCGCGGTATTCCATGGCCATGTAGCGGGCGCCATCCACGCCGATGCGGCGGATGATCTCAAGGATGATGTCCTTGCTGTAGACGCCGCGCTGGGGCGTGCCTTCCAGATTGAAGAGGATGGATTCGGGCACGCGGAACCACAGCTCGCCCGTGGCGAGGCCCGCGGCGAGATCCGTGCTGCCCACGCCGGAGGCGAAGGTGCCCAGAGCCCCCATGGTGGTGGTGTGGCTATCGCCGCAGATGATGGTCATGCCGGGATGCACGTGGCCCTGCTCCGGTGCCAGGGCGTGGCAGATGCCGTGGTTGCCGATCTCGTAATACCGCTCGATGCCCTGCTCCTCCCGCCACTGGCGGAGGGCCTTCGTGAGCTCCGCGCTCTTGATGTCCTTGTTGGGCACGAAGTGGTCGGGCGTCACGAGGATCTTGGTGGGATCCCACACCTTCGTGATGCCCAGCTTGCGCAGCATCTCCACGGCGGGGGGCGTCGTCACCTCGTGGCAGATGACGAGGTCCAGCTTCGCGTTCACGATCTCGCCCGGGCGCAAGGACTCCCGGCCCGAGTGGGCGGCGAGGATTTTCTCGGTGATGGTCATCGGCATGGGTATTCGCCTCGGGAAAGGAACTGATTCACCACCAAGACACCAAGGACACCAAGAAAAACGGATGGCAGGGGAGGTGGAGGTTTGATTTGATTCAGGGTTCTTCTCTTTTGCTTTTCTTGGTGTTCTTGGTGTCTTGGTGGTTCATCCTTTTAGGCCGTGACCGCCTGCCGCGCCGCCTTGAGCTGGCGGGCATGCAGGGCCTTGTTGACGGCGTTCAAGTAGGCGCGGGCCGAGCCTTCGATGATGTCGGTGCTGGCGGCCTTGCCGGTGAGGAGGCCGCCTTCGATTTCCACCTTCATGAAGACCTCGCCCACGGCGTCGCTGCCTTCGCTGACGGCGCGCACCTGGAAGTCGAGGATCTCGCCGCGGATGGTGGTGAGGCCGGCGATGGCATCCACGAGGGCCGCCACGGGGCCGTCGCCGTGGCCGGTGCCGCTGGGTTCCTGATCCCCGTGGCGAAGCTGCACGAGGGCGTGGCTGTAGCCTTGGGTGCCGGCGGTGACTTGGGCCAGGCGCAGCTTCCAGGTCTCGGGGATGTCGCTGAGGCCGTCGCGCAAGATGGCCACGAGATCCTCCTCGAAGACCTCCTTCTTCACGTCGCAGAGCTTCGTGAAGAGCTTGTAGGCCTTTTCCAGCTCGGGCTTGGCGAGGTCGTAGCCCATCTCCTGGTAGCGCTGGGCGAGGGCGGCGCGGCCGCTGTGCTTGCCCAGCACGATGTGCTGCACCTTCACGCCCACGCTCTCGGGGGTCATGATCTCGTAGGTGGCGCGGTTGCGCAGGACGCCGTGCTGGTGGATGCCGCTCTCGTGGGCGAAGGCGTTCTTGCCGACGATGGCCTTGTTGGGCTGGGGGTGGACGCCCGTGATGTTGGAGAGGAGCTGGCTGCTCTTGGCGATCTCCGCGGTGCGGATGCCACTCACGTAGGGCAGGCGGTCCTGGCGCACCTTGAGGGCCATGACCACCTCTTCCAAGGCGGCATTGCCCGCCCGTTCGCCGATGCCGTTGACGGTGCATTCCACTTGGCGCGCGCCCGCCTCGATGGCGGCGAGGCTGTTGGCCACGGCCAGGCCCAGATCGTTGTGGCAGTGGACGCTGATGACGGCGCGATCGATGTTCGGCACCCGCTCCACGAGGGTGCGGATGAGCTGGAAATACTCGGTGGGGGTGGTGTAGCCCACGGTGTCGGGGATGTTCACGGTGGTGGCGCCCGCCTCGATGACGGCTTCGATGACCGTGCAGAGGTAGCCGGCATCCGTGCGGGTGGCGTCCTCCGCGCTGAACTCCACGTCCGTGCAAAGGGCCCGAGCATGCTTTACGCCAGCGACGGCCATGGCGAGGGCCTCCTCGCGGCTGAGGCGCAGCTTGTGCTCCAAGTGGATATCGGAGGTGGCGAGGAAGGTGTGGATGCGGGGGTGGGCGGCCTCCTTGAGGGCTTCCCAGGCGCGGTCGATATCGGAGGGGAGGGCCCGGCAGAGGCCCGCCACGATGGGGTGTTGCAGGGCCTTGGCGATGGCCCGCACGGCCTCGAAGTCGCCGTCGGAGGCCACGGGGAAGCCCGCCTCGATGACGTCCACCCCCAGGCGCTCCAGCTGGAGGGCCATGCGCAGCTTCTCCTCCAAGTGCATGGAGCAGCCGGGGGACTGCTCGCCGTCCCGGAGCGTCGTGTCGAAGATGCGGATGCGTGATGGGCCCATGGAGGCCTCCCCGTACTAGAGAGGCTAGGGTCCGGAATCGATATCAAAAAATAATTAAAATAAACAAAGCAATAAGAAATTCAAATAGTATTGTCTGAGAGGCCCCATGGAATTCGACCAACTCTCCTTCTTCCTTGCCGTCGTCGACGAGGGCAACTTCTCCCGCGCCGCCGAGCGCGTGGGCCGCACCCAGCCCGCCCTCAGCCTCGCGCTGAAGCGCCTGGAGGATGAGCTGGGCGAGCGGCTGCTGGATCGCACCCCCCGCAAAGTGGTGCCTACGGAGGCGGGCCGCCTGCTGCAGAACTACGCCCACCGGCTCATCTTCCTGCGGGAGGAGGCCCAGACCTCCATTGCTGAGCTGCGGGGGCTCACTCGGGGGCGCTTGCGCATCGGCGCCAACGAGAGCACCTCCCTCTACCTGCTGCCCGAACTCCTGGTGGCCTATCGGCAGGCCTATCCTCATATCAAGGTGGAGGTCTTCCGCAGTAACTCCGAGCAGATCCCGCGGCAGGTGCTGGAGTACGGGCTGGACGTGGGCTTCACCTCCTTCGATCCCGGCACGGCGGGGGTGGAGAGCGACCTCATCCACCGGGACCCCCTGGTGCTCGTCGTTCCGCCCGGCCATCGCCTCGCCAAGCGAAAGGAGGTGCGCGTGGAGGAGTTGGGGCAGGAGACCTTCGTGGCCCACAACGCGCGCACCCCCGCCCGCACCCGCCTCGTGGACTTCTTCGCGGAGCACGGCACGCCTCTGCACATCGCCGTGGAGCTCGCCACCATCGAGACCATCAAGGCCTTCGTCATCCGCGGCGCCGGCCTCGCCATCCTCCCCCGCATGAGCGTGTCGGACGCCATTGCAAGCGGGCAGCTGAAGGAATTGAAGATCCGGGATATGACCATCGAGCGGGCGATTCGGGTCGTCCATCGCCCGCAAGCTGAACTCAGCCACGCGGCGCAGGCCTTCCTCGGCCAAGTGCTAGGGGCTTCCGGGAATCACCGCTGAACCACCTCGGCGACACCCGCTAAGGCAAGGGTGTGCCATTGGGGAACAGGCCCGACAGGTAGAGCTCAAGGAGGGTGAACCCATGGGCGTTGGGCCGGATGGTGTTGGCAAGGGTGGGATCACTGATGCTGAGCCCGTGGGCGAGCTTCCATTCATCGGAGATGCCATCCCCAATGGAGCTGACGATTGGCGATCCCGCAGCCAGGGTTGGAAGCGTTCCAGCCGAGGGCACCAGGGTGGTTGGGCTGGTCGCCGGATTCAAGATGTAGGCAATGATCCGGGCATCCAACGAATCACGGTTGGGCTCCCAGGATCCGTCCGGGGCGAGTCGCCGGTAGGCACCTACGGTGGGAGTCAGGAGGGTCATTAAGTCACCTCTCGTCGCGAGGGGCGTGATGGTGATCGGCCAGCCGTTGAGCGCTACGGGAATGGTCGGCGCCGTGGCCTTGTAGGTGGAGCTGACGACGTTGTTGTCGAGTTGAGAGTTCTCGCTGGCCGCAATCCGGAACATCGCCGTGTAGTTATCGAGGGTGCCCGTCGGGTTGTTGGGGCCGAAATTGTTGCTCATGTAGATCTTCGCCGTGCCTCCGGGAACGATGTTGTTCTCATTGTGGGCCACGGTATCCGCCCAACGAACCTCGGCCTTCGCGGGGTTGGACTTGATCCCGGAAGCGGTTCCTTCCCAAACGTTGCCGATGAGATCGAATTGGGTTCCCCCGCGCACCAGCACGGCATAGTTGTAACCAAAGACCAGGTTGTTGATCCATCTCCCATATTTGAGATTGGTATGGGGCAAGCGATGGTCGATGGTGGCCAGGACGTTGTGGTGTGCGTCCCAGCTGGACTGATCGAGATTCGCTTGGCCCATGTTGTACCCACCGACCAAGGGGCCGGTGCTGTGTGAGGCAAGGCCCTCTGCCTCCAGGTTCCAGGAGAAGGTGTTGCGCTGGACTCCAGTCTCAGACCACCATCCAACGGCCTTATTGCTATCCCACTCAAAGGAGCAGTGGTCAATGACCACATCATGGGGGGCGGGCATGGAAATCGTGATCCCAGTCAGCCCCTGATTGCTCGTGTTGAGGGGTGCATTACCGGGGCGGATCCGAAGGTACTGAAGGATGGTGTTCCCGGCGATCCAAATCATGGATCCGCCACTGCCAAAGGTCCCGTCGCCGGTGATCTGAATACCTCCACCTGGGGCCGTCTGTCCCGCGATGGTCAGATTGGGTGGCACGGGGTAGATGGCTGAGTGAAGGACGATGGTCCCGCCCACCGAGAACACGATGGTCCGGGGTCCGCTCTTCAACATGGCATCGCGGAGCGAGCACGTAGGTCCATTGGGGCCATTCCAAGGGACGGCCCCTGGATTGGTCGTATCTGAGAGCGTGTTCACGGTGTAGACCACGCCTCCCCGCCCACCCGTCGCTCCGCATCCCATCCCCTCGCAACCCGGGAAGGCGGCGAGGGGCCCGAGGGTGACGATGCTGTTCACGATCAAGGTGGCCATGCTGGACTTGGTGGGGTCGGCGACGCTCGTCGCAGTCAGCGTGTGGGTGCCGGCGGTGGACGGGGCCGTGTACGTGGCCGTGCCGCCGCTGACGATGAGGGTCCCAACGGTGGCATTGCCGTTGGCGATGCCATCTACAGTCCAGGTGGTGGCGGTGTTCGTGGACCCGGTGACGGTGGATGTAAAGGAGAGCGTGGCGAGGGCGTTGGTCTGGACCGTCCCGGAGGGCGAAAGGGAGACCGCCACTGAGACGGGGGCCTGAACGGTGATGAGGGCGAAGCTGGACTTGGTCGGATCGGAGGTGCTGGTGGCGGTCACCATGTCCGTTCCACCGGAGGCCGGGGCGGAATAGAGCCCCGTGCTGGTGATGCTGCCCTGCTGGGCGGACCAGGTAACGTCCGGTAGGTAGGATCCCGTCCCGGTGACCGTCGCCGTGAGTTGGGTCTGGGAGGAGGCGGCCACCGTCAGGGTCCCCGGGCTCACCACGACTGACGTCACCGAAGCCGGCGAGGTCACGCTGACGTTGGCGGTGGCGTTCCGGGTGACGTCCTGCACGCTCGTCGCGGTGACCACGTCACTACCACCCGTGTCTGGCGCAGTATAGAGCCCTGCGCTGGTGATGGCTCCCCGCTGTGCGGACCAGGTGACCGTCGAGCTGTAGGCGCCCGTGCCCGTCACCGTTGCGGCGAATTGGGATTGGCCGCCCGCACTCGACGCCAGGACCGAAGGACTCACGGCCACCGCGGTGACGGTGGGCGGGGCGGTCACGGTGAGGCTGGCCGTCGCGGTTTTGGAGGTGTCCTGCACGCTTGTGGCGGTCACCGTGTCGTTACCGGCCGTGGTTGGGGCCGTATAGAGCCCTGCGATCGTGATGGTGCCCCGCTGGGCCGTCCAGGTGACCGCCGAGCTGTAGGTTCCCGTACCCGTCACGGTGGAAGTGAAGGCTTGCGGGGTCCCCGTGTTCAAACTCAGGGTCGAGGGGCTTAGGACCACGGATGTGATCGTGATGGGCACCGTCACCGTGAGGTTGGCGGTGGCAGCCTTGGTGGCATCCTGCACGCTGGTGGCGGTCACGGCGTCGCTGCCGGCCGTGGTTGGGGCCGTATAGAGCCCTGCGCTCGTGATGGTGCCCCGCTGGGCCGTCCAGGTGACCGCCGGGCTGTAGGTTCCCGTACCCGTCACGGTGGAGGTGAAGGTTTGCTGGGTCCCCGTGTTCAGGCCCAGGGTTCCCGGTGCCACCGCCACGGACGTAACGGTGTTCGGAATGGCCACCGTGAGCGTCGAAGCGGCGCTCTTGGTGGGATCCTGGGTGCTCACGGCCGTCACGACATCGGTGCCGACGGTGGCTGGAGCCGTATATAGGCCCCCGGCGGTGATGCCCCCCCGCTGGGCGGTCCAGTTCACGCCCGGGCTGAAGGCCCCCGTGCCCGTGACCGTCGCCGTGAACTGGCTCTGAGTGTTCGTGCTCAGGCTCAACGTCGGCGGACTGACCGCCACGGACGTGATGGTGTTTGGCACCGCCACGGCGATGGTGGCGGAGGCCGTCCGGGTTGGAGTCTGCACGCTGGCGGCGGTTACCGTGTCGCTCCCTCCGGTTGAGGGAGCGGTGTAGAGGCCCGTGGTAGTGATGCTGCCCCGTTGGGCGGACCAAGTCACGCCCGGGTTAAAGGACCCCGTGCCCGTCACCGTCGCCGTGAAGGTGTTCTGGGCCCCAGTGGTTAGGTTCAGGCTGGCAGGGCTCACGGCCACCGCAGTGACCGTGGCGGGCACGAACACTGAAATGGCGGACGAGGCCGACTTGCTGGGATCCGCGGCGCTGGTGGCGACAAGGAGGTGGCTTCCCGTGCCGGCGGGGGCCGTATAGGTGATGGTGGAGCCGCTCCCGCTGAGCGTGCCTGCCGTGCTGTTTCCCGTGGCCATCCCATCGAGGGTCCAGGTGACCGTCGTTACACTCGCATTCGAGACCGTGGCCGTGAAGAGCTGGGAGGCGCCGACGGCGACGGTCGCAGTGGCCGGACTCAGGGAGATGCTCACCGCCAATTTTGGCGGGCGGATCCGGATCGTGGCCGTGGTGTTTTTCGTGGCGTCCGCCCGGCTCACGATGATGATGGTGTGCGTGCCCTCGGAGTCCGGCGCCGTGTAGGTGACCGTATTTCCACTGCCTGAAATGGTCCCCACGCTTGCATTGCCGTTGGGGATCCCGTCCACGCTCCACGTGACGGAGGTGTCGGTGCTCCCCGAAACGGAGGCGGTTATTGAGATTGAATCGCCCATGCTGACGTCCGAGGAACTGGGGTTCAGCTCCAGCGCCACGGGAGTCGATGGGCCCGGGGCAGCGACCGTGGCTGGCCCGGCGCCTCCGCTGCAGGCGATCAGGGAACAGATCACCCCAATAGCAAGGATGCCCAACAGGCGAACTTGAATACTCCCAGCATGCATGGGAGCCCCTATCACGCTAAGGGAAGGCTCTTCGGCCCCGGACTGGGTTGGCCATCACTTGATTCACTTTATTCCTTTACCGCCGCGCCGCCATGCGGGCGCTTCCTGCCTAAACCAAACGGGGCGTCCTCATTCGTACCGCAGCGCCTCAATCGGATCCAGCTTGCTGGCCTTGGCGGCGGGATACATGCCGAAGCCGAGGCCCACGGCGGCGGGCACGAGGAAGGCGGCGGCGATGGCCCAGGGGGGCACGCTGCCCATCTGCTTGAGGAGGAGCTGGCTGAGGAGGCCGCCCAGGGAGAGGCCCAGGGCGAGGCCGATGAGGCCGCCCACGAGGCAGAGGAGGGTGGCTTCGATGAGGAACTGGGTGAGGATGTTCCGGCGCCGGGCGCCCAGGGCCTTGCGGATGCCGATCTCGCGGGTCCGCTCGGTGACGCTGACGAGCATGATGTTCATGACGCCGATGCCGCCCACGAGGAGGCTGATGGAGACCATGCCGCCGGCGGCCAGCATGAGGCTGCCCGTGAGCTTCTCCACCATCTCCACTTGTTTCTGGTTCGTGGAGAGGTCGAAGTTGTCCACGTCGTCGCCCCGCAGGCCCCGCACGCGGCGGAGGCTCGTGCGCAGCAGTTCTTCGGCGTCGGCGGAGGAGAGGGCGGGGTCCACCTGGAGGCGATAGCTGATGTTGTTCAGCATCCAGGGCTGCATGAATTCCTTGAAACTTCCGAAGGGCACGTAGACCTCGTTATCGGGCCCCCACAAGGCCTCATCGTCCTGGGGCACGAAGGGCATGTCCCCCTGCTTCTTGAGCAGGCCCACCACTTCGGCGGTCTGGCCGTTGATGGTGAAGGTGCGCCCCACGCCCTTCTCCAGCCCGAGCTCCTCGGCGATGCGGGCGCCCAGCACCACCACGGGCGCCCGGGTGCTGCGGTCGGTGGCGTTGAAGGGGCGGCCATCGGCGAGCTTGAGATTGGCGAGGTCGAGCCCCTGCTCGCCGATGGCATGGATCAAGACGCGGCGTGTGATATCCCCGGATTTGGCCGAGTTGCGGCCCCAGATGTACATATCCGGAGAAGCCAGTTTTACCTGGGGCACCATCTCCTGGAGGTCGCGGATGGTTTCGGCGTCCAGGGGCTGGCGCTTCACCTTCTTGCCGGCGCGCCAGGCCTTGTTGGACATGCCGGGGCTGAGGAAGAAGGTGAGGCTCCCCTCCTGGTTCACGTCGGCCATGATGCGGGCTTCTAGGCTCTTCGTGAGGTTCACTACTGTGATGACGGACGTGACGCCGATGATGATGCCCAGCGTCGTCAGCACGGAGCGCAGGCGGTGGGCCCAGATGCTTTGAAGGGCCGCCCGCAGCTGCTCCCGGGCCTGGGTGGACCAGGGCCTCACTTGGCGGCTCCCGCCTTGGCCAGCTTCACCTTCTTTCCGGAGGCGAGGGTGGCGAGGCCCTTGGTGGGGCCCGTGATGACTTGTTCGCCCTCCTTCACGCCCTCCAGCACCTCCGCCTGGCGGCGGGTGGTGGCGCCGAGTTTGAGCACGCGCTCCTCCACGGCGCCATCCTTCAGGACGAAGATGGCCGTGCGGGTGCGGGCCACGAGGCCCAGGCCGCCGCTGCGATCCTCCCGCTCCAGCACCGATTGCAAGGGCACGGTGACGGCTTGCTTGATCTCGTTGGCGAGCACCACCACCCGGGCGCTCATGCCGGGGCGGAGCTGATCCAGCTCCGCGCGGCTGCCCTGGAGCTGCACGCGCACCTTGTAGTTCTGGGCCTCCTGGCTGCCGCCCATCATGCCGCCGGTCTGGGCGCGATCCACGCTATTGGCCACGTTGAAGACTTTGGCCTGGAACACCATGCCGGGCATGGCGTCCACCTGCACCTCGGCCGGCTGGCCCGGGCGCAGCTTGGAGACCTCCAGCTCGCCCACCTTGGCCTCGGCGAGCATCTCCCCCATATCCGAGATGACCATGAGCGTCGCCCCGGCGATGTTCGTCTGCCCCGCGATGGCCATCTCGCCCTTCTCGGCCTTGAGGCCCGTCACCCGGCCCGTCATGGGGGCGCGAAGCACCGTCTTGCTGAGGGCATCCTCGGCGAGGGCCACCTGGGCCTGGGACTGCTGCACGGAGACCTTGGAGCGTTGGAGGGCGATGCCGGAGCTATCGCGCGCGAGCTTGGCATCCTGGAACTGCTCCACGGAAATGAGGCTCTGCTTGAAGAGGCTCTCCTGCCGCTGGAAGGTGGCGTCCTGCTTCTTGAAGGTGGCTTCGGCGTTCGCCTGATCCTGCCGGGCCATGCTCAGGCCCAGTTCCGCGCGGTTGAGATCCTGCTTGAACCGCTCCTGATCGATGGTCACGAGCAGATCGCCCGCCTTCACCGTCTGGCCGTCCTTCACGTGGATCACCTTGATCTCCCCCGTGACGGTGGTGCCCACGTTCACCTTCGTGAGCGCCTGGATCTCCCCATTGGCGGAGACGCTCTCCCGCAGATCCTGGCGGCGGACGGCTTCAGCGGTGAAGAGGGTCTCGCCCTCCGAGGCTCCGCCGAACACCTTCCAACCCGCGAGCCCGGCCACGAGCATGGCCCCGCCGCCGAGCATCATCCAGTTCTTCCGCTTCATGAGCCCATCCAATGCTGACCCGCCAGGGGGATCTGTAAGAAGGTTGACCCCTCCATTGTGCGGCGGCGGTCACCTTTGGTTCACGACATTTCCCCACGGCGGCCCGCAGGGCCTCCGTGGGGAGGGCGGCTTCATTCGAAGCGCAACGCCTCGATCGGATCCAGCTTGCTGGCCTTGGCGGCGGGGTAGAGGCCGAAGATGAGGCCGATGGCGGCGGGCACGGCGAAGGCGCTGATGAGGGCCCAGAGGGGGATGCCGCCCACGACGCCGAGGAGGGCCTTGCCGAGGGCCGCGCCCAGGGCGTAGCCCAGGCCGATGCCGATGGCGCCTCCCAGCACGGAGAGGAGGGCCGCCTCGATGAGGAACTGGAGCATGACGTCGCGGCGCTTGGCGCCCACGGCTTTGCGGATGCCGATCTCCCGCGTCCGCTCCGTGACGCTGACGAGCATGATGTTCATGATGCCGATGCCGCCCACGAGGAGGGCGATGCTCACCATGCCGCCGGCCACGGCCGTGATGGCGCCCATGACGCTGGAGACGATGCCGGCGATCTGCTTGGGGCTGAACACCTTGAAGCCCTCGGGC